>CALXQB010000047.1 GCA_944390445.1 uncultured Clostridia bacterium | reverse complement strand
GAAAAAGAAAATAGTGCACAAACGTTTTATAACCTTGAAACATCAGGAATTGACTATTTTCATATTGATGTTATGGATGGTGACTTTGTTGAACAAAATACAGTAACTAAAATGATGGAATATATTAACATCATAAAACAAATCTCCAATATACCCATAGATGTTCATCTTATGGTAAAAGATATAGAAGAATTTATAGAATATTATATCCCATTAGAACCAAATAGAATTACAATACATTATGAGTCAGATAAACAGGAGACATTATTAGAACAGATAAAAAAGATAAAGGAAAACAAAATAAAAGTAGGAATTTCGGTAAAGCCAAATACAAAAATAGAAGAAGTTTTCCCACTTTTACCTTTTGTTCATATGTGTTTAGTAATGACAGTAGAACCAGGAAAAGGGGGACAAGAGTTAATTCCCAGTACAATAGAAAAAATAAAAAGATTAAAAGAATATGTGGAAGAAAACCAGTTGGATGTAGATATAGAAGTAGATGGAGGAATTAACTTACAAACAGCCAAACAAGTAAAAGAGGCAGGAGCCAATATTTTAGTAGTGGGAACAGCATTAATACGAGCTGAAAACTATAAAGAAATGGTTACAGAATTAAAAAAAGAATAAAAAATCACGGCTAACCGTGATTTTTTTTTATGAACATATTTTAATTTTCTTCCAATTTTTCTTTGCGTTTTACACTTCCTATTAAAATCATACCAAAGCCAATAACAACAGCTAAAATTGTAAAGATTGAACCTGCAAATGGAATAAGTTGCAATACCCAAAGAGCTGTGCTAATTAATAAAGTAAATCCAAAACCTTTTGCTTTTGATGGCTTTTTGGTTTTATTATTTAAGAAAGTACCAATTGAAATGCAAAGAGTTGGGTAACTAATAACAACTATTAAAATATAAAGTAGAAGAAGTACAAGAGCTAATTTTGATGTAACAATTGATACATATGGTATAATTAATAAGGCCATGATAATGATAGCACCTAATATCAACCCTAACAAACCAAATAATATTGTTAATGGGAATTTTTTAGAAATACAACCTGCCACTTTTTGTACAAAATTTGGTGCAAGCCATGTAAATAATAACCAAGCAACTGCAACAAATATTAAAGTAGCAAGTAAAGCAAGTACATAATCTAAAATAAGAGAACCAATAGATTCATGTGCATTTGCATGAATAATTTCACCTGCAATTGACATAGTAGTATCTATTTCTCCAGTTTCTTCATTAGTAGGATATGTTACTTTAGCACCTTCTGGATGTTGTAAATTTCCATATACCATACCAATTAAATCTTCTTCAGTTTCTGTATCCTTTTCTACAAAAGAAATGTTATTAGAAGAGGTCATCATATTTCTTCCAATTCTACCAATCATTGTAACTTCAGAAGCAATAGAATGCATATCTCTGTAGATAATTCCATCATATCCAACTCTTAATTTGGAAGATGTGGAGTACAAATCATAAACAGTACCATTGATTTCAATTTCATTTGCCATTGCAAAAACATTTCCATAAATACTAACTGTATCTGCAATAATTAATTTGTTTGCTACAACAAACAAGTCTCCAGCAATTTCACTAGTAACAGTAATTTCATTACCAATCAAAAATGCATTTCCATCAACAGTTTTAGAAAAAGTATAATTACCAATACTTTCTTCTGCTGTTGAGAAGTAGTCACTAGACACTAAATTTGCTAACATTTCATCTGTTATACCATTATCTGTTACAGCTTCATTTTCTGTTCCTTCTGCATTCTCAATAGTAGTATTTGTGCTTTCAGCAGTTGCATTTGGGTCTTCAACAGAAGTTACTACTGCCCCATCTGTTGCAAAACAAGTAGAAGCTACTAAAAGAAGGGCAACAAACACAAGGGCAAAAAGTTTCATTCTTTTTTTTAACATAATCTTAATCTCTCCTTTTTAAAATATTTTTCATACGTTAAATCATATAGCTTTAACTTTTTTTTGTCAATAAATATGAATAAAAAAATAGAAAATTTACAAAAGGAACTTTACGACTTCTATAAACTAGCAAATAGATAAAAAATAACGAAAAAAATTATTTTTTTTCATAAAAATAAGCACAATTACTATTAAAACTAATTGCTTTAGGGGAAATGTTTTCTAAAGTACATTTTCCTTCTTTTTGGTAAATGCAATTTGCAGAACAATTAATATTTGTCAAACCTAACACCTCTATAGATAGTATAATGAAAGACATAAAAAATATACAAGAAATCAAAATCTTGTATACGATAAAGAAGAAGGGCAATATTGTTTAATGGGACATGAATCGCAATTTGGATTTCGAGAAGTGCAACAATTTCTGCCATGCCATACAAATAAATGATTAATATCTTTAATAGAATCTGTTGGAACAATGGCAAGTAAGTCTTGCTCTATTTTTTCTGGATCAGTATTTTGAGAGAGACCCAAACGGTTAGAAATCCTTTTGGCATGTGTATCAACAGCAATTCCAAATGGAATTCCAAAAGCCTCTAATAATATAACATTTGCACTTTTCCTACCAACACCGTGGGAGTGTTAATAGTTTATTCATAGTTTGAGGAACAATGGAATGAAAATCAGAGATTAATTTTTGACTACAGGCTTTTATATTTTTCGCTTTTGTATGATAAAAACCACAAGGATGAATAAGATTTTCTAATTTGTGAATATCAATTTCTACAAAATCTTCTGGAGTACGGTATTTTAAAAAAATATTAGGTGTGGTTAGGTTGACTCTTTCATCTGTACATTGAGCAGAGAGCATAACAGCAATAACAAGTTCAAAAGGTGTAGAAAAATCTAAGCTGCATTTAGCATCTGGATAGGTTTCTTTTAATATTTTTATTATTTCATTAATAGAAGAATTCATTTATCACTTCATCCCTTTCCAAAACTACAACTGTCAATGGAAACGGAAAGTTTGACAGCTTTATCGTGAATGTTTTCAAAGAACTGTCAAAATTTCCGTCCTCACTGACAGTCTCTAATATTAAGTTATATTATATCAAAAAATGAACAGATGCACAAATTTTGCAGAAATTAATATAATATATTAAAGATGGAGGTAATAGATTATGTTGAAACTATTAAAAAAGACATTAGCAGTTTGCTTAATAGGATTTGGACTCGGCATCTTACTTGTAATCTTACTTCCTTTTACCGGGTGGCTATTTTTAATAGGAGTAGCAGTTGTTGCGGTAGGATTAGCTTGGTTAGCTTGCTAAAATGTAGAGGAGGAGTGTAGAATAATATGAAAATAGTAGTAAAAAAAGTACCTAAATTTTTAAGAGGTTTTGTAAAATTAATATTTGGAATCAAGGATTAATACATAAGAAAGAGGGAAAAATATGTTTTATATGTAGGGGCTCGTCTTGACGAGCCCAATAAAACAAAGATATATAAAAAGTTTAGAAAAAATACAACAAAAAAACTTCTTAGTAATCATAAGAAGTTTTTCATTTCATATCATAAAAAGACTAAGCTCTTTTCACTTTTCCAGCGCGTAAACACTTAGCACAAACTGTGATTCTTTTTGGTTGACCATCAACAATAGATTTTACAGTTCTTAAATTAGGTTTAAATTGTCTTGAAGTTCTTTTACTGATATGTGAACGAGTAACACTTAATTGATTTCCATAATTTACAGATTTATTACAAATTTCACATTTAGCCATTTTAAAGCACCTCCCATAATTGTAATAAAATTGACTAATTAATAATATACCACAAAATATGGGAAAATACAAGTATATTTCAAAAGAATTTTAGGTTTCTAAAAATTTAATGGAAATCATAATGTTTTGGCTATCTTCGTCTCTTATAGCGATAATAGAATTTCTGATTTCATAAGCAGTAAGACCACCAGATGGACTTGATAATACTGGTAGAATATGAGTACCTTTCACCATTCCTAAGTCTAATAATCTTCTACGAATATTTCCTGTACAATTTAAATTTTCTATTATTCCCATTTCTCCTATTTTTAAAGTATTTAGAGTATGTGATTTTGTATCCATTTTCAAGACCATCCTTTTTTCTTAATTTAATATAATGTATGAAAAAACGACAAAAAAGGTGAGAAAAATAAAGAAGAAAGAATTGACAATAAAGATTGTTAAAGGTATAATCTTTTTAAAGTTAAGAGAGGAGAATGATTATGAGTAGAGGATTTCAAGTGGCAAAAGGATTTGAAAATGCAGGAATTATATTACCAGAAAGAAAAACAAAGTTTTCAGCTGGATATGATATTGGAGCAGCAGAAGATTGTACGATTCCACCATTTAAATGGGGAGATAAACCTACTTTAGTAAAAACAGGATTAAAAGCATTTATGGAAGAAGATGAATACCTAATGTTATGTAATAAAAGTTCTAATCCATTTAAAAGAGGGTTGGTGATGGCAAACAGTATTGGAATTATTGATGCAGATTACTATGAAAATCCAGACAATGATGGTCATTTTATGTTTGCTTTTTATAACTTTGGAGACAAAGAATTAGAAATAAAAAAAGGAGATATGATTGGACAAGCTATTTTCTGTAAATACTTAACAGTAGAAAATGATAAAGCAGATCAAAAAAGAATGGGTGGATTTGGTTCTACGAGCAAATAGAAGAAGGGAATGAAAAGCCATGGATGAAAATGAACAAAATTTAGAAAATGAGAATACAGAAAATATTGTAGAAAATCAAAAGGAAAATTGTACAAACAATATTGTATCAAATACAGAAGGAGATACTAATGAAATTACATTACAAGATGTTCAAGAAATGGAAGAAGAAAAAATAGAAGAATATAGTGGATTAGGAGAATCATTTTTAGTAAGCCTTTTTGTTCTTGTATTAATATCAATGATTTTTGAAGCTGCCATAAAATTTTTAAGAAATAGAGTGTATATCAAACAAGCTGATAAAGCAGATGCTACAGTAGAAAAAAAATGGTTGTTAGGAGCTATTATTGTTTTTCTAGTATTCTTAGTTATTTTTTCTATTATTGCTAGTGTACACTTACATTTTCCAATAGAAGTCATTATTGCTTTTGATGTAGCAAGTTTTTGGATTGTAATGGTAAATAATTTCTTTAGATGGAGAATGATTTGGGACTTCTTTACCAAGAAAAAAGATAAAGGAGGAGACAAATGACAGCACACAATGAAGCAAAAGTAGGTGAATTTGCAAAAACAGTCTTAATGCCTGGAGACCCTTTAAGAGCAAAATATATAGCAGAAAATTTTATGGAAAACGCTATTTTAGTAAATCAAGTAAGAGGAATGCTAGCCTATACAGGGGAATATAAAGGAAAAGAAATTAGTGTTATGGCACATGGAATGGGAATGCCAAGTGTTGGAATTTATGCTTATGAATTATATCAATTTTATCAGGTTGAAAATATCATACGTATAGGTTCTTGTGGCTCTTATGTTCCAGAAATTAATTTATTAGATACTGTTTTGGTAGAAGAAAGTTATACAGAAGGAAATTTTGCCTATAATTTTCAAAATGAAAAATGTAATAGAGCTTATGGAACAAAAAAACTAAATAAAAGCATAGAACAAATGGCAGATAAATTAAAAATTCCAATCAAAAAAGTAGATGCTTTTTGTTCAGAATGTTTTGATCCCTATTTAAAGGACATAAAACCGTTAATGGAAAGATTGCCAGAAAATATTAAGGTGGCAGAAATGGAAGCATTTGCCCTATTTTATTTAGCAAAAGTTTTCAATAAAAAGGCAGCATGTCTGTTAACTGTAGTAGATTCCATTTGTAAAAAACAAGAGCTCTCAGCTAAACAAAGACAAGAATCTTTAAATCAAATGATAAAACTTGCTTTAGAAACAGCAATAGAATTGTAATTTAATATTTGATGTATGAAAAACTCTCATGGAGAACAAACTAGGAATAGGTGGTTTTCATGAGAGTTTCTTTTATTAAATTTAAACAAGATAAGGACAGCTTTAAAACTTGGAAAGGCTTAGGATTTGAAGTAGTAGAATTAGAAGATTTAGAACAAACAGATCATGAAATTCAAAATTTAATCCAACATCAATATGATACGATTGTTGTTACTACGCAAGTGGCAGGCTTCTCAGAAGACATTTTTAAAAAATATAATAAAAAAGATGATATTCGTATTATTATTGCACCAAATAAAAGAAAATAGAATACCTCTAAGAGAAAAGCATATACTTTAACAAATGGAGGAATTTTATGGAACAAAAAAATAATCAATATGAAAATTTTGTAAGTGATTTTAGCACCATTTTATATGGATTAACGAATAATAGGCGATTCTCTGATGTTATCTTTTTATGTATTGGAACAGATCGCATAACAGGTGACAGTTTTGGACCACTTGTAGGGTATAAATTGAATCACTTATTTTGCTCAGATGAAAAAGTTAGTATAATAGGGGATTTAAATTCTTTAGTATGTTCTACCAATATTGAGTCAATGATACAAAAAATAGAAACAGAATATAAGAACCCATTTATTATTGCTATTGACTCTGCCATTTCAAATGAAAGGTCCCCAGGAAGCATTATTGTAAGTGACAGACGGTGTGACATTAGGCTCTGGAATTAATAGACAAGTAGCTTACATAGGAGATATGAGTATAAAAGGAGTTGTAGCTACCAATTTGAATAACCCAAGATTTAATATGAAAATGTTACAAAATACTAGATTAAATTTGGTCATGAATATGGCAGATATTGTGTCAAGAGGAATTTATAGTGTAATTGAAATTGTTTAATGTATAAACCGTAAAAAAATGGAAAAAATTTAAGTATAAAAATATTTTTAAGGAGGTCCTTTACATGGACATAAGTCAAATGAAAAATATTGTTGTACTTAAAAATTTACCTTCTAATATGGTAGAAGAAGCTATTGTTGTTTTGAAACCAAATATAAAAGTAATGCAGGTAGAACATGCAGAAAAAAATATAAATTCAGATAAAAATGGAAAAATCATTAATCCAAAAGATTATATTGTAAAAGAAGCAGAAATGGTAATAGCTAATTGCATTTCTAATATAGAAAATAAAAAAAATCAAAATATAAAGAATATAAAAAATTTAACCAAAAAATATAATAGGCAAAGAAAGCTTACTTTTTTATTAAGTGGAATTATGATTCTTTATCTCCTTATAAAAATATTTATTTAAAAATAAACTTGAATATAACACGTCTTCCTTGCATATATTGGGAATATAGGCATACCAAGGAAGAGGTGTTTTTTGATGGAAAGAACTTTGAGTGTTGATGAAAAAATAAGACGAGCAGAAGAAATTTACCAAAGAAAGAAAATGCAAAATGAAAGAAGAGCATATGCCACGGTTAATGTTAGACAAAAACCGGAACACAAAACCATAAAAAAGATGTTACTACAGATTGCTATTTGCTTTGTCATTTATTTTATTTATTATTTAATTCAAAATAGTAATTACATATTTTCAGAAGATGTTTTAAATAAAACGAAAGAGATTTTATCATATAACATCAATTTTCAAGAAAAATGGAATGAATGGAAAGGCTATTTAAAACTAGAAAATCTTATTCCAAAACAAGAAGAAAATCAAGAACCAGAGCAACAAAACACAGAAATAGATGAAAATATATTGCAAAATGAAATAAGCAATACAGTAGGGCAAATGACCAATACAGTAGAAGCTGTTTTATCTGCACAAGATACAATGGTAGAAGAAACAGCAAAGGAAGAAAGTAGCCTTAGCCAAATGGAATTAGATGCAAATTATATAAAGGAAACATTATCTTTTATAAAGCCACTAAGTGGTGTCATTACTTCTAGATTTGGCAATCGAAATCCAACAACAGAAACAGTTCCTAAATATCATACGGGTATTGATATTGCAGCAGATACAGGAACTGTAATTGTGGCTGCAACAGAGGGAATAGTAAGTGTTGTTTCTAGTGAAGGTGATTATGGAAATCATGTTAAGATTTTAAATGGAAATATTATGACTTTATATGCACACTGTAATAAAATTTATGTAAATGAAGGAGATGCTATTACACAAGGTCAAAGTATTGCAGAAGTTGGAGCAACAGGAAATGTAACAGGACCACATTTACACTTTGAAATCAGATTAGAGGATAGAATTGTAGACCCAGAATATGTATTAGGAGCTATGTAAAATTAGGAAAGGATTTTCTCGTGTATGCAAATTAAAATTGACCTTAAAATTTTTATTTTCCTTTTTCTCTTTTATGTAACAAGACAGGTAGAAGTTTATACTCTTATTATGCTATTTGCCATAATTCATGAAATAGGACATTTATTTACTGGTATTCTATTAGGACTAAAACCAAAAAAAATAAGTATTATGCCACTAGGTGTATCCATTACATTTGAGGAATATAAATCTTTAAAAAAGATAAACCAAAAAAAAGCGATTATTGCTATAGCACGGACCATTAACGAATTTATTTATTATATTTTTAGCATTAATATTAAATAATTACTTTGTGATTCAAAACATGGAAAATATTTTTTATGCGAATATACTAATATGTGTTTTTAACTTATTGCCTATTTATCCATTAGATGGAGGAAGAATTTTAAATAGTGTTTTCAATATAAAGATAGGAGTAAAAGAATCAATGATAATAACTAATAAAATAAGCAATATTACAATGATTATCATAACAATTGTTACTAGTATTCTTATACTATATTTAGAAAATATAGCGATATTTTTTATTGTTATTTATTTATGGATTATCGTATTAAAAGAAAACAGGATTGTAAATTTAAAAAGCAAAATGTATCATTTGATAGAAAAAAATAAAAATTTTTAATTTTCTGTTGAAAAAAATTTAAAGTTGTGATATACCTTTATAAAAGCATTGTGATTTTTACAATGTAAAAAAACATAGGAGGGAAAAAAATGAAAAGAAACATTTTAAAAATTAGCTTAGTATTAGTGGCTATTTTACTAGCTTTTGGCATAATGAGCAGTTCATCTTATGCTTATACTATGTCAATTAATGGAGGCGAAAAGGTAGAGGTTCCAACAGAACCAGGGAAGGCAGCTGAGCCAATAGTATTAACAGAAGTAGTTAGTACTATTGAAATTGAATCTACAATTGAAGAATTGGTAGATATACTATATGCATATAATCAAAATGCAGGATATAAATTTACAGAATATGCAAGTAATGCAACAATAGTTGCAAAAATAACCAATATGTTTAGTACAGAAGGCATTACACAACTTTCAACAGTAGCACCAGAAGGAGTTAAAATAGAAATTACTCCTGGGGTGAAAGATATTGTTTATACATCTTCATCATTTGAAATGCCAGAAGGATTTGATATTGATTTTACAGATTCTATTATACATCTTCCAGAGACAACAACTGTAACAGAAGCTTTAAAAATATTTGAAGATATTGGAGTAGCTGAAATAGTTGCTTGTGGAGAAAATTATAATATAACTGTTGAAGGTGAAAACAATACAACTACAGTTCATCTAAATAAAGGTGAAGATTTGAAAGCAATGTTTGATTTAGTTGAACAAGAACAATTAGATAATATTATAGTAGCTGCACCTGATTATCATATAAATCTAACAGGAGAAGAAGATATTGTTTGGTTAGCAGGAGATTTGACAGAAGAAGAAGTATTAGACCTTGTTAAAGATTTAAGAGTAGATGCTACTGTTAGAGTAGTAGAAAATGACGAATTTAGTGTTGAGCTATCTGTTGATAAAGAGCCAGTAGTCAATAGAACAGAAGAGCCTAAAGATGATGAAGTTGTTGCACCAGAAGATGAAAAAGATGAAACACCACATACAGGCGTATCTAATTATGTGGGAATTGTTGCAACAGTAGTAGTTGTTTCTATTATTGCTTTAGCAATATTAAAAAGAAAAAATGTGTAATATAATAAAGTATAAATTAAAAGGGTAGGCAGAGAAGATGCCTATCCTTATTTCATTATTAATTATTCACTATTCATTAAATGTATATGCGTGTAAGGGTTGCCGTCTTCGAAAAAAATTGCCAAAATGTAGGGGCGATTTTAATCGCCCGCTCTTCAAAGGAATTGCTTAAAAACCACACCCATTATTTAGCATATGACTGTAATTAAAAGAAAGAAACTTTCAGTCGGATAAATGCGACAGCTCCCTTAAATGAGGGAGCCAAGGATAGATAGGAAACGTTCTCCCATGGGATGAGAGAAAATTTTCTAAAACCCTTGAATTTTATAGCAAAATATGGTAAAATACTATCGTTTAAATAGAAATCTATTTATCCTTACTCATATTTTAATATGGGTTACATAGCCAAAAGGAGGTGGAAATAATGAACAAATATGAAAGTGTTGTCATTATTAATCCAGGTGTTGAAGAAAACGGAATGAAAGAACTAATTCAAAAATTCTCAAACCTAATTAATTCTGACGGTAAAGTAGAAAATGTAAATGAACTTGGTAAAAAAAGACTTGCCTATGAAATTGCAAAACAAAAAGAAGGATATTACATTGTAATTGATTTCGAAGCAAATCCAAGTTTAATTGCTGAACTTGAAAGAATATACAGAATCACTGACAATGTAATGAAATTTATTGTTGTTAGAAAAGATTAAATTTAAAAGCCTGCAAAGGCAAAGGAGTATAATATGAACAAAATAATTTTAATGGGAAGACTAACAAGAGACCCAGAAGTTAGATATACACAAACAAATAATACATTAGTAGCAAGTTTTAGTTTAGCAGTTAATAGAAGATTTGTAAGACAAGGAGAAGAAAGACAAGCAGATTTTATTAATATTGTGGCTTGGAGCAAGTTAGGGGAATTTTGTAGCAAATATTTTAAAAAAGGACAACAAGTAGGTGTTGTTGGTAGACTACAAACAAGAACCTATGATGATGCACAAGGACAAAAAAGATATGTTACTGAAGTGGTAGCAGAAGAAGCTTATTTTGCAGACAGCAAAAAAGATGGAGAAAGTAATGCTAACTTCGAAAATACATTTGGAGAAAATATGGCAAATACAAGTTCAGAATTTTCTGTATCATCAGATGATGATTTGCCATTCTAAACATAAATTTAGTTGAATGGAAGAGGGGGAGAAACAATGGCAGACAAAAAACAAAACAATAAGAAACGTAAAAACATGAATATAGATGAAGACTATAATCCTAAGTTCAGAAAAGTAAGAAAAAAAGTATGCCCAATGTGTGGAAATAAAAATTTTGTATTAGATTATAAAAATGCAGAACAATTAAAGAAATTTATCAATGACAAAGGCAAAATCTTACCAAGAAGAGCTACAGGAGCATGTGCAAAACATCAAAGAGAAATTACATTAGCTGTAAAAAGAGCAAGACATATTGCAATATTGCCATATGTACAAAA
>CALXQB010000046.1 GCA_944390445.1 uncultured Clostridia bacterium | reverse complement strand
AAAATATGTTTGCAACAGAATATATATATCATAGCATTAAATATGATAAAACAGTAGGAGTAATATCTACAAACGAAGAAGAAGGAACAGAGGAAATTGCAGAACCAGTAGGGATTATTGCAGGGGTTACTCCTGTTACCAATCCAACTTCTACTACTATGTTTAAATCTCTTATCTCAGCAAAAACAAGAAATGTTATTATTTTTGGATTCCATCCATCTGCACAAAAATGCAGTGTAGAAGCGGCAAGAATTTTAAGAGATGCAGCGATAAAAGAAGGGGCGCCAAAAGATTGTATTTTGTGGATTGAAGAACCTTCCATTACAGCAACAAATCTTTTAATGAATCACCCAGATGTGAATTTAATCTTAGCAACAGGTGGAACAGGGATGGTAAAAGCAGCATATTCTTGTGGAAAGCCAGCTTTAGGTGTAGGACCAGGAAATGTACCATGCTATATAGAAAAGTCTGCCAAATTAAAAACATCAGTAAATGACTTAGTAATGTCAAAATCATTTGATAATGGAATGATATGTGCTTCTGAACAGGCCGTTATTGTAGATAGAGAAATTCAAGAAGAATTTGAAAAATTAATGAAAGAAGCTGGATGCTATTTCCTATCTGAAGAAGAAATGAAAAAAATCAAAGAAAATATGTTTATTGCTGAAAAAGAAGAAGCTTTAAATGCTGATATTGTTGGACAAAGTCCTTATACCATAGCAAGTAGAGCAGGAGTAGAAGTGCCAAAGGATACAAAAGTATTAGTAACATTGCAAACAGGTGTAGGAATTGAATTTCCATTTTCAAAAGAAAAATTAAGCCCTGTATTAGCATACTATATTGTTGATAATGCAGAAGAAGGAATCGATAAGGCGGAGAAATTAATAGAATTTGGTGGATTAGGTCATACGGCAGTTATCCATTCTGAGAATCAAGAAGTAATAGAAAAATTTGCAAGCAAAGTAAAAGTAGGAAGAATCATTGTTAATTCGCCATCTACTCACGGTGCTATTGGAGATATTTATAATACCAATATGCCATCTTTAACATTAGGATGTGGTACTTTCGGAGGAAATTCTACAACAGCAAATGTATCTTCCGTTAATTTAATTAATGTAAAAAAAGTTGCCAAAAGGAGGGTTAATATGCAATGGTTTAAAATCCCAGAAAAAATATATTTTGAAGCAGGTTCCATTAGTTATTTAGAAAAAATGCCAGACATTTCAAGAGCTTTCATTGTCACGGATGAGGCAATGATTAAGTTTGGATACTTGGATAAAATATTATATCATCTAAGAAAAAGAGAAAAATACGTTCATTCCGAAATTTTTGGAGACGTGGAGCCAGACCCATCTTTTGACACAATTAAAAGAGGGGTAGAAGCAATGAATAACTTTAAGCCAGATGTCATTATTGCTTTAGGAGGCGGAAGCAGTATAGATGCTGCCAAAGGAATGTGGTTATTTTATGAACATCCAGACGCAGATATAGAAGGTTTAAAATTAAAATTCATGGATATTAGAAAAAGAACTTATAAATTCCCTAAATTGGGAACAAAAGCAAAAATGGTGGCAATTCCATCTACTTCTGGAACGGGATCAGAAGTTACTTCTTTTGCTGTCATATCAGATAAAGTAAAAAACATGAAATATCCATTAGCAGATTATGAACTTACACCAGATGTTGCGATTATTGATCCTGACTTAGTAATGACATTACCTGCCAGAATAACGGCAGATACGGGAATGGATGTATTAACACATGCACTAGAAGCTTATGTATCTAATATGGCTTCCGACTATACAGATGGCTTAGCAGAAAAAGCCGTAGAACTAGTATTTAAATATTTAGAGGTAGCCTATAAAGATGGAAGTAATAAATTAGCAAGAGAAAAGATGCACAATGCTAGCACAATAGCTGGAATGGCCTTTACCAATGCTTTCTTAGGAATTAATCACTCTCTAGCTCATAAATTGGGAGCAGAGTTTCATATTCCGCATGGAAGAGCAAATGCAATCATTCTTCCTTATGTTATTAAATATAATAGTTCAAAACCAACTAAATTTGTTTCTTTCCCTAAATATGAATATTTTATTGCAGACGAAAAATATGCGAATCTTTCTAGAAAAATGGGCTGGAAAGCGTTTACAAATGAAGAAGGAGTAGAATCTCTTATTTGGAATGTAAAGGAATTAATGAAAAAATTAGAGATGCCAAAATCTTTAAAAGAAGCAGGAATTCCAGAAGAAGAATTTATGGCGAAAGTGGATATGTTAGCAGAAAGAGCATTTGAAGATCAATGTACAACAGCAAATCCAAGATTACCATTAATTGAAGAATTAAAACAAATATTAATAGACAGTTACTATGGTGCATAGATATATTAATAGGAATATTTTTAATATATTCCTATTAATTTTTTATTTTTTCTTGACAAAATGCGAGAAAAATGGTAAAAATGAATTAGAAAAAAAAGAAAGGGGTTAATATTATGTACGATTATGATTATTATGCATCAAGCTATGCAAGAAACTCAGCTGCAGCAGAAGCTGCTACCGCTGCAGGAATGATTGCTACTATGGGAGTAATATTCTTTGTTGTTATGATAGCTCTTCTAATTGCATCAGTTGTTGTTTACATTATTGGATTGTGGAAAATATTTAAAAAAGCCGGAAGAGAAGGTTGGGAAGCTATTTTACCAGGTCACAATACTGTAGTACTATTCCAATTAGGAGGATTACATCCATTATTAAGTTTAATTATTTATGCAACCGCTATTCCATTTATAGGTTGGATCGCAGCAATTGTTATATTATCTATTGCAAGCTATAAATTGGGTAAAGCATTTGGAAAAAGTACAGGATTTATTGTTGGGTTAATATTATTACCACCAGTTTTCTATATGATGTTAGGATTTGGAAAATCTACATACTTAGGACCACAAAATTCAACAACAACTACAACCACAACAACTACTCCATAAATAAGTATAATAAGAAAAGTGGCTTCGCCACATGTACAGATTGCTTCGCAATCGCACAGAAACATAGGTAACTTAACCTTGTTGCTCCGGAAAAATCTAGCAATTTTTCCGGAGCAATAAAGAAAAGAACAGGGAAACTTGTTCTTTTTTTTGAATTAGTCTTAAATAGAAGTATTGTAAAAATTGACAAAATAAAGCAAATATGGCATAATAGAAAGTATAGAGAGGTGAAAATTATGGAAGAAATAGAAATGTTTTTTGGAATTTTCTTTATTTTCATTATGATATATGTTGTAATTATGTTAGCTTTTATGTTAGCAAGCTTGGTACTTAGAATTATTGCCAGATGGAAAATATTTGTAAAAGCAGGAGAAGAAGGCTGGAAAGCAATTGTACCTATTTATAGTTCTATTACACTATATAAAATAATTGGTTTATCACCATGGCTTTTGTTTATTTACTTGGCTTGGTTTATTCCGTTTATTCCAGCATGGACGGTAACACTTGGAATGAGTATACCAGTCTCTATCAAACTGGCAAAAGCATTTAATAAAAATGAAGGTTATGTAGTAGGATTAATCTTTTTACCAGTTATTTTTGAAATGATATTAGCCTTTGGTAAATCAGAATATGGATTAAAAAATGAAAACAAAGCAGAAGTAATATCAGAAGAAATTGCAGATGAATCAAATCCTAAAATAGAAAATAAATAAAAATGTATAAAAAGTATTGCTTTATGTAAGAGGCAATACTTTTTTTTGAATAGGAAACAATATGAAACTTCAAAGTTTTGCGATTTGAAGTGAAAATAAAATGTAAGAAAAGTAAAAATACACTTAAACTTCAAAAAGCATTCACAAAATGGACATATGGTAAAAATAAAATAAAGGCATAGAAGGAAGGGGGGAGAAAAATAAATGCTAACAAGTAAGACAAAATAAAAAAAGAAGAAAAGAAGGAGGAATGAATATCGAATAATCAAAAAAATATAGATAAATAATTTTAATTCAAGAAAGGATGTGAGGCCTATCGGCAAATAAAAAATAAAAAGTAAAAGTCTTATACAAAAATAATTACCCTTTATATTAAGAGGCTATCCCATAATAAGAAACAAAACATGGCAAAAAGTTCGTAGATTTAGACATTATAAAGTGCGATTTCTTATTTAGGATAGTCTCTTTTTTGTCGAAAAAGGTCAATGAAAAATTCTTTACAAAACAACAAAAATCGTTTAAAATATTCTCATAAAATTTTAATTGCAATTTCAAAATTTTATTCTAAGTAATTTTATTTCTTAAAAAAATTCCCAACAATAAAAATCCTGGAAGCAGGAGGTGATAAGTGTTTGTACACCCTAAGAGGGTTTTCTGTTTTCGTTTCTTTAGTAATGTTATTGTTATTTTCATTCTTAGAAGAAAATTCCACATCAGTAAATAATTTTAAAGTAAAATGGAATAGTCAAGAAACTAGCAATATATTGCAAACAAAAAATGAAAATACAATGAATGATTCTGATTTACATTCATGTGAAGAAAACACAAATAAAGAAAATATATGGCAAATTGAAATCCCTATCATAGGATTAATTGCGCCAATTGAAGAAGGAACAACAAAAGAAATTATGGACGAATTTGTAGGACATTTTGAGCATACTGCAGTAGAACAGGGAAATATTGGCTTAATTGCGCATAATAGAGGTTATCCTAAAAATTATTTTCAAAATATTAAAGAATTAAATATAGGAGATAAAATTTATTATACTTATCAGGATAAAACAAGAGTATATTATGTTGAAAATATAACAGTGATAAAAGAAACAGATTGGTCTTATTTAGAAAAAACAGAAGATAATAGAATTACTTTAATTACATGTGTAGAAAACGAGCCAGAATACAGAAGATGTATACAAGGAATAGAATACCCTTAAAGTAAGGGAAAAAGAAAGGAAATGATTATGAAAAAAATAAGTTATATATTTATCATTGTTGTATTGTTAATTGCAGGTTTTAGCAGTAAAACACAAGCAGCTTTTATCATAGAAAAAGCAGAATTATATTCAAAAGGAGAATATGTAGATTTACTATTCTATAATGGAGTAGAAGTATTAACGACATTTGTTGTTTACCAAAAAGATGGCATAGAATATCCAGCATATTGCATTCAGAAAGAAAAACCTGGAGTGACGGAGACCATACCTTATATGGTAACAGTAGAAGGAAGCATACAAAATAGTCTAGTATGGAAGGCAATTATAAATGGCTATCCATATAAAACACCAGCAGAATTGGGGTGCGCAAATGAAATAGAGGCATTTGTGGCGACAAAACAAGCTGTATATTGTATGCTTTATGATAATGACGCAGGGAACTTTGAAAGATATGAACCAATCGGAGAAGCGGGACAAAGAACGCTAAATGCCTTAAAGCAAATTGTAACCACAGCTAGAAATTCTACGCAAGTAAAACCAACAGCAAATGTAACAATTACGGCACAAGATAATGAATGGAAATTAGAAGAGAATACAGGATATGTTTGTAGAACATTTCAAGCAGAAGCAGGAGGGAATATCCAAAACTACCAATTGACCTTGCAAGGAGAGGTGCCTGAAGGAACTTTGCTAACGAATCAGCAAAATGAAGAAAAACAAAGTTTTTCAGGAGAAGAAATATTTAAAATCAGAATTCCTCTTAAAAGCTTGACACAAAGTGGAAGTTTTGAAATAAAAAGCACAGCAGAGGTTATCACTACACCAATTTTATATGGAAAATCACAAGATGCAAGTTTCCAAGACTATGCATTAACAGGAAGTAAAATCGAATTAGGAGAAAATTTAACAGAAATTGATTATCATTATAATAACACAACAATTATAGTGTTAAAAAAGGATAAAATAACAGGAGAACCAATTAAAAATACACAATTTAGATTACTAGATAAAAATAAAGTGGAATTATATCATGATTTAACAACAGATGACCAAGGGAAAATTAAAATACCTTTTTTAACACCAGGAACTTACTATTTAGAAGAAACAAGCAGTGCGAGTGGGTATGAATTGTATCAAGGACTTATTCAATTAGAAGTGGATTATAATGAAGAATATACAGTTATCGTGAATAACAAGAAGGGAGATAAAACAGAGGTAGAAACTAAAACGAAAAGTATGGAAATTTCTCAAGAAAAGCTACCAAAAGCAGGAATGTAAAAAATGGGAAAAGATTGTGGCAAGAAAGGCAGATGGAAGAAAAACATATTGACAGACATGGCGATAAAAGTTATAATATTTCATATGAATTATGGATAAAATAATTCACTAGAAAGGATGTAAAAAAATTAATGTTTACACAAATTATTGTATTACTCGTTTTGATTTTACTAAATGCCTTTTTTGCTGCAACAGAAATTGCTTTTATTTCCATTAATGATGCTAAAATTGATAAGCAAGCAAAAGAGGGAAATAAAAAAGCAAAGCAAATACAAAAAATGCTAAAAAAACCAAGTCAATTTTTAGCGACCATTCAAATAGGAATTACATTAGCAGGATTTCTATCTAGTGCTTTCGCATCAGATGCCTTTGCTGATAAATTGGCACCAATTCTAAATGAATGGATACCAGCAATTACTATCGGTACATGGAGAACGATTGCGATTATCATCATTACTTTAATTTTATCATATTTTACACTTGTATTTGGAGAATTGGTTCCTAAGAGATTGGCCATGAAAAATCATGAAAAAATAGCTTTTTTAGCGATAGGAATTGTACGATTTATTTATATTATCACAGCTCCATTTGTAAAATTACTAACAGCTTCAACTAATATTGTATCTAGGATATTTGGAGTAGGAGAAAATGAAGAAGAAATTGTAACAGAAGAAGAAATTCGAATGATGGTAGATGTAGGAGAAGAAAAAGGTTCGATTCAAGAAGAAGAAAAAGAATTAATCAATAATGTATTTGAATTTAATGACAAAACAGTAATAGAAATTATGACACACAGAACAGATATGTATGCAATAGAAGTCAATTCCGACATTGACGAAATACTAGATACATTAGGAGAATATAAATATAGTCGTATACCAGTTTATGAAGAGACAATTGACGAAATCGTTGGCGTCTTGTATATTAAAGACTTATTTAAATATATTAAAACAAACAAAAAAGTAAAAATCAAAAATGTAATGAGGGAAGCTTATTTTGTACCACAAGCAAAACCAATTAATGAATTATTCAGAGAATTACAAAAAAACAAAAAACATATTGCAATTGTAGTTGATGAATATGGTGGAACAGAAGGAATTGTTACTATGGAAGATATCATTGAAGAGTTAGTAGGAAATATCTTTGATGAGTATGATGAAATTGAGACAGAATATGAAAAAATAGATGAAGATACTTTTAGAATTAGTGGGAGTGTATCTATTTTTGAATTGAAAAAAATCTTAGGTGTTGAAATTCCTGAAGGAGAATATGATACCTTATCAGGTTACTTAACAGAAGAATTAGGAAGAATTCCAGAAGATGAGGAAAAACCAATCATTGAAACAGAGGATGTAACTTATAAGATAGAAGAATACGAAGATAAAAGAATATTATGGGTAAAAGCATACAAACATAAAAAGAAAAAAGAAGATCAGGAAGAGGAAGAAGAAAAAAAGGATTCAAAAGAATAGAAGAAAGCAAGCTAAAGAAAAATGTTGAATTTGCAATTGCAATTTCGACATTTTTCTAATAGGAGGAAAAAATATGAAAGATATATTGCAAATTGTTGAAAGAGAAATAGAACCAGTTTTCAAAGAAATTGAAAAAAATTGTCAAAAAAATAGCGAAAAAGTATTGTCTGCATTTCAAAGCCAAAAAATATCTGAAGTTCACTTCAATAGTACAACAGGATATGGTTATAATGATATCGGAAGAGAAAAAATTGAAAATGTATTTTCAGAAGTTTTAGGTGCAGAAGATACATTAGTAAGAAATCAATTTATTTCTGGAACGCACGCATTAACAGTTGCCTTATTTGCTATGCTAAGACCAGGAGACACCATGCTTAGTATTAGTGGTAAACCAT
This sequence comes from uncultured Clostridia bacterium, assembly GCA_944390445.1. Lineage (GTDB taxonomy): Bacteria > Bacillota > Clostridia > TANB77 > CAG-508 > CALXRW01. The sequence goes on along the minus strand of CALXQB010000046.1, from coordinate 3,636 downwards.
ATGACACTTTAGATTCTGTAATTGGAATTGTAGAAAATCCAAGCTCACTAAAAGCATATGGAGTTCACTATGAACAAATTGATCTAAAGGGAAATGAATTTGACGAAGAAAAAATAGTAGAAAGAGTAAAAAAAGATGATATTAAGTTAATAACCATACAACGTTCTAGAGGCTATACAACAAGAAAGAGTCTAACAATAGAGAAAATAGAACATATCATTTCTTGTATCAAAAAGGTAAATCATCAGGCGATTATCATGTGCGATAATTGTTATGGAGAATTTGTAGAAGAAAAAGAACCTGTGGCAGTAGGAGCAGATTTGATGGTTGGTTCACTTATAAAAAACTTAGGAGGAGGAATTGTTCCAAATGGTGCGTATATTGCAGGAAAAAAGGAACTAGTAGAATTAGCAGCAGAAAGATTAACTGCACCAGGACTTGGAAAAGAGGTAGGACCTACTTTGGGTATCAATAAACCGATCTTGCAAGGTATTTTTATGGCACCACAAGTAGTAGCCAATAGTTTAAAAACAGCAGTTTTTACGAGTTGCCTTTTAGAAAAATTAGGATATCAGGTAGAGCCAAGATATAATGAAAAAAGAACAGATATCGTGCAGACAATTGGATTTCATAATGCAGAAGAATTAATTAAGTATTGCCAGGGTATTCAAATGGGTTCTCCAATTGATTCTCATGTAATTCCAGAACCGTGGGACATGCCTGGATATACGAATCAGGTAATTATGGCGGCAGGAACTTTTATATCAGGGTCTTCTATAGAATTATCTTGTGATGCTCCTATTAGACCACCATATTTAGCTTTTCAACAGGGCGGGCTTACCTATGAATATGGAAAACTAGGAGTGTTAAAGGCGGTTAAAAATTTAGAGATAAAGCTTTATAATAAGGAAGGGTAATAGCATGAAAGTACTTGTAGTTGGGCGGAGGATCAGCTGGGATGATGGCTGCTATTACAGCAGCAAAAGAGAAAAATCAGGTAATTTTATTAGAGAAGAACCAAGAATTAGGAAAAAAACTATTAATTACTGGAAAAGGTAGATGTAACATTACAAGTAGTTTACCAATAGAAGATTTTATACCAAACATACCAGGGAATGGAATGTTTCTTTATAGTGCATTTAAAAAGTTCAATAATAAAGATATCATTCAATTCTTGGAAGAAAGAGGAGTAAAAACTAAGATAGAAAGAGGAAATCGTATATTCCCTGTATCGGATACAGCAAAAGAGGTAAGGGATGCTTTTTTAAAAGAATTAAAAAAACAAAAAGTAGAAATAAGAACAAACTATAGGGTAGAAAAAATATTAGTAGAAAATGGGGAAATAAAAGGTCTTAAAGCCAATAATGAAACAATTTTAGCAGATAAAATTATAATAGCAACAGGGGGAAAAAGTTATCCTTTAACAGGAAGTACGGGAGATGGTTACCAACTAGCAAAAATATTAGGACATACCATCACTCCAATAAGAGGTTCCTTAGTTCCTTTGGAAGTTTATGATAAAAAATTTGTATTAAGTTTGCAAGGATTATCTTTGAAAAATGTAGCTATCAAAATAGAAGACCAAGAAAAGAAAAAAATAATTTATACAGACTTTGGAGAAATGTTATTTACTCATTTTGGCGTCTCAGGGCCAATTATATTGAGCAGTTCAGCTCACTTGTTAAGATATCCAAACATAGAAACACTAATGAAAAATCATAAGATACAATTACATATCGATATGAAGCCTGCTTTAACAGAAGAAGTTTTAGAAAAAAGAATTTTGAGAGACTTTGATGAAGCTAAAAATAAAGAATTGAAAAATGGTATAAGAAAATTATTACCACAAAAAATGATCTTACCTATGATAACTAAATGGAATCTACTAGAAACAAAAAAAATAAATGAAATTACAAAAGAAGAAAGAAAAAAGATGATTAACAGTATAAAAAACTTAAATTTAGAGATACAGGAATTTCGACCGGTAGAAGAAGCTATTATAACAGCAGGAGGAGTATCCATTAAAGAAATTGTTCCCAATACAATGGAATCGAAAATTGTCAAAGGCCTTTTTTTTGCAGGGGAATTAATTGATGTGGATGCCTATACAGGAGGATTTAACTTGCAAATTGCTTATAGCACAGGATACGTAGCGGGAAAAAATACGATAGGAAAGGAATAAATAAATGCTAAAAACAATCAAAGAAGAGCAAATAGCAGAATTAGAAGAAAAAAAGTCAAAATTCATTGCACAAATTTATCCTGTACAAAAAGAAGAACAAGTAAAGGACATATTGCAAAAAATAAAGCAGAAATATAAAGGAGCAAGGCACCATTGCTTTGCATATCGCCTTTTAAAAGAAGAGCAACTTATAGAGAAAAGTAGTGATGATGGAGAACCAACAGGAACCGCAGGACAACCGATTCTAAACTACTTAAAAGGATGGGAGCTACTAAATGTTTTAGTAGTAGTAACCAGATTTTTCGGAGGAATTTTATTAGGAACAGGAGGCTTAACAAAAGCATATGGGGACAGTGCAAAAAAGGCAATTGAGAAAACAAAAATAGTTTATCAAGATTGGGGTTATATTGTAGAGGTCGAAATTTCATATGCTAATTTTCAAAATTTAGAATATGAAGCAAAGAAAAGGAAATGGAATATACAAAACAAGACATATTCAGAAAATATAAAAGCAGAACTAGAAATTCCAAAGAAAATGTGGAAAGATTTTACAAATCTTAACAGCAATAAAACAATAAAACTAGAGAAATATGATGTACTAGAAGAAAAATTTATTGATATATAGCGAAAAAACGAAAAAACTTGAAAAATTTTCCAGAAAAGTATTGCGTTCTGGAAGAAAAAAGATTATAATCATAACTGTAAAATTTTTACAAATATTTTAGTTTAGGAGGAATTGTTTTGAAAGAGAAAATCACAGTTTTAATCGCAGATGACAACACAGAATTTGCAAAAACATTGACCGGATATTTAGAAAAACAAGATGATATGGAAGTAATTGGAGTGGCAAAGGATGGCAATGAAGCTTTCGAAATGATCACAAATGCGCAGCCAGATATTATCTTATTAGATGTGATTATGCCACATTTAGATGGAATAGGAGTATTAGAAAAATTAAAATCTGCTAACTTACATAAACATCCATTATGTATTATGCTTTCTGCCGTGGGGCAAGATAAGATCACACAGAGAGCTATTAACTTAGGAGCAGAATATTATGTCGTAAAGCCATTTGACATTGAGTTATTAATAAAAAGAATCAAAGAATTGAAGAATTATCAATCAACTCCTGTTAAAAATAATTTTATAGGAAAGGAAATAAAAACACAATATATAGAATTATCTCCAGAGAAGCAAAAAGATGAGAAAAATCTAGAAGCTTTAGTTACGAACGTCATACATGAAGTAGGAGTACCGGCACATATCAAGGGATATCAATATCTAAGAGAAGCGATTATGATGGTAGTAAATGATATTGAGATTATTAATCAAATAACAAAACAATTATATCCAGACATTGCAAAAACATTTGGAACAACACCAAGTAGAGTAGAAAGAGCAATTCGCCATGCAATTGAAGTAGCTTGGTCAAGGGGGCAATTAGATGCTGTAGA
>CALXQB010000045.1 GCA_944390445.1 uncultured Clostridia bacterium | reverse complement strand
AAACATGGGAAAATAATAAAACCTATTTGGAATTTACAGCAACCCCAACAAGATATTATGATAGTTATGAAATAACAAAATTAACATATAGAGAAAATGGAGAAAAAAAGGAAAAAGAAGTAAGTAGTAAAATAGATGCTGTATTTTATAAAGAAATTTATACATATGAAGATTGGCAAACAATAGAGGTCGGTACATATCAAAATTATAGATTAATGGCAGATATCGATTTTACAGGTAAAAATGATATTAAAACAAATTTAACAATAGGAAGATTAGAAACAGATGGCGAAAAGAGAAAACTATCTAATATAGAATTATCTTTAAATGGAAGCAGTCAAGGTTTTATACAGAATGTGCAAAATAATTTAGAAAATATTGTTTTTGAGAACATAACTCTTATACAAACAAATACTGGAAATACAAGTTATTTTGGAATTATATTAAATAGTATAGCTAGTTTTAATAATGTAGATTTTAAAAATGTAACAATAGAAGCACCAAAAACAAATTATGTAGGAATAATTAGCCAAATACAAGGAGGAGAACTACAGAATCTGCAATTAGAAGAAATAACAATTACTGGAAATCAATATGTAGGAGGATTAGTTAGTTATTTAACATCACATGAGATACAAAGTGCAAATGCAAATGAAATAAATATAACAGCAAGCGGAGATTATGTAGGTGGACTAATAGGAAGACATGAAATATCAGCAAATATAGAAAGCAAGGTTAAAGATATTACATTGGACAATGCAAATATTACAGGAAATAATTATACAGGAGGAATTTTTGGCTATGGAAAAGCTGGAAATACCACTGTTTTAAATAGTCATATTAATGGTAATAGTCAAGTTGGAGGAATTGGAGGTAGTATACTTCATGGAAGCGGGGAAACAGAAAATAGCAATTTATTAGTAAAAAATACTATTATTGAAGGGAAAGGAGTAGAAATACGGTGGCATAGGTGGCTATATAAATGCGAATGAAATAAAGAGAAAAAATGCAGAAGTAATAGGTTGTACTATTTTAGGAACAACAGTTAATAGTAATAAAGTTGGTGGAATTGGTGGAAAAATGATCCTTGAGTTTCAATATATGAGTGTAAAAGATAGCTACATTTATAGTTTGGGAAACCAAGTAGGTGGAATTGCAGGAATTAGAGAAAACGGATATCATATTAATTATTCATTCGTACAAAACACAGAAATACAAGGATACTCAAAGGTAGGAGGCCTAATAGGAGAACTAAAAACAGGAGGAATAAGATATTGTTATGTAAATGCTAATGTTACAGCAACAGCACATTCGGCAGGAGGATTTATAGGTTATTTAGATAATACAGGAATGACAGAAACCAATAATGTATCAGATATCCATCATGCATATGTTGCCGGTTCAACTATTAAAGCACCAGAAAATGCTGGAGGTATTATTGGAGCAAGTACAGAACAGCTACTTTCTACAGGGGATAAATATGGTAACATTGTGGTAGAAGCTAATATAATATCAGATAATGACCAAAAAGCAAGTTTAGGAATAGGAAATCAAAAAGAGGATAGCAAGAAATTTGTGGACACATATGTATATGAGTATTCTACTATTAATGGGGATTTCATAAATACTCAAAACGACACATTTGATACAAATAAATATGTAAGTTTGGAAGAGTTAAAAACACCAAATTTTTATACAAGCAAGCCGAAGTTTGTTGGTTTTAATTTTGATGTACTAACTGAAAATAAATATCCAATATTAAGTAATTCAAATGTACCGCCTCAAGCCGGAATAGACTTACCAACAGAACCAGGAGGAGAAATTGCAATAAATAGTGAACTACCGCAAATAACAGCATATAGTATTGGTGCGAATAAATTAAATTTAGACCTAAGCAGTGTAGAAGAAGGAACAAGTTTAACATATGAAACAGAAAACACAGAAGCTAATACAATTGATGTAGATAAAAGAACTTATACATTTGCATATAATTACCAAGTACCAATAACATTAAGCTTAAAAAATGGAGAACAAGAAAAAATAATTAAAATTGAACCAGAAGAAGTAAAAAATGAAGTAAGTAATAGTAAAGGAATAACAGCATATTTAAAAGATGAAAATCTGATTGTAGAAGGAGAAACATTAGAAGATAAATTTGTAAATGTACAAGCAGGGCAAGCACTAGGAAAAAATAGTAAAATATATAATATAGAAGAAAACACATGGGAAGAAGAAACAGTACCAGAATTAGAACTAATAGAAACAGAAAGCAAAGAAAAAGAAGAATATAAAGGAAAGAAAATAGAAACCTATGGAACCTATAGCACAGTAAACGGACAAGCAGTAAATGCCATATTAGAAGTAAACTATAATACATTAACAGCAACAGATGGAAAACTAGAAAAAGTACAAGCAGACAAAATTATAGATTCCTATAATGAAAAAGAATATGAAACAATCCTAGGGACAGATGGAAAATTATATGATTTCAAAACACCAATCACTTACCCAGAAAACTTCAAAAATGAAGAGATCAAGACATTAGCAGTAAATAGTGAGCAAAAAGAGGCAATGGTATATTATGAAAATGGCAATGTAGAAGTATTTAATTATATGACAGGAAATGTAGTATATGAAGATAAGCAAAAAGAAGAAATGAGCTTATGGGAATACATAGGAGAACAATGGAATAGTAAAGAAGAAACGACAACAATACAAGAAAGCTATGAAAAAACAAAACAAATCGAAGAGAAACTGAAAGAAAAGCCAATCAGTGAAAACTTAAGTCAAAATGCAAACTATGTAACCATGTATAATAGTGAAACAGGAGAACATGAAATCTATGCAGAAGAAGATATACTAGTAGGAGGAGAAAAATCCGAAACAGAAAAAATAGAAGAACAGCCAGAAGAAGTAAAAAAATTCTATGAAGAGGCAGAAGGAGAAAAAGAGGAAAAGAACAATGGATTTTATTTCGTTACAGGAAGTATTGCAGGAGTATGTATCACTTTAGTCATACTAAGATTTATCATCATAAAACGAAAGAGAAATAAAAAAGAGAATAACTCTAAAAAGTAAAAAATCCTTTTTGGAATATAATAATTAAATATTAAAAAAACTTTCTTTTTTGGATATAATATGATATAATAATATTAGCCTAAAAGGAGGTTTTTTTATGTTAGGAGAAAAATTAAAATTATATAGAGAAAAATATAATATGACTCAAAAAGAGATTGCAGAATTTTTGGGAGTTGAGCCAGGAACAATATCAAAATACGAATTAGGGATGATAGAACCAAATATAGAATCCATAAAAAAACTAGCAGAAATATTTAATGTAACAATTGATGAATTGTTAAAAGATGAAGAAAAATTTGACTTCTCAAAAATAAATATTTTAGAAACTTTAAGGGAACAAAGAGAAATGAAACTAAAGGGAAATTTATATCATAATACCCAAATTTCATTTGCATATAATACAAATCATATTGAAGGAAGTAAATTAACAGAAGATCAGACTAGATACATTTACGAAACAAATACTATTTTATTTGAAGGAGATACTGTAGTAAATGTGGATGACATACTAGAAACAGCAAATCATTTTAAATTAGTTGATTATATGTTAGATATTGCAAATAGTAAATTAACGGAAGATATCATAAAAACATTCCATAAAATCTTAAAAGAAGGAACATCTGATAGTAAAAGAGAATGGTTTAATGTTGGAGAATATAAACAAAAAGCTAATGAAGTTGGTAATATAAAAACAACATTACCTAAGAATGTACAAAGAGATATGGTTAAATTATTAGAATGGTACAACCTACTGGAAAATGTCAAATTAGAGGATATAATAGAATTTCATTACAGATTTGAATGTATCCATCCATTTCAGGATGGAAATGGTAGAGTTGGTAGAATTATTATGTTTAAAGAATGTTTAAAAAATAATATTATTCCATTTATTATTTTAGATAAGGATAAATTATTTTACTACAGAGGATTAAAAGAATATAAAAGTGAAAAAGGATATTTAATAGATACTTGTTTAAATGCACAGGATCAATATAAGAAAATGATAGAATATTATTTATAGAAAATTTTTCATCAACTTTATATATGTGTTATTAGAGAATAATGAAATAACGAAATAAACTTTAGTGTTCATTTTTTAAATAAAAAATCTTGTATTTTATGACAATATATAATAAAATATGAGTTATAATTTGAAAACATTTATATCAAAAGATAAAAAAGGAAATTTTAGTAGCAAAAATTGTAAAAAAGTTTTAGAAGAAAATACCTAAATATGACAAACATTTTAAGACAATTTTACTAAAATGTAAGTTAAGGACAAGCAAAAATTTTGCTATTAAAGAATAGCATAAGAGGGTGGTAAGATGTTTCAAAATATAGCAGATCAAGAGTTAGAACAAGGAGAAAGAGAAAATAAAACAATTGTAAAAAATAAAGTAAAAGAAATTTTTAAACTTTCAAATATTTTTTTATATCTTGTATCATTTTTAGCTTCTACCGTTAGTTTTGGAAATTTAGGTTCTCCATTTGCTATATCATTATTTGCAGCAACGTGTAGTAACAAAATACCTGCGGGAATTATCTATATTTTATCTGGACTAGGGGTATTACTAAAATTTGGTGTCAACGAATTTTTAACATATCTATTTACAACATTAGTTTTTATCGTTGCAGTGATTCTTTTTAAACCCAAAGAAGAATATGAAGACAGAAATGAAAAAAGAAAATTAGGAAAGCATTTATTTATATCAAGTGTCCTTGTAAAATTGCTTTCAGTATTTTTTGGACCAATCTATATTTATGATATTGTAACAGGAATTGCATGCAGTATTTTAAGTTATTTATTTTATAAAATTTTTGTAAATGGAATTGTAGTAATAAGAGAATTTAAAGAAAGAGTTGCTTTTTCTATTGAAGAAGTGATGGCTGGTATGATTACAGTTACATTAGCTATTGTAGCTCTGGGAGAAATTTCAGTTTACGGTTTTTCGATTAGAAGTATTTTATGTGTATTAATGGTATTAGTACTAGGCTGGAAAAATGGTGTACTTGTTGGAGGAACTGCTGGTACTACTATAGGTGTTATTTTAGGGATTGCAGGAGGAGAGAGCCCACTTGTGATTGCAGCATTTGCTATATCAGGTATGATAGCAGGTATTTTAAATCGATTGCGGTAAAGTAGGAGTGATAATTGGTTTTGTAATTGGTAATATAGTATTTGCTTATGCTGTAAATGGAAATACAGCGGAAATAATACAACTAAAAGAAATTATTATTGCTTCTTTAGGATTATTATTGGTCCCAAAAAATATTGAAATCAATATTACAGATATTATTGGGAAAACCAAGTTGTTACCAAATGTGAAAAATAGGATATTAGAGAAAACAGAAAATACAGTTTATAAATTAAATAATGTATCTGAAACCATTGCAGAATTAGCAGATACTTATAAAGAAGTTGCAGCAACAACCGTAGAAACAGAAGTGGATGTATATCAGCAAAGTAGAAACATGTTTGTTGATGGTGTATTAACAAATATTGAACCAATATCAGATAATGTTTTATATGAGGATATGGTACAACTTGAAAATGGTATACTAGATGAATTATTTGAGCAACTTACCCAAAAAGATGAAATTGATTTTCAAGATATGGTAGATGTTTTTGAAAAAAGAAATATTTATTTATTAAGTGCTAGTGACAAAGAGATAAAAAGAGATATTGAAAAAGATATCTGGAGAATGGTGAGAATTGTAAATAGTGCTTATGGTATTAGTAAGGTAAATTTTATGTGGACACAAAAGTCAAAAGAAAATCAAAAAAATTTATCGAATCAGTTAGATGGAATTTCAAAAGTAATTACTTCTGTAGCAGAAGAATTAGTTGAAAAGCCAGAAGAAGATGCTGCTGAGAAACAAAATAAAGAAATACAGGAAATTTTAAAACAAAGAGGAATTGTTTATAAAGATATAACGGTAGAAAAGCAAAAAAATGGTTCTTATAAAATTGAAGTTTTTGTGGATCGATATCCAGATATTACAGAAGAATTAAATCGTATTCACAAAATAGAAGAAATCACCAGTAAAATCTTAGGGCAAGAAATGATTTTACAAAAACAAAAAGAAATAGAAACAGCAGTAATACAAATATATACATCTAAAGATAAGTACCAGATACAAATGGGACTTGCTAAAACAACAAAAAATAAAAGTAGTATTTCTGGTGATAGTAATTTGCAAACGAGATTAGATGATGGTAAATATTTATTGGCATTAAGTGATGGAATGGGTTCAGGACCAAATGCCAAGAGGAACAGTCAGATTGCCATAAAAATGCTAAAGAGGTTATTGATGTCAGGTTTTGATAAAGAAGTTTCTTTACAATTAATAAATTCTACTATTTTCTTAAATACAACACAAGAAATGTATGCTACTTTAGATATTAGTATTTTAGATTTATATACAGGAAATATGGAAATTGTAAAAAATGGAGCAGTTCCTACTTATATTAAAAACCAAAGCAAAATACAGAAAATAGATTCTCAGTCTTTACCGGCTGGAATTGTAGAAAATATGGAGTTAGTAGTTCATGACATTGATTTAAAAGCAGGAGACATTATTGTTATGTGCACAGATGGTATTGTAGATGCTAAAAAAGATGACCCACAATGGATAGAAGAACTTTTGCAACAAATACAAACAGATAATGTTCAAAAAATTGCGGACTTAATTTTAACAGAAGCAATGGATTATAATTATGGTTTGCCAAAAGATGATATGACGGTAATGGTAGGAAAAATATGTCCCAACGGGGACGCTTCCTAGCGAGACAAAAATGTCCCAATGGGGACGCTTCTGAATGGGATAAATGTGTCTCAATCGGAAGCGTTCCCATTGGGACAAAGGTTTTTTTAAGAAAAAACTTGTATTTAAGGCTAATAAATGATATATTAAATAAGAAAAAAATAATGAATATATTTTAACTTGAGCAAGAAAGCAATAGATGAAGGAGGACATATGGGAAGAGGGAAAAGATATGATGAGGAACCGAAGCTAAATATAAAAAAAGTTATTTCTGTAATATTAGCAATTGCTGTAATTGTTATGTTTGCTATTTCATTAAACCATTTATTAAATACAGAAGCACCAGAAACAACAAGCGATTTATCCTATTTTACAATATTAGAAAATAATAAATGGGGCGTTATGAACAGTAAAGGAGAAGTTGTAGTACAACCAGCATATGGTGAAATGATAGTAATTCCAGATAGCACAAAACCTATCTTCTTCTGTACCTATGATGTAAATTTTGAAAATGGAAGTTATAAAACAAGAGTTGTAAATGAAAAAGAAGAAAATTTATTTACAAATTACGAAACAGCAACTCCAATTGATAATTATGACGAAATGGGAAATATTTTTTATGAAGAAGAAATTTTTAGAGTGCAAAAGGATGGGAAGTACGGTTTAGCAAATCAAGAAGGAGAAGAGATACTTAAATGTGAATATGATAGTATAGAATCTTTGAAAAATATTGAAAATGCAATATTGGTGACAAAAAATGGACAATATGGTTTAGCAAGCGGCACAGGAGACTTGATTATAGAACCAAATTATAGAGAGATTAAACCTCTAGGAAAAAGATATTCAGATGGTTATATTGTTGTAAATCAAGAGAATCAATACGGAATTATTGATAGTAATAAAAGAACCGTACTAGAAACAAAGTATGAAGATATTAAAAATGTACATGGAAACAACTTATATGTAGTAAAAGAAAATGGAAGCTGGAAAATTATAGATAGAAACGGAGAAGAAAAATCAACGGTTTCTTTTGATGAAATTTCTGAAATAAATGGAGAAAGTTTAGTAATTCAAAGAGATGGAAAATGGGGAACAATTGGATTAGATGGAACAGTAAAAATAAATGTAGAATATGATGAATTAAAATGGGCATTTGGAGAAAATTACATTGCAAAAAGAGAAGAGAGATATGGTATAGTAAATGAACAAAACGAAGTGGTTTTACCATTTGAATATATTTCTCTAAACTATAGAAGTGATGCAAATTTCATACAAGCAGAAAAAACAGAAACAGAAACAATAGTGTTAGACAATACTTTCCAAGAGAAGATAGTAGGAATTTTATCAGAAGTAAATACTGAAAAGGGTTATATTCGTGCAAGAGTTGGAGATGAATACAAATATTATAATTTTAGATTTGAGGAAAAAACACCACAAGAAGTTTTAACAGATCATACTCTATTCTTAAGTATAAAAGATGGAATGTATGGATTTGTAGATAAAGAGGGAAAAGTAGTTGTAGATTATCAATATGATGATGCTACAGAACAGAATGATTATGGATATGCAGCAGTAAAAAAAGATGGAAAATGGGGAAGCATCAACCAGGAAGGAAAGGTTGTGCTAGAGCCAAGTGTAGAGTTAGAGAACAATTTGATAATTGATTTCATTGGCCAATACCATCTTGCAGAAGATTTAAATATGTATTATTATTGCAAATAGAAAAATTTCAAGTATTTTGAAAAAGTGTACTCGCTTTGAATAAAATACTTGAATTTTTGCTCATCAAAAGAAAGAGAGGGAAAGATGATACAAGCGAGGTACCAGTATACATACTTTATTTATCCATTTGAAATAAAGCAAAATAAAGTAATAAAACATATAGAAAAATGGAATCAGAATAAAAGATGGAGAGAAAAAGAGCTTACAAAAGAAAATTCATTATATTATTTTTCAACGAATGATCAAAAACAAAAACATTCTTTTCGTGTTTGGGAATACCAATTAGAACAAAGAGTGGAGGGAAAGACAGAAGAGAAAGGAATCTTTTTCCAAATTCAAAAAATAGAACTAATTTGTTTTCAAACAGGAATTTGCTTTGTCTCTATAAAAACATGTATTGAAAATTTAGAAGATTTTGCAGATGTGTTAAATTTTAATTATCAATTTAATCACGCAGAAAGTTGTGAAAAAATAAGAATACAAGCGAATATATTTCAAGATATAAAAACGATAAAAGACTTGCTACAAGAGATAACGGGAGAAGTATTAGAACATGTAAATTTTCAAACATTTAGTTATACCTGTTTAGATGCAGAAAACTGGAATGAACAAAATGCTTTTGAAAAAATAGAAAATCTATTTTACAAATATTTGTATATGAAACCATATGATGAAGATGTAGAATTTAACAAGGCAGAAATATATGATTTTTCAAACTTGAAATATGCGAAATATGGAATAACAGAAAGAAATTGTGTATTGCTTACATCTACTGCCAATTCTTATAATTATACAAAATTGCCAGATATTTATGAAAGTCAATATTTATATACTTATTTATTTGCATTGTATCAAAAATATTTTGCTATGAAAGCTATACAAGAAGGAGAACAAGATATAAATAAAGCAAATAAAATGTTACAGATTTATTATCAGAACTGGCAAGAGAAATTATATGGTGTAGAAGAAGAACCGTTCCTAAGAGTTGCAGAAGAGAAATTAGGTGTAAATGAAATGATAGAAAAAGCAAGAGTATACTATGAACAATATGAAAACACATTTGCAAAAAAAATAGACAAGATATTACTTATTATTTTAGCGATTTCCTTAGGAATGAATATTATTAATTTTATAATTCTAATTAGAAATGGAATGATCTAAAAATGGGAATTACATGTGGAACTGATATGATAGAGATTGCAAGAATAAAAGAAGCAATAGAAAGATCAGGAGAAAAATTTTTAAATGAAATTTTTACAGAGAGAGAAATTGAATTTTGCAGGTCCAGAAATAGAGCACAATATCAACATTTTGCAGCAAGGTTTGCGGCAAAAGAGGCAATTTTTAAGGCGATTTCGTGTTATCTTGAAAACAAATATGATGTAACATGGAAAGATGTGGAAATTTGGAATGAAGAAAATGGTAGACCCAAAGTTAAATTCCTAAAAAAAGAATTAGAGAAAATAACGATGGATTTAAGCATATCTCATTGCAAAGATTATGCAATTGCAAATGTTATAGCAGTTTATGGAAAGGAATAGATGTACTAGCATCATAAGAATTGGTGATTGTTCATTTCTTCCTCGTAAGAGTCGGTCACTTACTTTTCAACACTTATTAAGAAATATAATAAGGAGGGATAAAATGGATTTCTTTGATTCTCATTCTCACTATAACGATGAAAAATTTGAAGAAGATAGAGAAGAGTTGATTCATAAAATCTATCAGGAAGGAATTACAAAAACTGTAGTTGCAGGATATGATGTATTTTCAAGCAAAAAAGCGATTTTGCTTGCAGAACAATATCATTTTATCTATGCAACCTGTGGCATTTCTCCGAATGATATTCCAGGAAATACAGAAGAAATTTTTTCTTTAGCAAAACAGGATAAGGTAGTAGCGATTGGAGAAATTGGTTTAGATTATTATTGGAATAAGGAAAATAAAAAAGAACAGAGAGAAATTTTTTGTGAACAGATAGAAATAGCAAATCAACTACGAAAACCAATTGTAATACATGCAAGAGATGCTGTACAAGATATTATTGAGGTATTAAAAGAAAAGCCAGTAGATGAAAAAGGAGTATTTCATTGTATACAATTAAATCCAGAACTGGTAAAACAAGCTTTAAAATTAGATTTTTTTGTATCCTTTGCAGGAAGTATTACATTTAAAAATAGCAAAAATGCAGATGAAATTATTAAAATGGTACCTTTAGAGAAAATGTTAATTGAAACAGATTGTCCATATCTGGCACCAGAACCAGTAAGGGGAACTAGAAATGATTCCAGAAATGTAAAATATACAGCACAGAAAATAGCACAGGTAAAACAAAAAGAATTAGAAGAAATTGCAAGGAGTACCTATCAAAATGCAGAAACAATATTTAAAATAAACGCATAAAGTAATATACTTTTGCGTTTATTTTAAATTTATTCTTCTTTTTTTGTATTAAAATCTACTTTTACATTCTTTTTTGCTTCTTCACTATCTACTCTAAATAATTCTTCAGGTTTAAAATGAAACATAGAAGCGATTAGATTAGATGGTACCAATTCTATTTTTGTATTATATTTTGTTACAGAGTCATTATAAAATTGTCTTGAGAAAGAAAGTTTGTCTTCTGTATTTGTTAATTCTTGTTGTAATTGCATAAAGTTTTGATTTGCTTTTAAATCCGGATAGTTCTCGGAAACGGCAAAGATAGTTTTTATGGCGCTAGATAATTGATCATCGATTTTAGCTTTTTCTGCTAAAGTAGAAGCATTTGCCCAAGCATTTCTTAAATCAGTAACTTTAGTTAAGGTAGCATTTTCATGTTCCATATAACCTTTTACAGTTTCTACTAAATTAGGAATTAAATCAAATCTTCTTTGCAATTGCACATCTATTTGGCTCCACGCATTTTTTACATTTTGTCTTAATTTTACTAGATTGTTGTATATAACAACACCAACAATGGCAAGTACAATGGCAACAACCAAGACAAAAACAAAAGCCAATATAATAAAGACTAAAAACATATAAAAACCTCCTTTTAAAATCTTATCCATTTTATCATAAAAAAATGCAAAAGACAAGGAAATTAAAGAAAAATCAAGAAATGCCAAGGTATATCATTTAAAAAAATATGGGGAAAGTTAAAAACTTAAAAATTATTAGATAATGATTGACAAATGAAAAAAAAAGTGCTATGATATTATGCGTACACAGAATTAAGATCTCAAGTTTGACAGTTTCGAGAAGGTGAAAAGTCTGTAGCGCATTCTATAAGTGCACTACAGACTTTATCGATTT
>CALXQB010000044.1 GCA_944390445.1 uncultured Clostridia bacterium | reverse complement strand
GGTTCTATCATAGCAAAATTTGCTCCACCAAAAGCAATATCTACTATCTTGAGTACTATATTTTTAGAATTTAATAAAATAACTTTTGCTATTTCTCTTTTTTCATATCTTAGTTCTTCCATCATTAAATTTGCTACATCTATAGAATTGGTTATTTTTATTTGATTATTAACTGGCCTTGCCATTCGTTTTGTTAGTTCTCCTATTGCTCTAATTTGTATTGCTTTTACTTTTCCAATTCCTTTAATTTGCATGCACTCTTCTATTGAAACATCTTGCAAGAATTTTAATTGGCTTTGTTCTCCCTTTAATTTCAAAATTTTTTGTGCAATTTCAACAGAAGTTTCCGTTTTTGTCCCTGTTTTAATCACAATAGCTAATAATTCTGCATTTGATAATTTTTCTGGTCCATACATTTGTAGTTTTTCATATGGTCTTTCTGATAGGGGAAGTTCTTTCATTTTTATTGACATACTATCTCCTTTTCTTCCCCCCAGATTTTTTTAAAATTTTCGGTAAATAAATACCGCAATGGCAATTCCTATAATGCTTGCCACGTTAATTTTCACAGATAAGGCAAAGGTAAGTTTTATAATATTTAAATCTAATACAAGTGGTGATTCTAATCCGAATTCTTGTCCATAAGATAGCCAATTTAAAAAGCTAACATTTCCTGCAAGCTCTCCAATTAATCCACCTAATACAATTCCTGAAAATATAAATATAAGTAATATCCATATATTTTTATCTCTTGTTGCCATGTTTGTTCATCCTTTCTCTTGCGGAATTTTACACTCTTTTGTTTTGCATATTATATATTGAATTTGCCAAATTTTCAATACTATCTTTTACATTTTTGGAATTTTTTACAATTCGTTTTTATTTTTACTTTTCTTTTTTCTTTTTTTATGCTAATATATGTAGTACGTTTATAAAAATATTTTCATATACTATATCAGTCCTATTATTTACAGTTTTTCCATTTTTTTATTCTTTAAAACAAACGGATTTCGTAGTATAATGGTATTATAATTGAGGAGGTTTTTCTTTTATGAAAATAGAGAAACTAAATGAAAATAAGATAAGAATTATTTTAAATTTAGAAGATTTAAAAGAAAAAAATATAGATTTTCATTCTTTTATGGCTAGTCCTATTGAAACACAAAGCCTATTCTTAGATATGCTAGCTTTGGCTGAAGAAGAGGTTGGTTTTGTTACTAAAAATTATAGAGTTAGCATTGAGGCTTTGGCGGCTTCTACAGGAGATTTTATTTTCACTTTAACAAGGTCTCCTGAAATAGTAGAGCCTACCTTGAAAAGAAAAAAAGTACATATGAGACGTAAAGCTATTGATTTAACTAAAAAAATTGCTATTTATCGTTTTGATGATTTTGATGATTTTATTGCCTTTTGTACGTTTTTAGATCATACTACTGTAAATCATTTAAATCAGCTAGCAAAAAGTATTCAATTGTATTTTTACTCGTCTCAATATTACCTTGTTTTTAAACAAATTCATTCTCGTCCAGAGAATTTAAAAGCTTTTTGTTCTGCTATTACAGAATTCGGAAGTTATGTACATCATCCAGAGCTTTTTGAAAGAAGACTTACAGAATATGGTCACCTAGTGATGAAAACAAATGCCATTCGAACAGGGATTAAATATTTTGCCTAGTGGGAAGTTGGAGGTGAGAATAATTTCACCTCCAACTTTTCACATCTTAATCACTAATTTCCCTATTTTAGTTTCTATGAATTTTTTTAATTTTTCCATAAATTCTTCTGGTTTGATTTCTTTTTTTGCTACCATTTCTAATCCTTTTTCCCAACTTGCTGTTAATTTAGGATTTAATAAATCTTCCATAGATTTTTTTATAATCTCATAAATGCTTTCCCCTAAAAAGGTGGGTGTAATAATTTGTGTTTTATTATTAATTTGGATATATTGTATTTTTTCTAATTTTTTTATAATTTCTGCTCTTGTACTGCTTGTACCAATCCCTGCTCCCTTTATTTGCTCTCTTAGTGTTTCATCTTCTATTAGTTTCCCTGCATTTTCCATAGCAAGAATAATTGAACCTGAATTATATCTATTAGGTGGTGATGTTTCCGCTTCTTTTGCGTCCATTGATACAATTCTTAATTCTTGCCCTTTTTTTAATGATTTTAAGATTTCTAAATTGTTTTCTTCTGTTTCTTTTTCTGGTTTTAAGATTTCTAAATATCCTTGTTTTGTACATACTTTTCCACTTTGATAAAACCTCTCAGTATCTACTTTTATTGTAACTGACACTTTACTAAATTCTGCAGGTGGATAAAATATACTTAAAAATCTTTTTACAATTAATTTATATACTTGTTTTTGTAATTCGTCTAATTTTTCATAATTTTCTAATCCCTGCCCTGTGGGAATAATGGCATAATGATCTGTTATTTTACTATCGTTTACATACTTAGTTTTAATTAGGTTTGTACTGTATTTTTCTTGGATCATTTTTTGTATATATTTTTGGATTTCTTCATCTTGAAATTTTGATAATCCATTTAAATTTTTGGTAATTTCTTTTGCCACAGCTGTAGATAATACTCTTGCATCTGTTCTAGGATAAGTAACTAATTTTTTTTCATATAAATTTTGTATGATATTTAGCGTTTCATCTGATTTTATTTTAAATTTTTTACTACATTCATTTTGTATCTCCGCTAAATTAAATAGTAATGGTGGATTTTCTTTTTGTTTTGATTTTTTAGCTTCTTCTACGATCGCTATTTTATTTTTTATATTTTGAATGAATTCTTTTGCATCTTCCTCTTTTTTAAACCCAGATTCATTATATAATTGTGGAGAATTGAAATAAGTGGATTCTTCATCTACTTTCCATTCTGCTTTCATATTTTCGAATTCACCAATTATTTTATAGTATTTTGTTTTGACAAAGTTTCGAATTTCTAATTCTCTTTCTACTATCATCCCTAAAACACAGGTCATAACTCTTCCCACAGATATAGAAGCTTTTTCTCTTTGCGTTTTTTCTGCCAATTTTTTACTAAAAATAATGGATAAGACTCTTGAAAAATTAATACCAATTAAATAATCTTCTTTTGCTCTTAAATAGGCAGAATCACTTAGAGAATCATATTCTGAGAGGTCTTTTGCTTCTCTAATTCCTCTTAAAATCTCTTCTTCAGTTTGGGAGTCAATCCAAACTCTTTTCCTTATTTTCCCGTTTCACCCCTACCATTTGTTCTACTAAGCGGTATATATATTCTCCTTCGCGTCCAGAGTCAGTGCAAACATATATAGTATCAATATCTTCTCTTAGTAACAAACTTTTTACTATTTCATATTGTTTTTCTACACTTGGAATAATCTCATATTTAAATTCTTCTGGAATAAAAGGAAGGGTATCTAATCTCCAAAATTTTAGTTTTTCATCATACTTTTCTGGATAAGACATTGTAACCAAGTGTCCCACACACCAAGTCACGACCCATTCTTCTGATTCTAAATATCCATTCTTTCTTGTTGTATTTATTTTTAAAACTTTTGCAAATTCCATTGCTACTGATGGTTTTTCTGTTATTAATATTTTTTTCATTCTTTCCCTCTAGTTCTTAAATTTTTAGTATTTTTGAAATTAGAGATTTAACATTTTACATCATTTTTATTTGTTTATAATTTTTTGGAAATCCTAATTCTTTTAAAAAATATTGAAAACTAATTTCGTCAATCTCTTGTTGCACTTGTTTTATTCTGTTTTCTATTTTTAAAAATAATGGTATAAAATCCTCTTGATCTAATAATTTTTTTAAAGTTAAGATAACAGCAAACATATCATTTGTTCCATATTCATAATCTCCATTTATTTTCCTTATTTTTAATCTTTCTCTTTCTTTATTATCATATTTTGATAATTTATATTGTAGTCTTACATTAAATAAAACATCACCATGTGCACATATATTTCTAATCACATTTAATATTTGCAAATAGGTATAGAGATATTTTCTGTCTACTTCCAAAAGTTTTGCTACTTTTTCTTTTTCTTCAGTTTTTAATAAATAATAAAATTGTTTAATATTTCCAAATGTCATAACTCTTACTAGTACCCATGGTGGCAAATTTTTATTTTTTATTTGATATTGTTTTACCACTCCATTTTTAGGACTTCTTTTTAGATTCTGCCTTATTTCTTGATATAATCTATCAAATTGATGATTACTATTGGCATTTAATTTAAAATTTTGTACTTTCATATAATTTTTACAACCATAGGTAGCCGCAAAAACTTCTGCCACATAGGATTTCAAATAGGTTTCTACCATTCCAATATCATCTAAAAGTAAATTCCTAAGTTCCCTATCAAATTGATAAATTGCGTATAATTCTTCAAAATATGTTTCCCTTACATAACTTTCATCTTTCTTTTTTAAATCTAAAAAAATATCCTCATATTCTTCTGTTAGATAAAAATAATTTTCTCTTAGGATAATTTTTTTTGCTTTTTCTTCATTTTTGAAAATAAGTCCTCTTTCTTTTAAATGATTAATTCGTTCTTCTATTGTTTGGTATGTTTTTTCCATTTTAATTTTTCATTCCTTTTTATGTTGATAACATTTCTTTTATTATATCCTAAAAAAAATAAAAAAGGAAGAGAAAAAAACAGATGATTTTTTCAGCCAGAGTCAGACAAAAGGATGGAGCTTTTGTCTTAACAATGAACCAAGGGACGTGAACCAAGGGACGGAGCTTTTGTGAACAGAGGGACGGAGCTTTTGTACAGTTCCTCTGTACAAAAACTCCGTCCCTCTGTTCATTTCAATGAACAAAAAGTCCGTCCCTTGGTTCATAATTAGACTTTTAGACTTTTTAAACAGCCTCTGTCAAAATCTCCGTCCCCACTGACAATGTCAAAAGCTCCGTTTCTGAATATCTTCTCGATTATATTCTAATTAGATATCCTGCATATATTTTATTTGGATTTTGTATATTATTTTTTTCTACTAGTGTTTGAATGGTTACTTGAAAACGGTTTGCAATTCCTGTAAGTGTGTCTCCATTTTTGATCACATATAATGTGTGGTTGGTATCTCCTTGTTCTTCTCCTTCTTCTCTTGTATGAATGATAAGTTGTTGCCCTGCATAAATTAGATTTGGATTTGCAATATTATTGAATGCCACTATTTCGTTTACAGAGGTATTATGATTTAATGCTATTTCAGCTAATGTATCGCCCCATTGTACAGTATAAGTACTTTCATTTGGTAATATAGGATTTTCGGGTTCTGGTATTGGCTCTGTTCCTTCTAGCAGAATTCCGTCTGTAAAATAGTCTCTATCCACATTTCCACTTATTCCACTAACCGTTCCTGTACTGGTGTATTGAAATCCAACCCAATAGTCCCACTTACCATTAGATTCTGGCTCTTGTACTCCATATTCTGCCACCCATAATGGATAATTGTCTGCAACTTCTTGACTAAATGTATTTCTTGCATTATAGGCATCACTATAAATTACCATTTCTTTTCCGGTTAGCCTTTGTGTTTCTTGTGCAAAGGCTAAAGTTATTTGATTTATTTCTTCGATACTTAAATTCCCGAATGATTCAAAATCGACTGCTAATCTACAATCTGGGTTTTTCCCAGAAATAACAGAAGCAAAGAATCTTGCTTGTTCTTGTGCTTCTTCTACACTCCTTGCTGTTACATAATGATAAAATCCTACTTTTAATCCATTTGCTTTTGCATTCGTATAGTTTTGTTCGAATTTAGAGTCTTTATAGCTAAATCCTTGACTAGATCGTATGTACACAACTTCAATTCCATCTGCCCTTACTCCGAGTAAAGTCAATATTTCCTTGCCATACGCTAACATCAATTCCTTGGTAAATTACATCACTTGATGGTCCAAGAGCATATACTGGTATACTGTAAGCAATATTTAATAGGATAAATAGAATTAAAAAAATAGAAAATCGTTTCTTCATTTTCCCCTCCTTTAGGGTATTTTATGAATGATTTTCTATTTTGGTTCTTATCTTTCTAATACAAACCCTCTTATATATATATCTTCTGTTTGTTCAGGATTTGTTCTGTAAGAGTAAGAAATGTATTTTATATAAATTCCCGTTTTATCATTTATTTGGAGAATTGGATTTTCTTCTAAATATTCACAAGCATAATTACTACTGATTTGATTCATTTTTCTTAACTGTTCTAAATATTCTGTTAAATCGATTTCCATAATTTTTCTATCTTGCTCATCATATAATACAATATTTTTTTCATTGTCTGTAAATGTACTATTAAATTCTTTTATGGTATTATATTCTCTTACATTAATTTCTGCATTTTGCACCTGATAGCGAATAGCATTTATATCTGAGTAATCTATTACTGTACTTGATAATAATTTTTGATCTTCCTCTGTTATATAATCTGGAATGTATTTTTCCCCTGTGCTTTGTTGTTTCAAATATTGATAGGCATCTTTTACTTTCTCCTGATTTTCTTCTGTTAGACTTGTATAACTTGTTCCTTCTGGCATAATATGTTTTATTCTATTTCCTTGATTTTGATAAGAAAATGTTTCATAATTCCAAGGGGAGAAAAATGTAATTATACTTAAACCAATTCCTACTATAAATATATAATGTAATTTTTCTTTTTTATGATAAATATGAAATATAAATGTTGCTATTTGGAATAAAATGAAAATGCAACATAAGTACCTAGATGGTGTAAATCCAAATTCACTAATTCTTGTTCCAATTGAGTATATTTCTAGTAATATCAATGGCATATAAATATATGGTAAAAATTTTGTTATTTTTTCTATCATTTTATTTTTGTTTTTATAGTTTTCTGCCATATTCCATATAGGGAATGCAAACACAAAAATTCCTGCTAGAATTCTATATATGACATTAGATGGCATTTCTTGGCTAATGATAATTTTTGCAATATATAAATAGATGATTCCTATTGCAATGGTAACAAGTGGTAATAGTACATAACATACTAAACCTCTCATAAATGCATTAACATCTTTTTCTTCTACATGATATACACTATACAATAATGCTGGGACATAAAATAAGCCAAATAAAAGGATTTGCAAATGCAATATGATTTGATATAACCTTCCATCTAAGATTAATTGAATAAAGATAATACTAATTAGTGTCAATCCAATATTTAAAATTCCATAGATAATGGTAACATTAAATATTTTTGAAAAAATTTTTAATAAATATTCTTGTAATGTTTTTCCCGTATTTTTAAATAGACCATATAGGATACTTATTGCCATTGTTATGAGATATCCTATAAGCCACCTTGTTATGAAGTTTTTGACCACTTCTTCTTCTATTCCCCAAAAGCTTCCTCTTAAGAAAAGTAGTCTTGTGAAAATAAAGGAAACAAAAGCAGAAACGCAAAAAAGTAGTATTTTCCATTTTATCTTTTTCATATAAGTTTCTGTAAATAAAAAGCCAATTGTTGCTATGATGCAAAATACTAAAATTTGCCAAATTGCCTCCCTGAGTAAGTTTGTTTGTTCTATGCAAATACAGGCTAAAATGGTACTAATGATAATTCCTATTAATGTAACAGGAAATTTTTTTATCATATTTTTTAAATTTCCTGATATGTTTTTCAACATTTCTTTTATTTTGTTCATTCTTTCCTCCTAAAAATGAAGTTTTTTTATACTATATATTAAGTTTTCTTGTTTGTCAATATATAGTTGTTGTTTTTCATTAAAATTGTATCTTTCCAATAAATATGGTATAATTGTTTTAGATACTTTGTATCTAATATTCTGCTGGAATTCCAGCAAAGGAGGACGTTTCTATGTTCAATTCTCTGACAACTCTGGTTCGGACCCGCTACTACTTGAAGTATTACTATCGTAATCTGAGCGATGGTAAAAAGCGGTACATGATTCGTACCAATTGTATTGAAGTCGACAAGGATTATGATCCTTCAAAAGACTTCGATGCAGATGCAGTTCACGCTTTTGCGTGGCTCTTGGTAGAAGAAAGAGAGTATTCAGTTGTCGCTCCGGTTCTTAACCTTGAACACAATTTTACAGTAACTCACGAACACGATTTGAACTTCTACCACTCGGATGTCATGGATGAAGATGCAGCTTTAGCATGGGTTCATACCTCTGGTAATTCAGCTTCCGTCATGTTGATCAATGACACAATATGGAAGAACAAGCTTAAGAGAAATCTCCGTGAGCCTTGTTTGCAATTCATCTTTGACCGGTTTAATGAGCCTCATATTGTTAACCGATCATTAGAACCGTTCCTCAGAAAATCAAATTGCTAAATTTAGAACTTGATTTTCATAAAGCTGTCCGTGTAGATGGGCAGCTTTATTTTAATATATACAGATAATCTAGGTTTTGTTCTATTTTTAGTTTCTATATTATTTCAAAACAAATGATGGTTGTACCTTTTTTATAAATATGTTATAATTTAATGTAGATACATTATGTATCATAATAAAGAGGAGGTATTTACATGGCAAACGCAACACTTACTCTTCTATCTGTTAGTCGGAAGGTGAAATATTACTTTCGAAACATGGATAGGGACTATCACCCAAGTCCTAATAATCCGAACAGAATATGTTCGGAGACAAAGGAAGTGATAGCGACTGAGCTCCCTGACTTCTTCCAGAGTACACCTTTGCCTGGAAGTTTTTTCAGGCAGAAAAGTACGAAGTACAGTCTAAGGAGCTTATGATCAAGGATACCTTGTTCATCGTAAGAGAAGCTCCTATCTACTTTCCGTACAGGATTGTGGATGAAGAAGAGGCTATACACTTGTCACGCATTAGCGACGGGTTCAAGACTTCTCGTGAGATTGTTGATGAGGCAATCAGAAGGAATAATGCTCGCAAGGGCAAACACAAACGGATTCTCCATTTTTGGTGGATCGGAATGGTCAGATTCACATCATTGACAAAAAAATCCATGACCTCCTGGAAAAAGTGTCTGAATAGCACTTGTTCCAAAAAGCTGTCCATCCTATGGACAGCTTTCTTTTTTTACTTTATAGGAAAATGCCTTTCTTATGTTAGATAAGTTTTTAAAATTTCTAAATTTCCTTTTAATTCATATTTTCCCAAGTTAGATGGTATGATAAAACTATCTCCTAATTTTAAAGAATATTCTCTTTCCTGTACTTTTATTCCCCCATTTCCTTTTACAATATTCAAAATAAAAAAAGTTTCCGGATTAGATTCTTCTATAACATTATTTTCGATTTTTAGTTTATCTATTTTAAAATAAGGAGAATTTATAATTTCCTTTTTCCCTGTTTTCATTGCTTTTGTTTTTTCTATTTTTAGCTCTTGTTCTACTTGTGTGACATCTATTGCTTTTTGTGTATGTAATTCACGTGGTTTCCCATCTTTTCCTACTCTTTCCCAATCATAAACACGGTAAGTTAAGTCACTATTTTGCTGAATTTCACAAATTAATGTATCCCCTAAAATTGCGTGTATCGTTCCAGAAGGAATATAAATACAATCTCCTGGTTCTACATTTACGAAATTTAAATATTCTACAAATTTCTTACTTGTTAAAATATTAGGTAATTCTTTTTTTGAAATTCCTTTTTTCAGTCCATATATAATTTGAGCTTCTGGTTTGCAGTCAATAATATACCACATTTCTGTTTTCCCAAATGAATTTTCTCTTTCTTTAGCATAAATATCGTCTGGATGTACTTGAACGGACAAATTTGTTTCAGCATCAATGAATTTTACTAATAATGGAAATTTTTCTAAATTTTCTGTTTTTGTTCCGAATAATTTTTTTCTTATCTCTTTATTCTCCCAAATAGCATCTATTGTTTTTCCTTGATATTCTCCATTTCGAATGATGGTTTCTCCATTTTTATTGGATGAAATTTCCCAGCTTTCTGCTGTTTTTTCAAATGGTGTGCTTTTTTGCATATCTTTTTTTAATCGATTTCCTCCCCAAATATAATCTTTGTAGATTGGTTCAAAAAAAATTGGTTCTTGCATATTTTATCCTCCTTTTTCTTATTATATCACTTTTTTCTTTTTACTGACATAAAATAAATTAGGTGATTTTTATGGATTTTTTAAAACTTGGTTCTTTAGGTCCCATTGTAGAATTATTGCAAAGTACACTAAAAAAATTAGGGTTTTATGAAGGATACATAGATGGAATTTTTGGTTCCAGAACAGAGTCTGCAGTAAGAACTTTTCAATCTGAATTTGGTTTGAACGTAGATGGTTTCGTAGGAGAAAAAACTTGGGATGCCTTATCTCCTTATTTTAATGGTTATACTACTTATACCATTCGTTCGGGAGATACTCTTTATAAATTAGCTTCTCGCTTTCAAACAAGTGTTAACCGAATTCTTTTTCATAATCCCAATATCGTTCCAAATCGTTTACGTGTTGGGCAGGAAATTACCATTCCTTTTGGATCAATCGTTCCTACAGATATATCATATTCTTATGATATATTACAAATGAATCTTCGTGCATTAACAACTATTTATCCTTTTTTAGAAATTTCTAGCATTGGAAAAAGTGTTTTGGGAAACGACTTAAGTTTTGTTCGTTTTGGAAGGGGTAGAAATGAGGTGTTTTATAATGCGTCCTTTCATGCAAATGAATGGATTACTTCTGTTTTATTAATGAAATTTTTAGAAGATATTTGTAAGGCTTATGTTGATAATACTTCTGTTTTAGGCTATTCTATTCGAAATTTATTTGAAAATACTTCTATTTATCTGGTTCCTATGGTAAATCCTGATGGAGTTAACTTAGTCACAGGAGCTTATCCTGTTGATAGTGAGGTATATCAGCAAGCTTTACAGATTTCCAATAACTATCCATCTGTTCCTTTCCCTCGTGGTTGGAAAGCAAATATTCAGGGTGTGGATTTAAAAAACTACCAACCATTTTACAAAGTGTTGTAATTACTAGAATTACACGACTTTGCGTTTTTTATATTTTTATTATTTTTAGCCTGTTTTTTGTATTTGTTCTATTCTAAGTAATTCTTCAATTTTAATAAATTCATCTAGATTTTCATTAATAGAATTTAATTTTGAAAAATTAAAATATATGTAAATATTTTTATCCTTATCTATCTCTATTTTGTTGATTAATCGATATAAATAAATTTTATCAATTTTTTCTAATTTCAAAAAATTTCCTATTAATTCTTCTAACTCTTTTTCTTCTTTTACTTTATTTTTATTATCCATTTTTTCTTCTGTCTGACTTAACTTTTGTTCTAATTCTTTCTTATGTTCATTTAATTTTGTTCTTTCAAATTTTAATTTTTGTGAAACTCTAATATAATCTTCTTCTTGCAAAACACCTCTTAATTTATCCATATACATCTTGTCTAAGTTACTATTTATTTCATTTATAGCTTTATTAACCTGTGATAGTTTACTTCTATAACCTTCTCTTATATCAAGAGTTTTATTTTGATATTTTTCATAAACTCTCGCAAAAACTTCTTTATCTGCATATATTCTACATATCTTTTTCACAATATAAATAATATGCTTTTCAAATTTTTCATAATTCATGCTAAGTGGATAGCAACCTCGAATTTTTGCATCACTACAAGTTATATATGGATGCGCTTTTGAATTTCTTTTAGAGTTTTTCTTTAAAACTATTTGTAATTTTCTTTTGCAATGATAACAATAAAGTAATCCTCGTAATAAATAGTCATATTTAAGTTTTGTGTTTGTTCCTCTTTTTTCTAGAATACATTGAACTTTCTCAAATGTATCTTTGTCAATAATAGGCTCATGTGTGTTATTTACTCTTATTTGATTTTCTTTTTCTACAGTTCTTATTTTCTTTACTTTATAGGATATAACAGATTTTTTATTTTGTACTGTATTTCCGATATATACTTCATTTCTTAGCATATTACATAATGTTACTTCATTCCAGTTATATCC
>CALXQB010000043.1 GCA_944390445.1 uncultured Clostridia bacterium | reverse complement strand
AAAACAGCAACACCTGGTGGAGTTGTAAAAAAAGGTGATGTTGTAAAAGCAGTTGTCGTAAGAACAAAAAGAAATACCAAAAGACCAGATGGTTCTTATATTAGATTTGATGAAAATGCAGCAGTAATTATACGTGATGACGGAAATCCTAGAGGAACACGTATCTTTGGGCCAATTGCTAGAGAATTAAGAGACAAAGATTATATGAAGATATTATCATTAGCCCCAGAAGTACTTTAGAGACTAATGAAAAACAGTATCTTATATTGTTAAAATTTAAAACAAAATCCTCGACGTACAACAGAACGCCCCCGGTTTTATTTTAAATTTTGCTAGTAATCTACTATTTTTGATTAGGCTCTAGGGAAAGGCGTAAAATGATAAAGTTAATTATAGAAGAAGGAGGGAAAATCCTAAATGAAAATCAAAAAAGGTGATACTGTTCAAGTTTTATCTGGAAACGATAAAGGAAAAACAGGAGAAGTTTTAGAAGTAATACCTAAAACACAAAAAGTAGTGGTAAAAGGTGTGAATGTTAGAAAAAAGCATGTAAAACCTAGAAAACAAGGTGAAGAAGGCGGAATTCTTTCCGTAGAATGCAGTATACCAAGCAGTAAAGTAAATGTAGTATGTAGTAAATGCAATAAACCTGTTAGAATAGGCTATGTAATAGAAAATGGAGAAAAATCACGTGTTTGTAAAAAATGCGGTAACAAAATAAAATAAGGAGGGAAAAATCTTGGAAAAATTGAAAGAACAATATGAAAAAGAAGTAAAACCAGCTTTAATGAAAAAGTTTGGATATAAATCTGTAATGCAAGCTCCAAAACTTGAAAAGATCGTGATTAATATTGGTTTAGGCGATTTGAAAGACAACCCAAAGGCTTTAGATAACGCAATGAATGATTTAAAACAAATTACAGGACAAAAACCAATTGTAACAAAAGCCAAAAAATCAATTGCAGCTTTTAAATTAAGAGAAGGGGCTAATGTTGGAGTAAAAGTTACTTTAAGAGCTGGAAAAATGTATGATTTCGCTTATAAATTATTTAATGTTGCACTTCCAAGAGTAAGAGATTTTAGAGGTGTATCAGGAAATTCATTTGATGGAAGAGGAAATTATACAATGGGAATTAAAGAACAATTAATATTCCCTGAAATCGAGTATGATAAAATTGATAAATTAAGAGGAATGGATATTATATTTGTAACAACAGCGAATACTGACGAAGAAGCAAAGGAATTGCTTACATTACTAGGAATGCCATTTAGAAATTAAATATCAAAAATAGATTCTAAAAAAGGAAGAACCATCTTCCTAACCTTAAATAAAGGAGGAAATTGAAAAATATGGCTAAAAAGTCAATGATTGCAAAACAACAAAAACCACAAAAATATAAAACAAGAGAATATAATAGATGTAAAATTTGTGGAAGACCACATGCCTATATTAGAAAATATGGGATTTGCCGTATTTGCTTTAGAGAATTAGCACATAAAGGAGAAATTCCTGGGGTAAAAAAAGCAAGTTGGTAAAATAGAGGTTAGAAGTTAGAAATTAGAGATTAGAAATAAACTCTATTTGCTACTTCTACAAAAATAGCAAGATGTAAGAAGAAGATAAAAAAGAACATATTGTTCTAATTTCTAATATCTAACTTCTAGCATCTATCAAAAAAGGAGGTAAGTAAATGAATACAACTGATCCAATAGCAGATATGTTAACAAGAATTAGAAATGCAAATAGTCAAAAATTTAAAACAGTAGATATTCCCTCTTCAAAAATGAAATTAGCAATTGCAGAAATTTTATTGAATGAAGGTTATATAAAATCTTATGAAGAGATAAAAGATGATGCACAAGGAATGATTAGAATTTCTTTAAAATATGATGAAAAGGGAACGAAAATAATTTCTGGTTTAAAAAGAATTAGCAAGCCAGGGCTAAGAATATATGCTTCAAAAGAAGAATTACCAAGAGTTCTAAATGGATTAGGAATCGCTTTGATTTCAACACCAAAAGGAATTATGACAGATAAACAAGCAAGAAAAGAAAATGTTGGAGGAGAAGTTCTTGCTTACGTTTGGTAAAATAATGTAAGAAGCTAGAAAGGAGAAGAAAAATGTCTAGAATAGGAAATAAGCCAATTGATGTTCCAGCAGGTGTAGAAGTTACAATTCAAGATCATAAAATTACAGTAAAAGGACCAAAGGGAACATTAGAAAGAGAATTTCATAAAAATATATTGGTAAAAATGGACAATAATGTGATTACTGTTGAAAGACAAAATGATGAACCATTTAATAGAAGTTTACATGGACTAACAAGAACATTAATAGCTAACATGATTCATGGTGTTACAGCAGAATACACAAGAAGTCTAGAAGTAAATGGAGTAGGTTATAGAGCATCAAAGAAAGGAAAAACATTAGTACTTAATGTAGGATATTCTCATCCAGTTGAAATGGAAGAACCAGAAGGAATTACTTTTGAAGTGCCAAGCCCTAACCAAATTATTGTAAAAGGAATTGATAAAGAATTAGTTGGTCAAACAGCAGCTGTTATCAGAACAAAGAGACCACCTGAAGTATATAGAGGAAAAGGAATTAAATATGCAGAAGAACATATTAGACGTAAAGAAGGAAAAACAGGTAAGAAATAAAATATAAGGACCTAATATCCAAAATCTATTAGAAAAGAAAGGAGAAAACAATGATAACAAAGATTGACAGAAAAGCAGAAAGAGTAAGAAGACATAAAAGAGTAAGAACAAAAATTAGTGGAACAGCAGAATGTCCAAGACTATGTGTCTATAGAAGTAACACTAATTTATATGTACAAGTAATAGATGATGTTGCTCAAAAAACATTAGTTAGTGCATCTACTCTTGATAAAGAAGTAAAAACAAAACATGCTAACAAAGAAGCTGCTAAAGAATTAGGAACTCTTATTGCAAAAAAAGCAAAAGAGAAAAAAATTGACACAGTTGTTTTTGACAGGGGTGGATATATCTATCACGGTGTTGTGAAAGAAATTGCTGAAGCGGCTAGGGAAGCTGGATTAAAATTTTAGAAAACGGTGAAAAGGAGGAAAATAGATTTCATGGAAGAGCAAGCAGTTGAATTAAAAGAAAAAGTTGTGGCTATTAACAGAGTTGCGAAAGTAGTAAAAGGTGGTAGAACTTTTCGTTTTAGTGCTGTCGTAATTGTGGGAGACGGTCAAGGACATGTTGGAATCGGAAACGGTAAGGCTTCAGAAGTTCCAGATGCTATCAAAAAAGCGATTGGAGAAGCTAAAAAGAATTTATTAGAAGTTCCAGTAGTGGGAACAACCATTCCACATGAATATGTTGGTGAATTTGGTTCTGCAAAGGTACTTTTAAAACCTGCTCCAGAAGGTAGTGGAATTATTGCTGGTGGAAGTGTTAGACCAGTTTTAGAATTAGCAGGTTATAGAGATATTAAAACAAAAGTAATAGGAACAAATAACCCAAGAAACGTAGTTTATGCAACATTAAATGCTTTACAAAGTATGAAAACTGTTGAAGAAGTAGCAAGAAGAAGAGGAAAGAAAGTAGAAGATATCGTTTAAAGTTCATAAGACAGAATAAAAAAGGGAGGTGTAACACATGGAATTAGGTAATTTAAAACCAAGTGAAAGCAAAATAGAAAAGAAAAGAGTAGGCCGTGGAATTGGTTCTGGTCTTGGAAAAACGTCTGGAAGAGGACATAAAGGACAAAAAGCTAGAAGTGGTGGCGGAGTAAGACGTGGATTTGAAGGTGGTCAAACACCATTATATAGAAGATTACCAAAAAGAGGATTTACGAATATCCATAGCAAAAATTATACAGAAGTAACTTTAAAAATGTTAAATAAAGCAACAACAGAAGAAGTTACAGCTGAAAGTTTAATTAAAGATGGAATTATTCGTAAAGAAAATGATGGAATCGTAGTTATTGCAACAGGAAAGCTAGAAAAGAAAGTAAACGTAAAAGCAATAAGAGTAACAGCAAAAGCAAAAGAAGAAATTGAAAAATTAGGCGGAAAAGTAGAGGTGGTAAAAGTTGTTTAAAACAATAGCAAATGCTTTAAAAACACCAGATGTAAGAAAAAAATTACTTTACACCTTAGTATTAATTATAATATTTAGATTTGGATGTTTTATCACAGTTCCAGGAGTTGATGCTATTACATTAAGTGAAACAATGCAATCAGCATCTGGAAGTTTAACAGGATTGATTGATATTATTTCCGGAGGAGCTTTTTCTAGATTTTCTATTTTTGCAATGACAATTAGCCCTTATATCACAGCTTCTATCGTTATCCAATTATTAGGCATGGTAATACCAGCCTTAGAAAGGTTAATGAAAGAAGGAGGAGAAGAAGGAAAAGCAAAGATTAATCGCTATACCAAGATACTAACTATTGTTCTTGCCATTATAGAAGGAACAGGCATCTATATTTCTTATCAAGCTTCAGGAATCTTTATTAATCCAGGATTTTTAACAGGTTTTTTGGTAGTACTTTCTCTTGTAACAGGTACAGCTATTTTAATGTGGTTAGGAGAACAAATTACCAATAAGGGAATTGGAAATGGAATTTCTATTATTATCTTTATAGGAATTATATCTAGCTTACCAAATGCAGTAGTAGATGTTTATAATATGATTATGGGAACAGGAGAGTTTAGTACAACAGGTTTAATTACTGCGTTAGCTATTATTGCGGGAGCTATTATATTAGTAGCAGGTGTTGTATTTGTACAACAAGCAGAAAGAAGAGTGCCTGTACAATATGCCAAAAAAGTAGTAGGAAGAAAAATGTATGGAGGACAAAACACCCATATTCCATTAAAGCTAGCAATGGCAGGTGTAATACCAGTTATCTTTGCATCATCATTTATGACATTCCCTGCTATGATTATTCAAATATTTAATCATGATATAGCAAGTGCTTCAGGATTTTGGGCAGTATTATATAAATTTTCGATTGCAACTTCATCTACAACTATTACAACAGCAGATGGTGTAACAAGTACTTTACCAATTGGTTACACAATTGCAAATGCGATTGTTTATTTGTTGCTAATTGTTGGGTTTACATATTTTTATACCTATGCAACTTTTAACCCAGCAGAAGTATCTAATAATATTAAGAAAAATGGAGGATTTATACCAGGAATCAGAGCTGGAAAACCTACAACAGATTATATTTCTGGAATTTTATCAAAACTAACTTTATTTGGTGGAATTTTCTTAAGTATTATTGCAATTTTACCAATGTTAATGAGATTTACCACATTAAATATTGCCTTTGGAGGTACCTCTATTTTGATTGTAGTAGGTGTAGCATTAGAAACCATTCAACAATTAGAATCACAATTAGTCATGAGACACTATAAAGGATTCTTAGAATAGAATTAGGAATTTAGAATTTGGAATTTGGAATTTGGTAATTAACTACCAAATTCCAATTCTGCTAGAATATCATTTTCTAAATCATGATATATCATAACTTAGAAAATGATATTCCTATGAAAAAATGAATAAGCATAAGATAAAAGGAGTTGTTAAATTATGATCATTATTATGTTAGGTGCACCTGGAACAGGGAAAGGAACAGTAGGAAAATTATTATCAAAAGCATTAGGAATTGTTCATATCTCTAGTGGAGAAATCTTTAGAAGTTATGTAAAAAAACAAAATGAATTAGGAAAAGAAATAGAAACTTATATTCAAAAAGGGGCTTTAGTTCCAGATGAATTAGCAATCCAATTGCTGGAGAGAAGATTAAAAGAACCTGATGTAGAAAAAGGTGTTATTTTAGATGGTTATCCAAGAACGACAAAACAAGCTAGAGAATTAGACAAATTATTACAAGAACAAGGGAAAAAAGTAGATATTGCCGTGAATTTAAGTTTGTCTGATAAAGACATTATTGAAAGAATTACCAAAAGAAGAACTTGTCCAAATCCAGAATGTAGGGAAATTTATAATACAGAATTTAAACCTCCTAAGATAAAGGGAATTTGTGATAAATGTGGAACAAAACTTATTATCAGAGAAGACGATAATGAAGAAACGATCAAAAATCGCTTAAAAACCTATCATTCTATTTCAGAGAACTTAATTGAATTCTATAAGAACAAAGATATATTATATACTGTAAAAGTAAATATTCATTCAGAAAATACATCACAAGATATTGCAAAAGAAGTAGAAGAATATTTAAATGTAAAATAAGAGAAAGAAGGAGAAAAATTGGTTACGATTAAATCCGCAAAAGAAATTGAATGTATGAAAGAAGCTTGCAGAGTAGTTGCTCTTGTATATAAAGAGCTAGAAGAAAAAATCAGACCTGGCATGTCAACAGCAGAACTTGATAAAATAGCAGAAATCAAAATGAGGGAATTAGGAGCTATTCCAGCGCAAAAAGGATATGATGTAGGAATTAGAGGTATTCCTCCTTATCCTGCTGCAACATGTATTTCTATCAATGATGAAGTTATTCATGGAATTCCTTCTAAAAATAGAATTATAAAAGAAGGAGATATTGTAAGCATAGATACTGTTGCTTTGAAAAATGGATTTCATGGAGATGCTGCAAGAACCTTTGTTGTGGGAAGTGTTTCAAAAGAAATAGAAAAATTAATAAAGGTAACAAAACAGGCTTTTTTTGAAGGAATTCAATATGCAAAACCTGGCAACAGAGTAGGAGATATTTCACATGCTATAGGGGAATATGTATATGCCAATGGATTTTCTGTTGTACAAGAATTTCAAGGACATGGAATTGGAAGACAAATGCATGAAGACCCAGGAGTACCAAATGATGGAAAGGCTGGTAGAGGAATTCGACTAGAACCAGGGATGACATTAGCAGTAGAACCAATGGTAATACAGGGAAAACATGATATTTTAGAATTGGAAGATGGATGGACCATTATTACCAAAGATGGAAGCATGTCTGCACACTATGAAAACACGATTTTAATTACAGAAAAAGAGCCAGAAATATTGACAATTCTATAAAAACATTATATAATAGATAAGCTTATGAAAATAAAAATTAACAAAAAGTATCTGATTGCGATAATTGTTGAAAAATACTATTAAGTTAATTCATAGAAGCTTTACGAGTAGCAAGTAGATAACATACAAAAAAAGTTAATAATAAAACAATTTTTCAAAATAGGTATTTATATAAATAAAGGTGTAATTGTAAAATGAGGTGAGAAATTTGGCAAAAGAGGATGTAATTGAGGTAGAGGGAACAGTGGTAGAGACTTTACCAAATACAAATTTTAAAGTAGAACTTGAAAATGGTCATCAAATATTAGCACACATCTCAGGAAAACTCAGAATGAACTATATTAAAATTCTACCAGGAGATAAGGTAAAAGTAGAACTCTCACCATATGATTTAACAAGAGGAAGAATTACTTGGAGAGCAAAATAAATAATACCATAGATAGAAAAGGCGCAATGTAGAAAGAGGTGAAGAAAATGAAAGTAAGACCATCAGTAAAAAAAATATGTGAAAAATGCAAAGTAATCAAAAGAAAAGGAGTTATTAGAGTAATTTGTGAAAACCCAAAACACAAACAAAGACAAGGATAAGAAAACAAGAAAGGGGAATAACCCCAAAAAAATGAAAAGGTATTTGCATAAAATGCTTGCAGCGGCTGAATAGAAGCATTTTGTGTTAATATAAAATCTTTTCCTTTTTTATTGGCTTTATAAAGAATTAAAATCCGACTTTATAAAGGCATTTCCCAATAAAACAAGAAAAAGAAATGGAAGTTTTTCCAAACATTTCAGGAGGTGTAAAAAATATGGCTCGTATTGCAGGAGTAGATTTACCTAGAGAAAAAAGAGTTGAAATAGGACTTACTTATATTTATGGAATAGGATTAACAAGTTCTCAAAAAATATTAAAAGAAGCAGGAGTAAACCCAGATACTAGAGTAAAAGACTTAACAGACGATGAAGTAAATAATATCAGAAAAGCAATGGAAAACTACAAAGTAGAAGGAGACTTAAGAAGAGAAGTTGCTTTAAATATTAAAAGACTTACTGAAATCGGATGTTATAGAGGTGTTAGACATAGAAGAGGTTTACCAGTTAGAGGACAAAGAACAAAAACAAATGCAAGAACAAGAAAAGGTCCTAGAAAATTAGTAAGCAAATCTAAAAAAACGGTTTAATCCGAAATGAATAAAAATGACCAAATTATATAAGGAGGTAAAAAGAAAATGGCCACAAAAAGTGCAACAAAGAAAACAACAACTAGAAGAAGAGATAGAAAGAATATAGATAAAGGTCAAGCACATATTCATTCTAGTTTTAATAATACAATTGTTACAATAACAGATGTGCAAGGAAATGTAATTTCTTGGGCAAGTGCAGGAGAACTAGGATTTAAAGGTTCTAGAAAAAGCACACCATTTGCTGCAGGGCAAGCTGCAGAAACAGCAGCAAAAGCAGCGATGGAACATGGTTTAAAAGCTGTTGAAGTATATGTAAAAGGACCTGGAACTGGTCGTGAAGCAGCAATTAGGTCACTACAAGGTGCAGGATTAGAAATTAGCATGATAAAGGATGTAACACCAATTCCTCACAATGGTTGTAGACCACCAAAAAGAAGAAGAGTATAAAAATCTTAGAAAGGAGAAAAAAGAGGATGGCAAGATATAAAGATGAACAATGCCGAATTTGCCGTAGAGAAGGACAAAAATTGTTCTTAAAAGGTTCAAGATGTTATACAGATAAATGTAGTATAACGAGAAGAAACTATGCTCCAGGTCAAAACGGACAAAAAAGAAAGAAATTATCAGAATATGGAACACAATTAAGAGAAAAACAAAAAACGAAATCATTTTATGGAGTAGGAGAAAAACAATTTAGAAAATATTTTGAGATGGCATCTAGTAAAAAGGGAATCACAGGTGATATCTTACTTCAAATATTAGAAAGTAGACTTGATAATGTAGTATATAGGCTAGGATATGGAAGCTCTAGAGCACAAGCAAGAATGTTAATTACACATGGACATTTTGAAGTAAATGGACAAAAAGTAGATATTCCATCTTACTTAGTAAAAGCAGGAGATATTGTTAAAGTAAGAGAAATTAGAAAAGACAGCAAAATTATCAAAGAAAATGTAGAAGTAAATAGCAGTAGACCTGTTCCAGAATGGTTAGAAAAAGATGAAAAAACATTAAGCGGTAAAGTGGTAAGATTAGCATCTAGAGAAGATGTTGATATACCAGTAGAAGAGCACTTAATTGTTGAGTTATATTCTAAATAGAATATAATAAAGTTAGAAAAACTAACTTTAGATATAAAATTAAGATGGAGGAAAATAGAAAAAAGAGTTTCTAAACTCCAACTTCTAAATTCTAATATCTGTTTGGGAGGTAAAAATGATAGAATTCGAAAAACCTAACATCGAATGTCTAGAAATGAATAGTGAAGAAAACTATGCCAAATTTGTATGTGAACCATTAGAAAGAGGATATGGAATGACAATTGGAAATTCTTTAAGAAGAATATTACTTTCATCTCTTCCAGGTGCAGCCATTACAAGTGTAAAGATAGAAGGTGTAGTACATGAATTTTCTACAATACCAAATGTTGTAGAAGATGTTCCAGAAATTATTGTAAACTTAAAAGGTGTACGTATTAAAATGCACGATCCAGAAGAAAAGCATATCAGAATTGATTTTAAAGGAGAAGGAGAAGTTACAGCAGCAGATATTATAGCAGATAGCTCTGTTGAAATTTTGAACAAAGATTTACATATAGCAACTGTTTCTGAAGGTGGAAGTTTACAAATAGACATGACAGTTAATATGGGAAGAGGATATAACACAGCAGAAAAAAATAAGCAACCAAATCAACCATTAGGAGTATTACCAATTGATTCTTTATTTACTCCAGTAAGAAAAGTAAATTATTCAGTAGAAAATACTAGAGTAGGACAAATGGTAGATTATGATAAATTAACAATTGAAGTATGGACTGATGAAAGCTTAAAACCATATGAAGCAATCAGTTTAGCAGCAAAAGTAATGACAGGACATTTAGAATTATTCATTGACCTTTCTGAAACAGCAAAAAATACACAAGTTATGGTTGAAAAAGAAGAATCTAAAAAAGAAAAAGTATTAGAAATGCCAATTGAAGAACTAGAATTATCTGTAAGATCATATAATTGCTTAAAAAGAGCAGGAATTGCAACTGTTGAAGACTTAGCAAATAAGACAGAAGACGATATGATGAAAGTAAGAAATCTAGGAAAGAAATCCTTAGATGAAGTAATTAATAAATTACATTCATTAGGTTTAGAATTTGCGCAAGAAGAAGAATAGAAAATATAAGAAAGGGTGAAAAAAGTGGCTAAGAATAGAAAATTAGGAATGACAACTGACCACAGACTAGCTGTACTTAAAAATCAAGTAACAAGTCTATTTGTTTCTGGAAAAATTGAAACAACAGAAAGCAGAGCAAAAGAAACAAAAGCGATAGCTGACAGTTTGATTGCATTAGCAATTAAGGAAAAAGACAACTATGAAATGGTAGATGTAAAAGTAGTTAAAGCAAAACTAGATAGCAAGGGAAATAAAGAAGTTGAAAAAGTAAAAAGCAAAAATGGAAAAGAATATTTAAAAGTTGTTAAAGAAGAAACAACTGAAAAAAGACAAAAAGACATGCCATCTAGATTAAATGCAAGAAGAAAAATTATGAGAAAAACCAATAAAGTAAAAGATGCAAATGGAAAAAATATCGATATCCCAGCAAAATTATTTAATGAAATTGCACCAAAATATACAGATAGAGTGGGAGGATATACCAGAATCCTAAAATTAGGACAAAGACGTGGAGACGCATCTGAAACGGTAATATTAGAATTAATATAAAAAAATAAAACAAATTGGTGCTATCCATTTTGAGTGTCATTATTATACTCGAGATGGGTAGTTTTTTATGCAGAGAGACCGGAGCCTTTGCCGACCTGCGGAAGAGGAAAATTCAAGAAATAATCATAATTTCCCATAAAAAGGAAATGAGAACAATAAAGGAAAATAAGATATGCTCTTGTTTTCTCTATTTTTCTCCAAAATACTTGTAAAATCTCCACTTTTATTTTGAACTAAAATATGATATAATAAAAATGTAAAGTAAATGTATCACTTTACAAATCTAAACGAAAAAATGTAAAAACATTTTTTAGAAGAAAAGAAGGGAGTTTTACTTATGAAAAGTGCCTCGACGAGGGACTTAAAATTAGACACAGCAAAAGAAAAAGACATTAAAGACATCATTGAATTACTTTATATTACAGAACCATATCCAGAGGATGAATGGGGATGTGGAACAGAAGAAGAAATGAAAGCTACATTAAATCATTTATTAAGAATCAAAGAAAACAGGTTCTCATTAGACAATATATTGGTAGCTAGAAAGGATGATCAATTAGTTGGAATTCTTCTATTTTTAGAAGGAAAGGACATTGATATGTTAACATCTAGGAGTGAAAGTGCTGTTATTGCAATGCAAAAATCTCTTATCAATAAAATAAAATTCATGTGGTATATTTTAGAAAACTGGTTTTTAGAAGAATGTTTGGAAGACGAATTTTATATTGCAAACTTAGCAATAAAACCAGAATTTAGAAAACATGGGTATTCAAAAATTATGATAAAAGAAGCAAATAAAATTGCTAAACAGAAAGGGTATAAAAAACTATCATTACTTGCCAATAACGATAAACTTGTAAAATTTTATGAAACTGTTGGCTTCCAAGTAGAAAACGAAAAAACAAGAAGAATGGTAGCATATATATAAAATGATAGACAGAGAGACGGCGATGTCATTAAGTTAAGGAAATTGAAAATCAACCATATATACCTATATTTTATCCGCAAAACTCTCAAGGTTCAAGGGGTAATCCGGCAGCAGTAGGCTGCTTACGCTTTTGCTCTAAAATATAGGTATATATGGTTACTTTCAAAATAAAAAGTTTTTCCTTAACTTAATGACATCGCCGTCTCTCTGTCTATCTTTGCCTGTAATAATTTTCGTTCCATTGACAATTTTAAAAAATATGCTAAAATGAATATGCCACAAAAATGAAATACTAGGAGGAAAAATAAATGAAAAATTACTTATTTACCAGTGAAAGTGTCACAGAGGGCCATCCAGATAAATTATGTGATAGTATATCAGATTGCATATTAGATGCATGCCTAGAACAAGACGAAAATTCTAGGGTAGCAGTGGAAACTTTTGCATCTAAAGATACAATTACAATTGCTGGTCAAATTACCACGAATGCAAAAATCAATGTAGAAGAAATTGCTAGGAATAGAATTAAAGAAATTGGATATGACAATGCCAAAACGGATATGGATTATCGAACTTGTAAAATAGATGTTAACATCGTAAAACAAAGTAGTGATATTGCTATGGGAGTTGACATTGGTGGCGCCGGGGACCAAGGAATTATGTTTGGGTATGCCTCAAATGAAACTGACGAATAC
>CALXQB010000042.1 GCA_944390445.1 uncultured Clostridia bacterium | reverse complement strand
ACATGTACATTTCCGGTTTTTTAGCTCGGATGCCTCGTACTACTTGCTAATTATTTACAGATTGAAAATAGTAAGCGTCGTCTTACTTCAATAAATGAAATTTTAGTATGTTATAATAAATAACATAAATTAAATGATAGGCTAAAGCCTAAAAAATGGGAGGAGAAATCCGTTATTACCAAAAGGAGGGAAAAATGAAAAGAGGAAAAAAATATCTAGAAGCAGAAAAGTTGATAGATAAAACAAAATCTTATTCAGCAAAAGAAGCAATTGAAACAATTTTAAAAATGCCAAAAGCAAAATTTGATGAAACTTTAGAATTACATGTTAAATTAGGTGTGGATTCTAAACAAGCTGACCAACAAGTTAGAGGAACTGTTGTACTTCCACATGGTACAGGAAAAACATTGAAAGTATTAGTATTTGCAAAAGGAGATAAAGCAAAAGAAGCAGAAGAAGCAGGAGCAGACTTTGTTGGAGCAGAAGAATTAGTTCCAAAAATTGAAAAAGAAAACTGGTTTGAATATGACGTTATTGTTGCAACACCTGACATGATGGGTGTAATCGGAAGACTTGGAAAAGTATTAGGACCAAAAGGATTAATGCCAAACCCTAAATCTGGAACTGTTACAATGGATGTAAAAAAAGCAGTATCTGAAATTAAATCTGGTAAAGTTGAATATAGATTGGATAAGACAAACATTATTCACTTAGGATTTGGAAAAGTATCTTTTGGAGCAGAAAAATTAACCGAAAACTACAATACTGTTATGGAAGCAATTAATAAAGCAAAACCAGCTGCTGCAAAAGGACAATATATAAAAAGTATTGCAGTTTCAACGACAATGGGACCTGGCATCTATGTTAATTCATAAGAAAGGCATTTTGCTAAGATAGGTCTCCGAAGCAGGTGCAAAATACATGCCACGAGCTAAAGCTCGGGCAAATATAGGTAGCCTAACCTTGTTGCTCCGGAAATTTCTAGTGAAATTTCCTATGCAATAAAAAATAAATAGCCAAAGACAGTAGGCAATAATTTAAGTAAGTCCTACCGAGGTATGAATAAGAGTGGATAAAAACTCTGTATTTACCTTGGTGGTGTATACAGAGTATTAAATGAAATAGGAAATTATATTTTCTATCATGTTAAAAACAAAATAGCACAGAAAAATTGTTGCACAATTTTTCGCAGACGAACAATGACGTGAACTTTAAAATGTTATAAACAGAGAAAATGTTTAAAAAGTCCGCTATTGTTCTTCAAAATAAGAAAATATGTGGAGGTGAAAAGAAAAGATGGCAAATGCAAAAATTATTGAAAAAAAACAAGAGGAAGTAAAAGAACTAGCAGAAAAAATCAAAAATGCAAAACTTGTTCTTTTAACAGATTACAGAGGAATTAATGTTGCAGATGTAACAAAACTAAGAAATTCATTAAGAAAAGTAAATGGAGAATACTTAGTTATCAAAAATAATATTACCAAAAGAGCTTTTGAAGAATGTAAAATTGAAGGATTAGAAGAATTTTTAAATGGACCTACAGCAGTTATTATAGGAAATGAAGATTACTTAGAACCTGCAAAGGCTATTTATGAATATACAAAATCAAATGATTTTTACAAAATTAAAGTAGGTGTTATTGAAGGTAAGGTTACATCTAGTGAAGAAATTATTACACTTGCTAAATTACCTTCAAGAGAGGTATTACTTGCAAAACTTGCAGGAAGTTTACTTGGCAATGTTACAAAACTTGCTATTGCACTTAATGAAGTGGCAAAAACAAAAAATGAAAATTAATTTTTAATAAAAAAGAAAGGAAATGAAAAAAATGGAAGAAAAAATAACAAAATTATTAGAAGAAATCGATAGCTTAACAGTTATTGAATTATCAGAATTAGTAAAAGGAATTGAAGAAAAGTATGGTGTATCTGCAGCAGCAGTTGCAGCACCAGCAGCAGGAGGAGCTGCAGCAGGAGCAGCTGAAGAAAAAACACAATTTGATGTTGTATTAAAAGAAGCTGGAGCAAATAAAATTGCTGTTATCAAAGTTGTAAGAGATGCTACAGGATTAGGATTAAAAGAAGCAAAAGACTTAGTAGATGGAGCTCCAAAAACAGTAAAAGAAAAAGCTTCTAAAGAAGAAGCAGAAGAATTAAAAGCAAAATTCACAGAAGCAGGAGCTGTTGTAGAATTAGCTTAAAACAAAAAAATAATAAGAAAAGTGGCTTCGCCACATGTACAGATTGCTTTGCAATCGCACAGAAACATAGGTAACTTAACCTTGTTGCTTCGGAAAAATCTGTCGATTTTTCCTCTACAATAAAAGAAGGAGTACTAGAAATAGCTCCTTCTTTATTTTGAAAATGAAAATTCTCTTACATTTTATTTTCACTTCATGTTGCGAAACTATGAAGTTTCATATTGTTTCCTATCTTTTAATGTAAATTTTAGAATACCATGCAAAATAGTTTGATCTTTGCTTTTTATTGTAACAATATGCTCTTTTTCGGTTTCTTTATGGTATAAACATACAATATCTTCATGCAAGTAACTGCTATTTTTATACATGATTTCAATTTCGGAAATATCTGTACTAGAAACAGAATCTGGCAATACTTCTAAAGCAAGGGTCAAATATTTTACATTATTTAAATGATTATTGGTATCGATATCATGTTTTAAAATGGTATAGAAAAAAGTATTTTCATAACTCAAAGGCTCTTTCATTTTTCCAAATTTTTCGTCAAAAATAGTTGTTCCATCAGTTGGCAATAGAGATGTTACTTTTTCGCTTACTTTTTCAATACGTTGGTTTTCTGTGTCAAAGCAAATCCACTTTGAAGTAGCACAAGCAATTTTTTCATCTTTATTATTATAGATTTCATAGTCACGAAAATAGAAAAAATTATTGAAACTTCTTGGCCAAGTTACCACTCTTAACTGGTCATTCCATTTAGGAAGAGAATTTATTTTTATTTTCCAGCCTAGGACAATCCAGGCAAAGTGCAAGATAGGAACTTGATATAAACCAAGTTTCACACTATCCGTATGTAGACTCCCAATTTCTTGCAAATAATTCAATAAAGCACTTGGTTTTAATATATTATTTTTATCAACATCTGAGAAGTGAACTGAAAAATTTCTTTCAAATGACATAATTTACTCCTTTTATACTGTTTAAAAGATTTAATCTTCTAAAATTATAATACTTTTTAATTTAAATTTCAAGGGAAAAATTTCCATTTGACAAAATACATATTTTGCTATATACTGTTTCCGTAATAAAAAAGAAGGAGAAATTTTCCATGATAATGAAGAAATTAAGTTTATGTCTGTTACTAGTGCTACCATTCCTTGTATTATTTTCACTTCCATCTTTAGCAACACAAGGGAGGGCAACAACAGATGGAACAAGAGTAAGAAGAGAAGCATCTACGGAAGCGACTATTTTAACAGATGTACAAGCTGGAGAAACATTTGAAATATTAGATCAAATTGGAGACTGGTATCAAGTACAGGTAGATGAATATGTAGGATATATCAGATCAGATTTAGTGGAGGTACTTGAAGAGGAAAAAGTAACAACAACGGAAGTAGCATCAGAAGAACCAGCTGAAACGACAGAAACACAAAATGAAGAACCAGCAGAACAAAATTTAGAAGAAACTAAAAATGAAATTTCTGTTTATATAATTCCTGTAATTTATGCGAGCAAAATAGATATGATACCAGCAGGAACAGAAATTATAACACAAAATACAATTAATCAGTGGTGTTATGTACAGTATGGAGAAAAAACAGGTTGGGTTATCAAATCCGAATTAGAAAAACTAAATCAAACACCAAGCCAAGACGAACCTCAAGAACCGGCAGAAACGACAGAAGAGAAGAAAGGTTATATTAATACGAGTAGTGCTAATGTAAGGGCAAGTGGAGATATGGAAGCAGAGGTTCTAAGAGCAATTCCTAGAAATACAGAAGTAACCATTCTAGAAGAAGGAGAAGAATGGACAAAAATTAGAGTAGATGATTTAGAAGGATATGTGGCAACAAGATTAATCTCTGATGAACCAACAGAAACAACATCAAGAGCATTAATGGAACAAAGGGGAAGCAGAAGAGATACCTATTATGTTTCTGTTACTAATGCTAATATAAGAGAAGCATCAAATACAAGTTCTAGAAAAGTAGGGACACTTTCAAAAAATGCAGAAGTAATTGTAGTAGGAGAAGAAGGAGATTTCTATAAAATTGAATTTGAAGATGGCTATGCTTATATATCAAAAGACTTAGTAACAGATCATATAGTTGATACCACAACGGATAACAGTAATAATAGTACAGTAAATCCACCTGCAAGCGGGTCAGGACAAAGTATTGTAGATTTTGCGATGCAATTTAAAGGATATTCTTATGTATATGGAGGAACAACACCAAATGGCGGATTTGATTGCTCAGGATTTACATATTATGTATATAATCAATGTGGATACTCTTTAAGTCGTTCTTGTTCTGTACAAGCAAATAGTGGAGTAGAAGTGGGAAGAGATTATTTACAACCAGGAGACTTACTATATTTTGCCGGATGGGGAACTTCAGAATTAGGACATGTTGGTATCTATATAGGAAATTCTCAATTCATTCATGCGGCCAATGCCACAAGAGGGGTTGTAATTGATACTATCTCAAGCGGATATTATAATGAAAAATATATGGGAG
The DNA here is from genome assembly GCA_944390445.1 of uncultured Clostridia bacterium. GTDB lineage: Bacteria > Bacillota > Clostridia > TANB77 > CAG-508 > CALXRW01. The sequence continues at coordinate 7,952 of CALXQB010000042.1, read as the reverse complement.
CAAGAAGACTGTAAAAATAAATTTTGGGGGGCAATTAAAATTAGGGAGAAATAAAAGTGAAAAGGCCAGTTTTAATTGCATGTATTGGATATATTGTAGGAATTATATGGGGGTTATACTTAAAAATAAGTATAATCCCCTTTTATATTATTTTATATTTTTTAAGTTGTTTTTTATTGACGAAGAAAAAAGAAATTAGATATTTTAAAATATTCATAAAGGGAAATTTTTTACTTATATTTTTTATTTCAGGTATTTTAGGAAATTGGGAAATAAACCAATGGGAGAAAGACTATCAAAAAACCTATCAACAAACAATAGAAACGATCGTAGGAATTGTAGAAAGCAATCCAGAAGAGAAAGAATATTTTAAGACATGTATTGTAAAAGAAATAGAAACAAATAAAAAATATATATTACGTTTTCAAAAAGATATCTTTCTAACATATGGTGACTTCATAAAAATAAAAGGAGAATATGAAAAGCCATCCATAAAAAGAAACTATGGGGGTTTTGACTATTCATCTTATCTAAAAACAAAGAAAATTTATGGAACAATCATTGGAGAAAAGATAGAAGTTTTGCAAAAAGAACAAGGAAATCTAGTACTAAGAATAGTAAATAAATTAAAAATCAGTATGATGGAAAAAGCGGAAAAGCTCTTAGGAGAAGATAAAGATTTATTGATGGGAATTCTAATTGGAGAAAAAACAGAGTTAGAGGAAGAAATTCAAGAAAATTTTAGGAAAAGTAGCTTATCACATATTTTAGCAGTATCTGGAATGCACGTACAATACATAATACTTGGAATGACATTCTTATTGGAAAAACTATCTATTGGGAAGAGAAAAACTTATGTATTGATTACTATCATTCTTATTTTGTTTATGTTACTTGTGGGCTTTACATCTTCTGTTGTTAGAGCATGCATTATGGGAATGATCCTAATGGGTGCGAAAATTGTATACCGTAAATCAGATATACAAACAGGTATTGCTATTTCTTTACTTTGTATTTTAATAAATAATCCATTTGCTATTTATGATTTAGGCTTAATTTTATCCTATGGAGGAACCATTGGAATTGTTTTATTCACAAAGCCCATTGCGACGCAATTAAAAAAGAAAATTCCCTTCTCTAAGATATGTGACATGATTTCTGTCATTCTAGCTGCTCAGATTGTTTTATTTCCCATTTTATTATATTGCTTTAACACACTAAGTTTAACATTTCTAATGGCTAATCTATTAGTTTCTACTTTAATTGAGATGATTACTATTTTGGGGTTCATCTGTATTTTTATATCTTATATTTTATATCCTCTGGCTAGCTTTATAGCTTTTATCTTAAAACTATTCTTATTCTTATTAAATACGATATCTGCATTTGTTTCACACTTGCCTTTTTCAGAAATCATTTTACCAACTCCTCCGTTTATAAATGTAATCGTATATTTTGTACTTCTAGGAATCATAAAATATGGTATTTATTTAAAATCTGCTAAAAACTTATATGTATTTCAAAAAAGGCAAAGCCAATGGCTATATCAATATCAGAAAAAAATGCTAATCATATGTTTAGCAGTAATGCTCATTTTTAATCATATTTCAATCTTTCCTCTAACATTAAAAATTTATTTCATTGATGTTGGACAGCGGAGATAGTACATTATTTATTACACCAATGCAAAAAAAGATATTAATTGATGGAGGAGGGAGTTTGAATAGAGAAAATTATGATGTTGGAAAATCTGTATTACTTCCTTATTTATTAGATAGGAATATCAGTTGTTTAGATTATGTATTTATTTCTCATTTTGATACAGACCACTATGGCGGACTGTTATATCTTATGGAGAATGTAAAAATAAAAACACTTATCTTTTTAAAACAAGAGAAAGAAAGCCAAGAATATAAAGAAGTTATGGAAATTGTAAATCAAAAGAAGATAAAAATACGAACTCTAAAGGCAGGAGATAAAATAGAACTTGAAAAAGATATTATGATAGAAGTTTTATATCCTACCAATGAAAAATTTGAGGACCAAAACAATAATTCTATGGTATTAAAACTAAAATATGGAGAATTTAAAATGTTATTTACAGGAGATATAGAGCAAAAAGCAGAGAAGGTTATACTAGAGCAAAAAATAGATGTATCTGCAACTATTTTGAAAATAGCACATCATGGATCAAAAGGTTCTACAACAGAAGAATTTTTAGAAAAGGTAAATCCACAGATTGCTGTGATTGGAGTTGGTAAAAATAACTTTGGACATCCCTCACAAGAAGTATTGAAACGTTTAAAAAAATATGAAGTTACTACCTATCGAACAGATCAAAATGGAGAAATCTGCATCATGGTAAATAAACAAGGAAAAGTAAAAATTTCATCACAAATCAGTAATATTTCAAAGTAAATGTATATTTTTTCTAAATTTGCGAAAGATAGGAAAAAGAGATTACGTAAAAGGTAGGGAAAGCTATGAAAAAGATATATATTTATGTATTTTTTGGAATCATATTACTGGTCATATCTGTATGTTTGGGATTTTATATTTTCAAAATAAGTCAATTTGATGATCCACAGGAACAAGAGATAGAAGAAATTGCAGTAAAAGAAATAAAAGAAGAACCAACTGAAAAGATAGAACAGCAGAAAGTAGAAAATGAAGTAATTACAACAAGTGGAGAAGAAAAGAAAGTTTCACCCAATGCAGCTTTAATTTTAAAAAAATATTATAAAGGTTGTAAACATACAACAAAAAGTTATGTAGAAATTCCGAAAGAATTAGTAAATTTAACAGAAAAAGAGGTCAATGAATTTTATAAAGATTGGACGGTTGTTAGTTTTGCACCTAACGAAATTGTATTACAAAAAGAAGTAGAAGGAAGTTGCAATGAGCATTATGCATTAAGAGAAAGAGATGGGTATGTTGCGATCTATAATATTGATGAAAGAGGCTTAGAGACTTTAAAAGAAATGACGCAGATATCAACAGAATATCTACCAGAATCTGATGTAGAAAAGCTAAAAGAGGGAATAAAAGTATATGGGAAAGAAAATCTAAATGCAGCGATAGAAGATTATGAATAGAATTATTCATCATTCATTATTAATTATTCACTATTCATTAAATATAATCAGTGATGTTGCAAATTGAATTAATGAAAAATGAATAGTGAATAATGAATAATTTTAGATGTAGAGGCGATTTTAATCGCTCATTCTTCAAAGAAACTGATTAAAATTGTATGGGATGGTCTTGGACAATTCCCCAAAAAAGCATCTCAGGTGAGATGCTTTTTATTTTCCTCCTCTGGGTGGTTTGTATTAACCTCTTTAATATATCCTTTTACCCAGAAAGCTTTAAAGTACATAATTAAAGAGAAAATGGTGACAGCAACTGCTAGATAATAAATATAATTTGCAAAGTCGAATGGAAAATTAAAGTATTTTATTAGTAAGGAAGAAAAGATAGCAATGTAAAATAATACTGTTGAAAGCTTTCCATACCATTTGCTAAATACAACAGTTTCTTTTCCATAAAGGAAAGAAGCACCAGCAACCATAATAAATTCTTTAATAATGACAACAACTAGAATCCAAAAAGGAATAATATTTTGCAAAACAAGAACAACTAGAGCTGCTATTTGTGTTGCTTTATCTGCTAGGGGATCCATAAGTTTTCCAAAATCAGTAATAAAATGATACTTTCTTGCAATAATACCATCTAAAATATCAGTGATACCAGATGTCACTAAAATAATGAGAGTTATAATATATTGCTCTTTCATTGCAAAATAAACAATAAAAGGGATTAAGATAAACCTAACAATTGTTAAAATATTCGGAACATGTTTCATAAATTCCTCCATATATTTGTGTTTTAATTTCTTTGAAATATTAATTCATCATTTGCCACATCTACATATATTTTATCACCATCGAGTAATTCACTTCTTAAAATCATTTCTGCCAATTCATCTTCTACAAAACGTTGGATAGCTCTTCTTAAAGGCCTTGCACCATATTTTAAATCAGTGCCTTTATCTAGTAAATAATGTTTTGCCTCTTCTGATATTGAAAAGTCTATATTTTTATTACTTAAAGCAGATTTTGTATTTTCTAATAATAAATCTACAATTTGAAGCAATTGTTCTTTGGTAAGGCTATCGAAAATAACAATTTCATCTACTCTATTTAAAAATTCTGGTCTAAAAATACTTTTTAAATTTTCTTCTATTTTATTTTTATCTAATGTTTGTTTTCCAAATCCAATAGAATTGTTATTTAAATTAGAACCAGCATTAGATGTCATAATAATAATCGTATTTTCGAAACTAACGGTATTTCCTTGGCTATCTGTTAATCTTCCATCATCTAAAATCTGAAGTAAAATATTAAAAACATCAGGATGAGCTTTTTCAATTTCGTCTAATAAGATAATTGAATAAGGTTTTCTTTTTACTTTATCGGTAAGCCATCCGCTATCATCATATCCTACGTATCCAGGAGGAGAGCCAATCAATTTAGAAGTAGAATGACTTTCCATATATTCTGACATATCAATACGAATAATGGAATCTTCATTTCCAAACATTTCTATGGCAAGTGATTTGGCTAGTTCTGTTTTACCAACACCAGTAGGACCAACAAAGATAAAAGATGGTGGTCTTTTAGAACTTTGTAGACCAGCACGATTTCTACGAATTGCTCTACTTACAGCTTTTACAGCTTCATCTTGTCCAATAATTCTACGATGTAAATTTTCCTCTAGAGTTAATAATTTATGAGTTTCTTCTTCTGTTACTTTGGTAACAGGAATTTTAGTCCAATTTTCAATTACTCTAGCAATATCTTGGATAGTTAAATTTGTATATTGAAATTTTTGATTTAATTCATTAATTTTTTCTAATAAGTTGCATTCTTTTGTTTTTAAATCTGCAGCTTTTTGATAATCCTCTATTGAATCAGAAGATACAGCTTCTTCTTTTTCATCTTGTACTTTTTTTAATTCATTTCTTAGAACTTCTAATTCATATAGTTCTTTATTATTTAAATTTATTTTAGAACAAGCTTCATCTAAAATATCAATAGCTTTATCAGGTAAAAACCTATCATGAATATATCTTTCTGACATCTTTACTGTTTGTGTAATTACATCATCAGAAATACGAACTTTATGATATTCCTCATAATATTTTTTGATTCCTTTTAAAATAGAAATCGTATCATCAATAGATGGTTCTTCTACTAAGACAGGTTGAAATCTTCTCTCTAGGGCAGAGTCTTTCTCAATATGTTTACGATATTCTTTTAAAGTCGTAGTACCAATTACTTGTACTTCTCCATTTGCCAAAGAAGGTTTTAAAATATTTGCTGCATTCATTGCGTTTTCTGCATCACCAGCACCAATAATATTATGAATTTCATCAATGACTAAAATAATATTTTTGCTATTTCTACATTCATCAATAATGGCTTTCATACGTCCTTCAAATTGTCCTCTAAATTGTGTGCCAGCAACAACAGATGTCATATCTAATAAATATACTTCTTTATTTAACAATTTAGGAGGTACTTGTTTATTGGCAATTTTAATAGCCAAACCTTGTGCAATAGCGGTTTTACCAACACCAGGTTCACCAATTAAACAAGGGTTATTTTTGGATCGCCTATTTAAAATTTGAACTACCCTCTGAATCTCTTTATCTCTTCCAATGACAATATCTAATTCATGATTCCTTGCCTTTTCTGTTAGATTTGTTCCATAGGTATCAATAAATCTCTTTTTTTCTTCTTTAGGTTTCTTTTCTACCTTTGTTTTCTTCTTATTAGGATCATTAGACTTATCTGCTTTATCAGACTTATTTTTATCGGAAGAAAACATATTGGTAATAATAGCACCAATCGGAATATCTTGTTCTCCATTTGGATTATTTCCTAGATTCTCTATATCCATATTGTTAGAAACATCTTGAAAAATGTCTTCGAACTGCTTTGCCATATCTTCTAAATTTTCTTCAGAAAGATTTGCTTGTTTGGCTAATATTTCTAATGGATTTAAGCCTCTTTCTTTGGCACAATTATAACAAAGTCCCTCTGTGACTTGTTTGCCATCTTCTATTTTATTTATAAAAATGACAGCTGTATTTTTATTACATACAGAACATACCATAATTTTTTACATCCTTTCATGCTTCTCATAATTTAATACTAATCTATCATACTCTATTTTCAAGGTTTAGTCAAGAAAATCGTTTGAAATATATAAAGCTTTTTTTGACTAAAAAGAAAGACTCTTGCTGTTCGAATAGAGTCTTTCTTTTTAAAAATAAAGGGGATATTTTCAATTATTACTATACCTTGCTAATGTGAATTTCCTGTGAAGAAAAAGTAAACATTTTGGTTTTTTTAAGGCTGTTCCATTAAAGTTACTTTAATTTCTCTTTCTTCACCATTTCTTACAATCGTTAATGTGATTTCATCACCAATTTGGCATTCATTTTTAACTGCATTTAACTCATCCATTGTTGTAATAGAAGTACCATTTATTGCAGTTACCACATCACCTGCTCTTAAACCTGCTTTTTCAGCAGCAGAGAATTCTTCGATAGATACCACATAAACACCTACAACTAAATTATTATATTGTGCAGTTTCTTCATCTAAATCTCTTCCACTAAAACCAATATATGGTCTTTTTACTTTACTATATTGAATTAAATCCTCATAAATTGGTTTGGTATCATTAATTGGAATAGCAAATCCCATTCCCTCGACTCCATCACCTGTTAATTTCAAAGTATTAATACCAATTACTTTACCACTGCTATTTACTAATGCACCACCACTGTTACCAGAATTTATTGCAGCATCTGTTTGAATTAAAGTATAAGTCTTTCCATCGGTATCTGTAATTTTTCTGTTAACTGCACTTACAATACCACTAGAAACACTATTTTGCATACCTAAAGGATTTCCAACAGCCATAGCAAATTCTCCAATTTTAACACTATCAGAATCTCCTAGTTCTGCAGGTGATAAGCCAGTTTTTTCAATTTTAATAACAGCCAAATCTGTTTGTTCATCAGTTCCTACAATGGTAGCTTCATATTCTGTTTCATCATTGTATAAATAAACAACAACCCTATTGGCTTCAGATACCTGATAATAAGAAGACGAACTGCTAACAATGTGATTATTTGTTAGAATATAACCATCTTCACTAATAATTACTCCAGAGCCTTCAGCAGTTGCAGTAGATGGCTGTCTATTAAAAATAGAATTTACATTATATTCTACTCTAATTCCAACAATAGAAGGAAGTACTTTCTCTGCTACGCCAACAGAAGTATCTGAGTAATTAGATAAAGATACTAAATTACTAGAAGATGTAGAATAATTACTACTGCTTACAGCTGCAGTACTATCAGCTTGATCTCCTCCGACAACTTTTTCTCTAATTTGTGGGACACTAAAACATACTCCCATGACTAAAGTTGCTCCTACGATACCAGAAACAAATGGTAAAATAATACTCTTAGCAAAACCACCTCTTTCACTTTGAAAGCTATTTCCTACAGTTTTATAGGAATTTTCCGTGTTTAAATTTTTTTCTTCCATTTTGATACATCCCTTTCTTAAATACTAAATATATCATAACCTAAAACACTTTAATCATACAACAGTTTTGTGAAAAAAATGTGAAAAAAGTGTAATGTAAAAAAGAAAACTTAAATACTAAAAGGAGAAAACAAGTTATGTTGGATAGCAATGTTGTATCATTACCAAACTAAAAATATAAATAAAGCTGTAAAAAGAAATATTGATTGATTTCCAGAAGATTTTTACTTTCAGTTTACTAAGGAGGAAATGGATAAAATGTGGTTCCAAAATGGAACCACATCAAAGAGAGAAAATAAAGCAACGGTTTAGAAAAAAGGTCTT
>CALXQB010000041.1 GCA_944390445.1 uncultured Clostridia bacterium | reverse complement strand
AATTCTTCAATGGCAAATCGAATTCCAACAATTCCTCCCTGATTAGATACTTGTAATTCTTTTACATTTGAAGTTTCATTTCCCTGATATTCAATTTTGTCAGTTATTCTATCTTCTTCCGTATTTTCATACCAATCTACCGCTTCTTGGCTTGGTTGATAAAAATAAGTAGTTCCTTTTAATGGGTTTTGTATTACTCTTATGTTTTCTATAGAGATTTTCTTTATACTTTCTTGCTCTTTATAATTTTCATTTTTCTCAAAATTAAAATAAATGTCATTATTTTGTACTAAGTTAAAATTCCATCTATCCAAGGTTTCCGTATTAGGAATTCCATTTGCTGTACTAATGATTGAAATCTTAGTAAGTTGAAATTGCATATTTTTTTCCCCTTCTACTTCATACTTTAGTATGATAAATCCAATCATAATAAAAAAAAGGATAATCAGTACTATCATTATTGTTCTTTTTAATATTTTCTTTTTCTGATCATTTAACATTCTTTTTTTCCTTTCTTAATTCTTGAAAAAAATTCTTTAGCATCATTTCACATTCTTTTTGTAAAACATCAAACTCATACTCTACTTTATGATTAAATGGATAATCTACTAATAAATTTAATACAGAACCACAAGCCCCTGTTTTTTCATCTTTTGTTCCTATATAGACTTTTTGTATTCTACTATTAATTAAAGCTCCTGCACACATAGAACATGGTTCTAATGTAACATACATCTGACAACCTTCTAATCTCCAAGTATTTAATTTTTTGCTTGCTTTTTGAATCGCCAATATCTCTGCATGACATGTTGTATCTTGCTTCTTTTCTTTTATATTATGCGCTTTTGCAATAATCATACCATCTTTTACAATAATGGCTCCTACGGGTATTTCTTTTTCTATATATGCTTTTTTAGCTTCTTTTAAAGCGATTCTCATATATTTTTCTTTTTCTTCCAACACATTTTGCTCCTAATTTTTTCTTATATTATATCATCTGTTACCCTTTTGTCAACTTTGTTTTTTGTCGAATAGGAAAAAACAATTCTTCTCATTTAACGAAAAATTCTCTGTTCCCTAGAACAGGGAACAGAGAAAAGTTCATATGAGATGCTTGGTACCAAAGAGTGATGAAGAATTATTAAAAATCTCCATATCCTCTTCATATAAGAAAAGGTTCCTCCTCTTTTGGATATTCTCGGGTCTTTCTTCCGCTTTTTCATAGCGATTACAACTCATTACATAGAGTCGAACAGTTTTTCCCTGTCTAACTTGTTCAGCCCCCCTCAGAATAAAAGGATACTCTAAAGATTGGCCTTCCGTAAGTATCTTACAGCCACCGTGTTCTTCCGGTAGTGCATGATGCTTCTTGCAAGAGAGACAAAGATCATTGGGCGAACGGCAAGGTTTGAGGTTATCCCAGGTGGGAGCAAAAAGTTTTAACTCCCCATCTTTCACATAGAAAAAACTTCTCTTCTGTGTTCTTCCTCCTTCAATGGTCTTGTTGTCGGTATCAAATAACCTTAAACTTCTGTTCCGAACCACTAGCCTCCTATTGGTTTCGTCATAGTAGAATTCCCGATCATCCATGTTGCAAACATCCTCCTTTAAAAGATTTAGCCAATTGGCTATGCTTTTATTTTAGCATATTTTCGAAAATTTTTCAATTTTGCAAAATTAAAACGTGAACTTATTACGTTCACGATAGTTTTGGTGTACCTAGCAGGAATCGAACCTGCGGCCTCTCCCTTAGGAGGGGAGCGCTCTATCCTACTGAGCTATAGATACATATATATTTTGTTTTTCTTAAACCTCTATATGTAGTATTTCTTTGAAGAGTGGGAGAACACGTTCTCCCCTATGACTCTTCAATTTTATTAACTAATAAATATATTTTTATCTAGTTCTCATTTAATTTTTCTACTAGTTCATCTACATTAATTCCATGTACATCACATGCTTCTTCTAAAGTTTCTGCTTGTGATGCAGGGCATCCAAGACAATGCATACCAGCTGCTAATAAAATTTCTGCCTTTTCAGGTGCCATTTCTAAAAGTTCTCCAATTTTAGTTGTTTTTTCTATTTTCATGATAAACTCCTTTCTTTTAGAATGAATCTATTTCTACTAAAATTCATTCTTTCTATGAATTGTATTTTCAAATTCTTAAAATTACCTTTTTATTTTATCATATTTTTTTAAAAAAGTATAGACAAAAAATAATTTTTAGTATATTATGGTAAAAATTGTAAAGAAAGAGGTGATTTTATAGAATTACAAATTCATATTTTTTTCTTAAGTTTTATTGTTCATCTATTTATTGTTTTTTATTCTTTATATTCTCTATTCGAGAATTATGTTTTCCATCAATCTCAAGGATCTAAATTAAAATTCAAAAAAGGAGGAATGTTGAAATTTTAAAACTATTATTTCGCATAGGTTTTATTTTTCTATGCCTTATTATCTATTTCATTTTTATATTTCTATTTTTTAATTCATTATTTCAATCCACATCTGTCATAATTCCCTACGCCTTAGAACCATTTGATATCTGCATAAAGTGGCCAGAAGCATGGAACTTTCTAAAAAAAGCATATTTTGTTTTTTCTTTTCTATCGATTTTTATTTTGTCAAATTCTCTTTTTTCTTTTTTATTTCAAAAAATCCCCAAGAAAAAAATAAAAAAGCATTTTTCTTACCCTGATGGCTTATTCCTTCATGTTGGAAATCTTCCTCAATCTCAAGAACCTGTTTTTATTCCAGAAAAAGGATTATTCCAAAATATTTTAATCACTGGTACGATTGGAAGTGGAAAAACTAGCTCTAGCATGTATCCATTTACGTTTCAGTTATTACAATATCATTGTGAAAATGATGATAGATTAGGAATGCTCATTTTAGATGTAAAGGGAAATTTTTATGAACATGTTTTATCTTGTTGTACGGAATTGGATAGAGAAGATGATTTAATCATTTTAGAAATCAATGGCAAATTTAAATATAATCCTTTACACAAACCGGATTTAAAACCTTCCTTATTGGCCAATCGATTAAAATCTGTTTTAGAACTTTTTTCTACTAATACTTCTGATTCTTATTGGTTTGATAAAGTAGAAGAAACTCTTACGGAATGCATTAAATTATGTAGATTATATAATCAACGGTTATGTCACTTTTCAAGAGCTTCATAAACTTATCAATGACACCTCTTACTATCGAGAAAAAATAAACTTTTTACGTAGTCAATTCCATGCTTGTAAATTTTCAAATTCTGAAATTTATGAACTCTTATCTGCTATTACTTATTTTGAAAATGAGTTTTTTTCTTTAGATTCTCGTGTATTATCTATTATAAAGTCTGAAATCAGTCGCATTACTTTGCCCTTTATCTCTGATTATTCTGTTTTAAATACATTTTGCCCCTCAGAAAAAGATTTGAATTTTTTAGGTTTTTCTCAAGTTCTCTCAGATGGTAAAATCGTAGTCTTAAAAATGAATATTGCTGAATATAAAAACCTCTCAAAATTAATTGCTGCCTATTTAAAATTGGATTTTCAATCTGAGATTTTAACAAATTTAGCAACTCATTCTTATACAAGGACAACGGCATTTATATGCGATGAATTTCATGAATATGTTACCCGCTCAGATAGTGATTTTTTTGCACAAAGCAGAGAAGCCAAATGTATTAATATTGTAGCTACGCAAAGTTATTCTTCCCTATTAAATACATTAAAAGATAAGTCATGTACACAAGTTTTAATACAAAATTTAATTAATAAACTATGGTATCGTACAGATGATGTTTTTACCATTGAAGATGCGCAAAAGCAAATTGGTAGGGAAGATAAAGAAAGACACTCTACTAGTATCTCAGAAAATGCGAAAGAAACCAATTATGATTATTTCACTAATACATGGAAATCTAAAGGTTCCAACCTTTCGGAAAGTTTAACCACCTTTATTCAGCCGGACTTTATCTATGATACACAATTTTTTACACAAACTCTAGAAACTTTTTCATGTTTAGCTTTTTTATCTGATGGAACTAAAATTATAAAACCTTGCCAATTACAAATGCTACCATATTTTAAAAGAAAGGAATGATATTTATGAAAAAAATATTTATAATTCTTATACTTTGTTTGATTTTATGCTTTACTCTATATACAGAAAGTTTTGCAGCAGACCCTAAGTTAATAAAAACAATAAAAAACGCATTTGAAAAAATAAAAGATTATATTTTAACCATTGCAACTCCTGCTGCAGCAGTTGCCGTAGGTACCGGTGTACTAATGAAAAAATTTAGTTTTGGAGATGAAGAAAAAATCCGTACTGGTAAAAAATTAATAAGAGGTTCTTTATTTTCTTATGCTTTTATTCTTACCATTGATCTTGTTTTATCTACTATTGAAACCTTATTTGGTTAGGAGGTAAATTGTGAATGAAACAAATATGACACAGGTAATTATTGAAACATTAAATTCTATTTTTTCTCAATTTTTTACATCCATTGATACTAATGTTTATTCTCTTCTAGATGAGCTTGTTTTTATTGGGCAAGATTTTTTAGAAGATTCTTATTTAGAAAAACTATTAGGGACCTCCTCCTCTAACGGACTTTTGTTAATTGCTAACTCTCTTCTTGTCGGATTTATTCTATACTATGCTATTTCTTTACTACTTTCTCATATTACCTTTTCTCCCCAAGAACATCCCTTAAAATTCTTTTTCAAAATTGTTCTCTTAGGTATTTTTTTAAATTCTTGTTATAGTATATGTGAAGGCCTTCTCTTTTTTACTTCTTCTTTTTCTTCTGCTATTCGTGAAGTCGGAGAAAGTATATTAGGGAAAGAAATTTGTTTTTCTTCTCTCATTCAAGAATTGAACGATTCCCTTATTCTAGGAGAAAATAGCTTTAATATTTTTTCTTTTGAGGGTTTATTAAAAGGATTTATGTCTTTTGGTTTATTCCAACTTCTTTTTTCTTATGCTCTGCGATATGTCATGTTAAAGGTTTTTCTTTTACTATCACCATTTGCGTTTCTAACAATTAGTAATGCCAAAACTTCTTGGATTTTTAAATCATGGGCAAGATGTCTTTTTTCTTTATTATTTACGCAAGTTTTTATTTCTATTATTTTACTAATTACTTTTTCTGCAGATTTTTCAGATAATTTATTTTCTCAATTGCTTTACGTAGGATGTATTTATGCACTAATTCGTGCTAACCATTCTATTCGTGAATTAATTGGTGGAATTTCAACTTCAGTGGATGGACAATTATTACAGTTAAAATCATTTTTGAAATAGGAGGTTTTATGAAATTTATTTTTCCAAAAAATTATAAAATGAGAAACCATTTATTTGGTTTTATTGATTATTCTACTGCTATATTTAATCTCATTTGGTACATTTTTGTTTTTTGCTCTCTAGATTTAATCTTCTCTAGTTTTAGTATAAAAGTTTCTTTATTTATTATTTTCTGTTTTCCATTATTCTTATTTAGTTTAATAGGTTTTCAGCATGAAAATATTTTATATGTTCTTTTCTATCTTATAAAATTTCTCAAAAGTAAAAAAATTTATTTTTATCTTTAAAAATTCTATTCGATCTTATCTTGTAAATTTCCCTATGAAATGATATAATTTTCACCATACAAAAGAGAGATATCTATAATGGGGGAATCGTCATGAAACTAGAGCAAAATGAAACTTCTATTCTATTTAGTTCTACATCTATACCTGATGTATTTTTCACAGAGTATTTAGCAAGTGCCAGTGGAGATTTTATTAAAGTTTATTTATACCTTATCTTTCTTGCAAAGCATAATAAAGAGATTAAATTGACTGATCTTTCAAAAGCATTAGGATTAGAGTTTAAAACCATTCAATCTGCATGTACTTATTGGGAAAATGCAGGGGCTATTACCAAAAAGCCCACTGGTTATATTATCAATCCACTACAAGAAATCGAATTACAAAAATTATATAAGCCAAAACTTTCTTTATCTGCTAAAGATTTAGAAAAAAATGCTAAAAATGAATATCGAGCAAAAGCAATTGAAAATATTAATAGTCTTTATTTTCAAGGTATGATGTCTCCCTCTTGGTATAATGATATCAATTTATGGTTTACTAAATACGGTTTCAATGAACAAGTAATGCTTGCTTTGTTTGATTATTGTTTTAATAAGTCTGCACTTCATAAAAATTATATTCAAACCGTTGCGGATGCTTGGGCAAAAAACAATATTAAAACTTTTACTGATTTAGACCATTACTTTCAAAAACAGGATAAATTAAATGCCATGAAAAAGAATATATGTAAAAAACTTGGTTTTCACCGTAGCCTATCTCAATATGAGGAAGCATATGTGGAAAAATGGACGGTAGAATACGGATATGGAATGGATGTAATTGATATTGCATTAAAAAAGACTGCATCCAAGTCTAATCCAAACTTTGAATATATCAATAAATTATTATCAGACTGGAATGAACGAAACTTTAAAACCCCTAGTGAAATTGAAAACTTTATGCAAGAAATGAAACAGAAAACACAAACTACAAAAGAATTGGAGAAAAAGGCTTCTTTCCATTCTTATGAGCAAAGAAAATATGAGGATTTAGATTCTTTATATTCTAATTTAAAAACAGAAAATGGCTAAATAAAAGGTGATAAAAATGGATTCAACAACACTTTCTGACTTAAAAAGAATTTATGAGCAAAAAAGAAGAAAAGCTTTTCAAGATGCAGAAATTAGGAAAAAAGAAATTTACAATAAACTTCCTAGGCTATCCGAAATTGATGCAGAACTATCCAAAGCTTATCTTTCTACTGCTATGGAAATTTTAAAGAATTCTCAAACTTCTTCTATTTCTAACCTTAAAAAGATATCTGATACTCTCCAAAAGGAAAAAACAGAACTTCTCAAAAAAGAAGGAAAAACCTTAGAAGATTTATCTCCTATTTTTTCTTGCGCTAAATGCAAAGATACAGGATATATTGAAAAAAATGGGAAAACAGAAATGTGTACATGCTTAAAACAGGAAATCTTTAATATAGAATATAATAAATCAAATATGGGAAATTTAGAAAAAGAAAATTTTTCTACTTTTCATTTAGATGTCTATTCTGATGAAATAAATCCACAAAAATACAAATCTAATATTTCCCCTAGAGAAAATATGAAAAGAATTGAAAAAATTGCTAAGAATTTTATTGCCCATTTTGATGATCCTGAACAAAAGAACTTGATTTTTATGGGAAATTCAGGATTAGGAAAAACTTTTCTTTCGAATTGTATAGCGAATGAAATCTTAAAATTAGGAAAAACCGTTTTATATCAGACTGCTCCTGTTATGCTAAATGATATTATAAATTGCTTATTTGATAAACCGAACTGTAATAAAAACATAATAGAAAATTTACTTTCTGCAAACTTATTAATTATAGATGATTTTGGTACAGAAAGTGTAAATAATATGAAGTTTACAGAAATTTTCAATATTTTGAATACACGATTATTAAATCAAAATCGTAAAATTACCAAAACCATTATTTCTACAAATTTAAATTTACAAAATATCTATTCTATTTATGATGAAAGAATTGCATCACGAATTGTAGGTTATTACGAAATATGCAAATTCTTTGGAGACGATATTCGTTTTCAGAAAGTTTAAAAATTATTTTAATCTCATGTCATTTCTTCACAGTTAAAGAAGATGATTTTGCAAAATGCAAAATCATCTTCTTTGACTTTATTTTTATTCTTCTTCTTTTTCTTCTGATATTTTTTCAATACTTACAACTTTTCCTTCATTTGTTTTCATAAGTGTAACACCTTGTGTACTTCTGCCTAAAATACTAATTTCACTTACATTTAATCGAATAACCGTTCCTGTATCTGTAATTAGCATAACATCATCTGATTCATCTACAATTCGAATTCCAACGATTTCTCCTGTTTTTGGGGTTATTTTATAAGTGATAACTCCTTTTCCTCCCCTGTTAATTACTCGATATTCATCTAATTCTGTTCTTTTTCCAAATCCATTTTCTGTAATGGCTAATAATGTAGATTTCGTATTGCTAATAATAGATTCCATACCAATTACATAATCATTTTCGTTTAGGCGTATACCAATTACCCCTTGTGCACTTCTTCCAGTAGGTCTTACATCTTTTTCATCAAAAGTAATACACATACCTTGTCTGGTAACTAGTACAATATTGTCTTCTCCATCTGTTAGTCTTACACCAATTAGCTCATCATCTTCTTTTAGGGTAATAGCTTGTAATCCTGATTTTCTTGCTATATTATATTCTATTAAGGAAGTTTTCTTGATTAAACCATTTTTCGTTGCAAACAATAAATATTTTCCTTCTGCAAAATTTTGTATTGGAATAATCGTAGAAATTTTCTCTCCAGGGTCTAATCTCAACAGATTTACAATAGCAGTACCTTTGGCTGTTCTTCCCCCTTCTGGAACTTCATACCCTCTTAATCGATATAATTTACCTTTATTACTAAAGAATAAAATAGTATCATGTGTAGATGCTGTAAATATTTCTTTTACAAAGTCTTCTTCCCTTGTTGCAATTCCCGTAATTCCTTTTCCTCCGCGTTTTTGACTTTTATATGTATCTACTGGTACTCTTTTAATATAACCAAAATGTGTTAGGGCAACAACAGTTTGCTCTTCTTTAATTAAATCTTCTACATTCATCTCTCCTTCTGCAGCCACAATTTTTGTCTGTCTTTCATCACCATATTTTTCTTTAATTTCCAATAGCTCTTCTTTAATGATATTAAATACTAATCTTTCACTTGATAATACTTCTTTATAATAAGCAATTAATTTCATTAATTGTGCGTATTCTTCTTCGATTTTTTCTCTTTGCAATCCAGATAATGTTCTTAATCTCATATCAAGAATAGCTTGTGCTTGTATATCAGTCAAACCAAATCTTTCCATTAATCTTTCTTTGGCATCATCATAAGAAGCACGAATAATGGCAATTACTTCATCAATATTATCTAAAGCAATTTTTAATCCTTCTAAAATATGAGCTCTTGCTTCTGCCTTTTCCAAGTCAAATTTTGTTCTTCTTAAAATAACTACTTTTCTATGTTCAATATAGTTATCTAAGCATTCTCTCAAAGTTAATATTTTAGGTTCTCCATGTACTAATGCTAACATAATCACACCAAAAGTATCTTGCATTTGTGTATATTTATATAGTTGATTTAATACTACTTGCGCATTAGCATCTCTTTTTAATTCTATAACAATCCTTACTTTTTCAATTCGATCAGATTCATCTCTTACACCAGAAATACCTTCAATACGTTTTTCCACTGCTAGGGATGTAATATTTTCAATTAATCTTGCTTTATTTACTTGATATGGTAAAGAAGATACGATAATTCTTTGTTTATTACCACTCATTTCTTCAATTTCAGCTTCTGCTCTCATGGTAATTTTTCCTTTACCTGTTGTATAAGCTTGCTTAATTCCCTCTTTCCCTAATATAACAGCTCCTGTTGGAAAATCTGGTCCTTTTATAATTGCCATTAGTTGCTCATCTGTTACCTCATCTTCATCTATAATTTTAATAAGACCATTTATGATTTCTGTTAAATTATGTGGTGGAATATTGGTTGCCATTCCTACGGCAATACCAGACGAACCGTTTACTAATAAGGCTGGAATTTTAGCTGGTAATACTGTTGGTTCTTGTAGTCTGTCATCATAGTTTGGCATAAAATCTACTGTATTTTTTTCAATATCTGTTAGCATTTGTTCTGCTATTTTAGCCATTCTTGCTTCTGTATACCTCATAGCCGCAGCAGAATCTCCATCAATAGAGCCAAAATTTCCATGTCCATCAATTAATGGGTATCTTAATGAAAAATCTTGTGCCATTCTTACCATTGCATCATATACTGCAGCATCTCCATGTGGGTGATATCTTCCCAGAACAGAACCTACTGTATTAGCACATTTTCTATAAGGCTTGTCTGATGTAATTCCATCTTCATACATAGCATATAAAATTCTTCTATGTACAGGTTTTAATCCATCTCTTACATCTGGTAATGCACGTGCAACGATAACACTCATAGCATAATCAATATAAGCGGATTTCATTTCTGCTTCAATGTTTTTCTGTATAATTGTTTCTTCTGGTCTGTCCAATTTTTTATCCTTCCTTTCTACGGAAAACGCTTTCCTGTTTTTGTTACAGTGTTATTATACTAAAACCTGCAGAAATTTGCAAACTTTTTTCATGTTTTTAAACTAAATTTATTTATTTCTAAACCAGTTTATTCGCTAGTTCAACTTCTTGTTCTGTTAAATCAAAATTTTGCCCATTATTTTTTATAATTTGATGGATATTTTCAATCTTTCTTGTTTCTGTTAAGGTACTTTCTAATGGTATTACATTTTTTAACTCCTTTTGTATTTTTTTATATTCTTTTTCCATATTCTCAAAATCTCTTTGTTCATAATATTCTTTCCAATTATGATTATAAGTTTCTAATTTTTCTATCGATTTTAACTGATCTGTTAGCACTTCTTCAACATTTTTTTCTACATGATTTAAAATAATATTTTTTCCTTGTTGAATTACTTTTGCAATGGAGTCTGGTATCCATTCTTCTTCTCTTGCTTTTTCTACTGCCCAATCCATTAAATTAGAGGTAGAATCAATAATTCCACCACTTCTTACTGCTGCTTGCACTTGGGACACATTTTCAAATTTACCAGTAAAAATCCCAATTGCACTTTTACCAAGGTCAATAACAGAATCAATCATTTCATTTAATCCTTCTTTAAATCCTCCTTTTAAAATAGCATCTTTAATATCAATAACTTGATTTTCAATTAAATCTGGTAAAAGGGCTCTTAATCCAATATCTAATCCTGTATTAATTACCTTTCCTAACGTACTTTCTAAAAAATCGTTTTGTTTTTCTACTGTCACTGTATTCTCTATTTTATTTTCTAATTCTAAATTATTTTCTAATAAATTGTTCTCCATTTAAAATTCCCCTTTCTTTTAATTTTATTTTTTTCTTTTTTGTTTGAATTAATTTTTGAATTATTTTCTGAATTTCTTTTTTTGTTGTTTTATTGATATAATTTATTTTATTTTTATTTATTACACAATATATTTTTTCATCATAATTTATTTTTCCTAAATAATTTTCTTTAAATATCTTTTTTAATATAAATATCGAAATTGCATTTTTATTATTTTTATTATAAATTAATTTTATTTTTTCTTTTTTTATTTTCCAAATATTTTCATAAAATTCTAATATTATTTTCGCTTTTTTTATATGAATTAAATTTGGTTCTAATAAAAAAATAATTTCTTCACTATTTTTTAATAAAATTTTTATCTCTTCTTTTTTATACTCAGATGGAGTGTCAATTATAATAATTTCATATTTATTTTTTAATTCTATTAACATATTTTTTATTTTATTTTTTTCTATTTTCTCTGTCAAAAAAATATCCAATCCAGAAATTAAATCTATTTTAGCATTTATTTTTATAATAAAATCTTTTAAATTTATTTGTTCTGTTTTATTTGTTTTTTTTATTATATTTTTGGAATATTTTTTCTTTCCCAATATTGTACTTAAATCATTTTGTTCTATATTAAAATCTAATAAAAGAATTTTATTTTTTATTTTTAACTGATTTGCCAGTAAAATAGAAAAAATACTTTTTCCAGAGCAAGGAGTTCCTATTATTGTTATCATTTTATTTCCTATCATTAAATTATTTTTTTTATTTATTTTTGAATTTATTTTTTTATTTAAATTTATTTTTATTTTTTCTATTATTTTATTTTGTTTTTCTTTTTTTAAATTATTTTCTAAAATTATTTTCTTTAAATTCATAATTTCTTCTTCAATTATTTTTTCTTTATTTATTTTTTTATTTTCAATTAAATTTATTATTTCTGATATTTTAATTTCATCTTCATAAAAAATTTGAAAAAAACCTTTTTCTATTAATTTATTTTTTAGTTCTTCATTTTGATTTTCTAGTATAATAATAAATTCAGATAAAATATTAATTTTTTTTATTTTTAAAATAAATTCAAAAAAAGAGTATTCTCCTTCTAACTGATTTCCAATAATTAAAAAATCAATTTTTTTATTTTTTTCTAATATTTCTAAAACACCATCTTGATAGGAAATATCTGGTGCTAAAATTTCATATTCATTTTTTTCTTTTAATATTTCATTTAATTTTGGATTACCGAAGTGCTGTTACAATTTTTTTCATTGATTTATTTTACTCCTTTTTTCTCTGATATTTTATTCCATTTATTTTTCTTACATAATACAATTTTTTTCAAAATCTGCTGCTTCAATTTTTGCTAAAATATGATCCTCCCCAACAAACATTAAACATTCTCCTCTTTTTAATGATTTTATTTCTATTTTTTCTTTTTCAGACAAATTTGTATATTGACTTAGTAATAATATATTTTCTTCTTCTAAAGAAAAAAAAGCTTTCATACTAGAATTATTTAATATACTTTTTCCATAAGTTCCATTTTCTAAACTAAATAAATCAGAAATATCTTGTGTAATAGCGATAGCACTTCCTCCATATTTTCTAATTGTTTTAAATATTTTATAAATAAAACTTGCAACCTCTTTATTTGACGTCACTCCAATTAAT
>CALXQB010000040.1 GCA_944390445.1 uncultured Clostridia bacterium | reverse complement strand
AAACTCATCAAAAAAACTGATAGAATTCTATCAATTTTATTTTGAATTTTTCTATCAGTTTTATTTTAACATTTACACATGACATTTTTTCAATAATAATTAACTCCTTCGTTATAATTATTTGAACACTATAAACATAATTACTTTGAACTTCAAGTAACGTCTCCAGAGCTTATTGCTAAATATTCATCATAGGTTCCATCTTTTACAATAACTCCCTCTTCTTTTATATCTATAATTTTATTGGCTACGGTTTGTGTTAATTGGTGGTCATGTGATGTAAATAATATAATGCCATTAAATTTTTTCATTCCCTCATTTAAAGATGTGATAGATTCCATATCTAAATGGTTGGTTGGTTCATCAAATATTAGAAGATTTGCGCCAGATAGCATTAATTTGGATAAAACGCACCTTACCTTTTCTCCTCCAGATAAAACATTTACCTTTTTTAAAGATTCTTCTCCTGAAAATAACATACGTCCCAAAAAACTTCTGATATAAGTTTCATCTTGCTCCTTAGAATATTGTCTTAACCAATCTACTAAATTTAAATCACATTCAAACAATTTGCTATTATCTTTTGGAAAATAATTTTTTGTGATAGTTGTTCCCCAAATAATTTCTCCTTCGTCTGGTTCTAATTCACCTGCCAAAATTTGAAATAATGTTGTTTTGGCAATTTCATTTTCTGCCAAAACAGCAATTTTATCCTCTCGATTCACTGTAAAAGAAACATGAGATAATATCTTCTCTCCTTCTATCGTTTTAGATAAATTTTTTACAACTAATACTTCTTTTCCAGCTTCTCTATCTGGTTTAAAATCAATGTATGGGTATCTTCTATTAGATGGTTTTATTTCTTCTAACTGAATCTTTTCCAAAGATTTTTTCCTAGAAGTTGCTTGCTTAGATTTAGATGCATTTGCACTAAATCTGCTGATAAAATCTTGCAATTCTTTTATTTTCTCTTCTTTCTTTTTATTGGCTTCTCTCGTTTGTTTCAATAGTAATTGGCTAGATTCATACCAGAAATCATAGTTTCCAGGATATACTTTTATCTTTCCAAAGTCTACATCTGCTATATGTGTACATACTTTATTTAAAAAATATCTATCGTGTGAAACTACAATAACCGTATTTTCAAAATCAATTAAAAAATCTTGCAACCAATTGATTGCTTTCATATCTAAGTCATTTGTTGGTTCATCTAATAATAAAATATCTGGATTTCCAAATAAAGCCTGTGCTAATAGTATTTTCACTTTATCTTTTGCTTCCATTTCCCTCATATATTTATAATGATTTTCTGTTCCTATTCCTAAATCTGTTAATAAAATGGCTGCATCTGATTCTGCATTCCAACCGTCTAGTTCACTAAATCTTTCTTCTAATTTTGCGGCTCTCATTCCATCCTGTTCAGAAAAATCAGGTTTGCTATAAATTTCGTCTTTTTCTTTCATAATTCGATATAATTCTTGATTTCCCATAATAACCGTATCCATTACGGTATATTCTTCAAAGGCATAGTGATCTTGTTTTAAAACAGAAATTCTTTCCCCCTTATCCACACTTACTTCTCCCTTGGATGGTTCAATTTCACCAGAAAGAATTTTTAAGAAAGTAGACTTTCCCGCACCATTTGCTCCAATAATTCCATAGCAATTTCCTTTTAAAAACTTGATATTAACATCCTCAAATAAAACTCTTTTTCCAAATCTCAATGTAACATTATTAACTGTTATCATTTTACTTATCATTCCTTTCTCATTAAAACATATCCTTTTTCTTTAACCATATTGTAGCTAGTAACGCAAGACCAATGGAGAGAAGCATGATAATAATAAAGGCAAATGGATTTTGCGCAAATGGTAAATCCACATTCATTCCCCAAAAACTTGTAATCATTGTAGGTAAAGATAACACAATGGTAATCGCTGCTAAAAATTTCATAACAGAATTTAAATTGTTGGAAATAATAGAAGCATAGGCATCCATTGTTCCACTTAAAATATCACTATAGATTTTGCACATTTCGATAGCTTGTTTATTTTCTACAATGGCATCATCTAGTATATCTTCATCTTCTTCATATAATTTAATAATCTTTCCGCTAAGTGTTTTCTCCATAACGACTTCATTTGATCTTAATGATGTTGCAATATATACCAAACTATTTTCTAGATTTAATAATTTAATTAATTCTTTATTTCTCATGGATTTTTGTAAACGTAATACATTCATCTCAGATTCTTTGTTAATTTGTTTTAAAATGGTAAGATAACTAGAAGAATTCGCAAACAGAATTTGTAAAATAAATCTCGTTTTTTTGTAAGTACAAAAACCTTTTACTCTATTTTTTTCAAAATCCTCAATAATTTTATTTTTATTGAGTGAAACCGTAATAAAAAAATCATCTCTTACCACAATCATTCCCAATGGCATAGTAGTATGTAATTTTTCTTCTTCCACTGTTTCTATAATAGGAACATCTATAATAAATAACTTAGTATCATCCTCTGTATCAATTCTTGCTTTTTCTTCAAAGTCTAGAGGATATCGAATAAAATCTTCTTCTATTTGCAGGCTTTCGCAAACTTTTTTAATCTCTCTTTCAGACGGATTTACTAAATTAATCCATGCCCCTTTTTTTAATTCATTGATTTCTTTAAATTCGTTTGTTTCCATGTCTGTCAAATAGATTTTCAACATTTCGAACCCCCCCTATTGTGTATTATACCCAAATATAAAGTCCTTGTCAATGTAAACAATTTTAAGAATGTTTTTTTCAATTTTGGTTACGCTAAGAGAAAATAATTTGTAAGGAGTATCATATGTCAAAAAAGACCAAAAGAACATTGAACATCATAATATCCAACATGATAAGAATTCTATTAATTATTTTATTGATACGAGGTTGGTTTATAGGAGATCACAGTCAAGATTTTCTGATTATTATCACTTTTTTCTTAACTTATTATCCTAGTATATTAGAAAAAAAATTTGGAGTATATTTACCTAAAAGATTCCAACTAGTAATTACTCTATTTATTTTTGCATCACAAATTCTAGGTGAAATTGGTGATTTTTATGAAAAATTTTCTTGGTGGGATACTATGCTTCATGCAATATCAGGAATTGTTCTTGGTTTCATAGGATTCTTATTCGTTTATTTGCTAAATGAAAAAGGAAATATCAATGTAAACTTAAGCCCTAAATTTGTTATTATATTTGCTTTCTGTTTTGCCCTTACTATGGGTGTATTTTGGGAATTTTTTGAATATGGTGCAGATCGCTTATTTGGCTACAATATGCAAAAATTTAGACTTCCTGGACAAGATGGCTTAGTCGATACCATGGAAGATTTAATAGTAGATGCCATTGGAGCTGTAATTGCGTGTCTATTGGGAAGTTTATATATCTGTATAAAAAAAGATGTTTTATTTAATGATTATTTTGATAACTGGTTTCCCTCAGAAAAAAATAAAAACACTTAAAATATCTTTTTCATTAACACCTTATAAGTATCTATAATAAATAATATAATTTTTAATTATACTAAATATTTTAATGTCAAATTGTTGGTTGACACCTTTTTATCTAAGCAAATCCTTTATTTAGCGTTCAATTTAATTATCGGACAAATCTAGCTTCGCGAGAACTTTTTTCTACTTTTTTGATTTAACTATATTCATTTAAGTTCTCGATGAGGCGTAATGATTTGTCGACACGAAGAATTGCATAGCAATTTTTCTGTGCATCTATATTTTCCCTATGCAATAAAAAAACAACTTACAAGATATTTTTATCTGTAAGTTGTTATAAAATGGTGCACCACCGGGGAATCGAACCCCGAACCTCCTGATTAAGAGTCAGTTGCTCTACCGATTGAGCTAGTAGTGCTTATTTTTATTTTCTTGCCTAAGAACAAATTAATTATAGACATTTTTTTTCGAATTGTCAAGATAGTATCCGAAAAATGTCCCATTTGGAAGCGTCCCTGATAAGATATTTCAGAGGACGCTTCTCTCTATTGTCTTTATATGATTTACTTCTTTCATTCATTATTTATGGTTGTTCTGGTGTTGGCGTTGGTGTCGGACTTGGAGATGGAGAAGGTGTAGGACTAGGGCTTGGTGTAGGTGTAGGTGTTGGAGTTGGCGTTGGTGTTGGTGTTGCTGGCACTTCTGGTTCTGGCGTCGTTTCTACTACTTTTTCTCCTTTGGTTCCTCTTTTAATAATTCTTGTCATCGCACTATAAGTATCTTTTGATAATACTTCTCTTGATACTTCATTACCATTTAATTTTAATATTTTATAGGTAACACTGGTTTGACCTGGTGCCCCACCTTGGATTACTTTTTCTACTCCACTTTCCAATGTACTATCTTCTTCATATTTGGTTGTATAAGGAATGGAACCTGTAATTACTGTATCAAATTCTACCTGATATTCAACTTCTTCTTTTATTCCATACATATCAATTTTAGCAATTCCATTTTCTACACTACAAACAATTTTAATTGGATAATTTCTTGTATTCTTAAATTGAAAGTCAATATATCCGTATACCACAGTAGCATCTCTACCAGCTCCCACATAACTGGTTAAAAATTGATGATTACTTCTCTCTATAATTTCTAAGTTTGCAAGCAATGCAGTATTATACAATGTAGATGATATTTGACAAATACCCCCTCCTAATCCGTCTACTACTCTGCCTCCCTCATATACAGCAGCATTTTTATATCCTGCTTCTACAGTTCTTTTTCCTACCACTTTATTATAGGAAAAAATTTCTCCTGGCATTAAAACTGTTCCATTTATTTTACTTGCTGATAATTCTAAGTTTGTGGTTCTATCTCTTAGATATACATCATATTTCGTACTAAAGGTAGATAACAAATCCGGAAAAGCCTCTATTTCTAGCATATCTGTTGTTTTTTCTGGCATAGTAAATTTTAATGGAATAATATATTCTTCCAAGTCTTGTTCTAATAATGCTCTTGCCTCTTCTAAGCTAATGGCAAAATCAACCCCTACAACATGTGGATATACTTTAGGAGGATCAGTTTCATAATAAGCATCTTGAGGTTGCACATATACTTCTGTATAAATTTCATCTATATTAATTGCTTCTGGTTCGCGATATTCTACTGGTATTTCTATATATTCTTTTAATGGTATTTTTATAGTCTGTACAATCTCATTTTTCAATTCTTCTTTTTTAATACCAATTCCTGCTTTTCCTTTTGTAATAATTAATTGTTCTTCTTCTATACTATAGGTTCCTTCTTCCACAGCCCCAGGAATTTTTTTCCCAATGTCTTCGATCATAGTATTTAAGGATTCTTCATTATATGTCAATACAGGTTCTATTTCTTTATTAGCAACTAGAGCCCAAAATATGGCATAATTATCTAAAATAACATTTCCACTTCTTCCGATTTGATATGCCTCTTTTACCGCTTCTTCTATTTGATATTTTGCCTCAATCTGTGCTGGAGTTAATGAGGTTTCAAAATCTGCATATCTTAGGGAAATAGTTTTCTCTAAATCTAGTTTTACAGCTTCTTCTATTTTCGTTTTAGCTTCTTCTTCTGTTAAATTAGATACGTCAATTCCTTTTATCGTTATACCTTCCATTATTTTGGTATTATTCACATTGATAAGAGCAAATATAACAGAAAATACCATTAAAAATAGTAAGAATACTCCTATGATAATAGAAAGGAAAATGACATTTTTCTTACTTTTTTTAGGTTCTACTGGTTTAAATTCTGTTCCTTTTTCTTGTACTTTACTTTCTTTTTCTGGTTCATCATTACTTTCTTTCTTATTTTTTTCTGTGTTTTCTTTTTTTTCACCTTTCTCTTCTTGAAATTCTGTTTCCTCTTTTATTTCTGTTTGCTCTACTTCTTGCTCTATTTTTTCTTCGTTTTCCTGTGATTTAATTTCTTCTTTATTCATAAGCTTTCTCCTTATTTTTTTGATTTTTTCCTTGAGAAAAAACCTTATAAAAACATAATACCATAAAATTCTAACATTTTCAACAGTATTTTCTCCCAATCAGAACTCTTTTAAATGCTTATCCCTATATTTTTAAATGAAAACTTACTTAGTTTATTTACTCACTCTCTCCTAAAAGATTTAATTAGAAATATATAAGGATAGGATTAAGTATCATTTCCGTGTCTTTACAACAAAATACAGTTGATATTCTATTTTATGGTGCTTTTTTTAATATATTACTTATTAAAGAATATTTCGCTAATTGATTTGCCTAGACATTCTGAAATTTTTTCCATAATTCTCATAGAAGGATTTGTTCTTGTACCTCTTTCCAAATGACATAAATATCCAATAGAGACTTGACTAATTCTAGATAAATATTCTAATGTCATTCCTTTTTCCATTCTAATTTCTCTAATTCTATTTTTGTACATCGTTTTTCTCCTTTCTCATTTGTCTAGCTGGCAATATTTTATCACTACTTTTTTGACAAGTCAATAGTTTCTAAATTTTTTTTATTTACTAGTAGACAAATAAAGGATTTTTGTATATAATAGAGAAAATTAAATAATAAAGGAGAAAAAAGTATGATGATAGGTGAAATGATTGCAAAAATTAGAATTGAAAAAGGAATTTCTAAAACGGAACTTGCTAGACGTACCGATATTAATATTGGCCATCTAACACATATTGAAAAAGGAGAAAGAAATCCTAGCCATAAAGCATTAAGAAATATCTGCAAAGCATTAGATGTTCCTTATCAACAATTAATGTATACATATGATAAAACAATTAATGAAGAACAAGCAAGTTATCATGTTGTAGATCATATTGCATATAACAAAGTAGTTGCTGTAGACAATATCAACGGGTTTGTTGATTGTCCTTCTCATATTCTTAGCGCTTCCTTGGCACTAAAAATGGCCGATGACTCTATGGAACCTATCCTAAAAAAAGGTTCTTATGTATATATAGAATTTAATTCTCCTCTTAATAATAAAGAAATTGGTTTATTTCAAGTAAATGATACTATTATTATTCGAAAATTTTACGCTAAAAAAGGAAAAATCACTTTAAAAGCAGATAATAAAAAATATGAGGATATTACTATTTCTGAAAATGATACTTTTTATATAATTGGAAAAGTTTTAGTGTAATTTGTTTTTCTTAATATTTTTTTGTAATTTTTTTAAAATTTTTGTAAAAAACTCTTGAATAAAATAATATTTAATACTATAATGTTATCAACAAAAGATAAGTAAGGAGAATCGCACATGGAATTAACAAAAAATATATTTTTTAATACTGATAAATTAGTAGAAAACTCTACTGTTAAAATTTCGTATACAGGTAGATTCTTTCAAGATGATTCTAAGGATGTTTATATTCATTTTGGTTTTGGAAATGCCTGGGAAAATCTTCAAGAAATTAAAATGGAAAAAACAGAATTAGGCTTTCAAGCTGAAATTGATTTGATTGGTACGGAAACTTTTAATTTCTGTTTTAAAAACGAGAAAAATGAGTGGGATAATAATGATGGACAAAATTATATTTTCCCAATTGAATCTGTTCATGTAAACGAAGATGAATCTCAAGAATTATCTTTAATAGTTTCTTCTCCTCGTAGACTAAGAAAAGCCTATATATGGAGTAAGAAAATAAAATTAGCAATTTATAAAATTATTACTTTCTTTCCAAAATTATTATCAGGAAATTATAAAAGAAAAATAAAAGAATAAAGAATGAAAGCACAAGTAAATTTTTCTTGTGCTTTTTTTTTGCGTAGGAGGTATTTTATGAATTGGGCTATTTTTTCAATATTTATTTCTATTTTATCTTTTCTAGTAGCTGGTTATTTTTATTATTGGATTGCCAAGCTCCCTAATCCTAACACGAAATTAAATAAACTTGGTTCTTTGATCCGAAAAGGTTCCTTTGCCTTTTTAAAAAAAGAATACTCTATTTTGATTATTTTTGTTGGAATTGTATCATTGCTTATTTTGCTATTCTTTCCTTCTCCTATTTGGGAAAGTAATGATATTTTTGAAAATATTTCTATGGTTATCTCTTTTATCCTTGGCTCTATTCTTTCTGCATTATCAGGCGCCATTGGAATTAGTATTGCAACCATTGCCAATGTCAAAACCGCTTTATTGGCAAAAAAAGGAATAGCACAAGCTTTTACTTGTGGTTTCCGCGGGGGAGCTGTTATGGGCATGGCTGTTGTGGGAACTTCTTTATTTGGTGCCGCTTCCCTTTATTTGCTAACCAACAATCCTAATATTGTACTTGCTTTTAGTTTCGGTGCTAGTTCTCTCGCTTTATTTGCCAAAGCAGGAGGAGGTATTTTTACCAAAACAGCTGACATAGCTGCCGACTTAACGGGAAAGGTAGAACTTGGCATTCCAGAAGATGATCCAAGAAATCCAGCTGTTATTGCTGATAATGTTGGAGACAATGTTGGGGATGTTGCAGGTATGGGAGCAGATTTATTTGATTCAAATATTGCAGCCATTGCTGCTACTATGGTAATTGCTCTACCATTGGGAGAAATTAATATGTTATTTTGTTTTTGCGCTCTTGGTCTTTTATCCTCTATGATTGGAGTATTTTCTTCCCGTATTGTAGGAAATCGTACACCAAGTAAATCCCTAAACAATGGAACATATTTAACTTGTATTATTTTTGTAGCTCTTACTTTATTAGCCACTTATTATTGTGGTTTTCATTTACGCATTTGGTGTGCCGCTATGATAGGAATGTTAATTGGTGTTATCATTGGTATTACTAGTAATTATTTTACAGGGGATAGTAAAACCCCAGTTAAAAGAGTAGCAGAAAGTTGTAAAAATGGTTCAGCTTTTACTGTTCTTTCTGGTATCTCCTATGGATTACTAAGTAGCCTCCCTGCCTTGATTGGCATTGGTTTTGCAGCCCTAATTTCTTACAAACTCTGTGATCCTATTGGAGAAGGTTATGCTATTTTGGGAATTTCCATGTCTGCCATTGGTATGCTATCTATTGTTGGTATGATTATTTCAAACGATGCCTATGGGCCTATTGTTGATAATGCAAGAGGAATTGCAGAAATGGGAAATTTAGGTGATGATGTTATTCAAGTTGCAGATGAATTAGATTCTGCTGGAAATACTACAAAAGCAATTACAAAAGGATTTGCTATTGGTGCTGCTGGATTAACAGTCATATCACTTTTGGCTGCTTTTTCTGAAATTGTTTCTACTCAGTTAGGAGAACCTCTCAATTTTGATATTATGAATCCTACTGTATTTTTTGGTGCTTTGGTGGGGGTAACAATACCTGCTGTATTCTCTGCTCTTTTAATCTTTGGTGTTAATAAAAATTCTCAAAAATTAGTAAAAGAAATTCATAGACAATTTGAAGAAATTCCTGGATTAAAAGAAGGAAATGTTGAACCCGAATACAAAAAGTGTATTGATATTGCAACAGTCGGTGCTATAAAAGAATTAATTCCTGCAGGAGTTATTGCTATTATCGCAACTTTGCTTGTTGGCTTTATCGGAGGAGTCCATGCCATTGGTGGTTTTTTAACAGGAAATATTCTTTCCGGTTTGCTTCTAGCCATGTTAATGAGTAATGCTGGTGGTTTATGGGACAATGCTAAAAAATATATTGAAGCAGGTCATTGTGGTGGAAAAGGTTCTAGTGCTCATAAAGCGGCTGTCATTGGAGATACCATTGGTGATCCTTTTAAGGATACGGCTGGTCCTTCTATTAATACACAAATTACCGTTGTTTCCCTTGTTTCTTCACTTTCAGCTAGTTTATTCCTTTTGTATTCTATTTTTTAAAATAATTCATAACTTTCATTTTTCTTTCATACACTTTTTTAGGTGATTTTTTGAGAAGAATGAAAGTTTTTTTAATCAATGGTATTCTTCTTACCATTGGTTCTTTTTTGCTTCGTGGTATTGGAATGTCTTTTCAAATTTATATTTCCAATAAGATTGGTGCAGAAGGCATTGGTGTCTACCAATTAATTTTATCTGTATTTTTATTTTCCGTGACCCTAGCATCTAGTGGAATAAATTTGGCATCTACAAGGATTGTCTCTGAGGAGCTTGCTAAAAATGATATTCTTGGAAGTCAAAAAGCAATTAAGCATTGTATCATTTACAGTTTCTTAATGGGCTTTCTTGCTTTTTGTATTTTATTTTTTAGTGCAGATACCATTGCAAAGATTTCTTTTCATGGAAAGGTTTCTGGTTTTCCTTTAAAATTAATGGCAATAAGCTTGCCTTTCTTATCCACGTCTTCTGCCATTAATGGGTATTTTACAGCCAAAAGAAAAATTGTAAAAGTAATTTCTTTTCAATTTTTAGAACAAATTTTACAAATTTTTGTTGTTATTTATTTATTAAATTTTTTATTACCTCCAGGCTTAGAATCCGCTTGTTTAGCACTAGTCCTTGGTTCTATTTTATCTGAAATTTTGTCTACATGTTACTCTTACTTTATGTATCGATTAGACATTTATAAAAAAGAAAACCTTCCTTGTCAAAAATCGTTCTTCAGAAAAATTTTTGGTATTACCATTCCAGTTACTTCTACTTCTTGCATTCGTTCTGGTCTTTCTACTTTAAAACAATTGCTTGTCCCTACTCGTTTAGAAAAGTTTGGTGCCTCTTGTGAAACAGCTCTTGCACAATATGGAATAATTTCTGGTATGGTAATGCCAATTATTCTATTTCCAAGTGCACTTATTTCTTCTTTTAGTAGCTTATTAATACCAGAATTTACTAATTTATCTGTCAATAAACGAAATGTTTTTATGAATAAAACCATAAGTAAAGTTTTTAAAATTACAATTCTTTTTTCTCTTGGCATTACAGGCGTTTTTTTTACTTTTTCTCACCAAATAAATGAATTTCTTTATCCAGGTACCCTAATTTCACCTTATCTTAAGCTAATTAGCATAATTATTGTTATCATGTATCTAGATACTGTTATTGATAATATCTTAAAAAGTCTGAATAAGCAAGTTAGTGTTATGCTATGTAATATTTTGGATGCTTTTATTAGTCTTACCATTATCTTTTTCTTGCTTCCTATTTACGGAGTCTATGGCTATATTATTTCCATTTTTGTAAGTGAGTTCCTTAACTTCTGTGTTAGTTTATGGACTCTTTTACGAACATGCAACACAAAAAATGACAAAATAAAAATCGACTTTGTTCACACCATATTAAAGCCGATTTTATCTCTTTTCCTTTTATATTTTTTCTTTACATATTTTTCTTTTCCTATCCATTCTATCTTTGGATTATTAGGAAATATTTTTCTATTTTTTGTTTTGTATTTAGGATTACTCTTTTTCACCTCTTGCCTTTCAAAACATGAATTATCTCTTTAGGATATGACCCAGCCTCCATTGGGTGAAATGATTTGTCCTGTGGTATAATTGTCCTCGATTAGCCAGTTTACACATTTTACAATATCTATTACATTCCCTACTCTTCCTAATGGAATTTGTTCCACGATTTCTCCTCTTTCCTGTTCTGTTAGTTCCTGGTTCATTTGTGTGTCTATTATTCCAGGCGCAATACAATTTACCCTAATTTGTGATGGAGCCACTTCTTTTGCCAATGCTTTTGTAAAGCCTATCATTCCTGCCTTTGCCGTAGAATAATGTACTTCACAGGAGGCGCCAGTCATTCCCCATATAGAAGAAATATTAATAATGCAACCTTGTTTTTGTTGTATCATTTTTGGTAATACACTTTTGGTGACATAAAATAAAGAGTTCATATTCGTATTTATCATATTGTTCCACTCTTCCACTGTAATATCCGTAAATAGTTTAATTTGAGAAATTCCCGCATTATTAATTAAAATATCAATATTTCCCCATTTATCCATTGTTTCTTTTACAAGCTCTTCCGCTTCTTTTGGTTTCGATACATCTGCTTTTTTTATTTGTATTGGGTATCCTTTTTCTTGTAATTCTTTTTGTAAATATAATGCTTCTTTTTCTGAATGATTATAATTTGCCATTACTAAATATCCCTTTTGCGCTAGCTCTTTTGCAATGGCATTTCCTATTCCTCTACTTGCCCCTGTAATTAATACTTTTTTCATTGCCTTTCCTCCCCATTTTTTTGGTTTGTTTGCTCTTTTTCTCCTCTTATTTGTCCTTGGATTTCTCTTACCTCATCTCTAATTTCTCCCATTCTAGTTCTTTGTTTTGTTTCTTCTAAGATATCTGTTAATTTGGTATTATTGGTTTGATTTCAGGATGATTCATATAGGTTGCATAATCCTCTCACAAATCATATCCTAATTGCTTAAAATATAGAATTCTATTTCTTTGTACTTCTCTTTTTTGAAGTTCATTTCCGTTTGTTAAGTTTTCTTCTGCAGATGTAGAAAAACTTTCTATCATAGATTCCAATTTTATATTTCGCTGCATAAAAATTTCGTCTTTTGCATAATAATAATTTCCCTGTCCTACCATGCTAACTATTTCTTCTTGTTCTTTTGGAGGTAATAAATTTTTTATTCTTTCTAAATATTTTAAATTATATTTTTTCAATATTTCTCTATCTATTGTTTCATCTTTTTTTATTTCATGTTGTTCTTCATCGTATTGGGAAATAAAACCTTGATATTCTGTATCAAGAGATTTTATATCACTTTTTAATTTTTCTATTTTCTCTAATATTTTATCTAAAATACCATTTTGCATCATTTCTTGTAAATTCTCAGTTGTAACATGTGCACCTAACATGTTTAAAATCTCTACACGTTGCTGTTCTATTCTTCTTTTTTGTATGCTATCTGCATTTTGAAATATGTCTTCATCAAAAGCAATGGTTTTATTTTCTCAAAATCAATATTATATTTTCTATATATACTCATACCTCTACTCCATTTATCTTTTGATATTAACCATTATCATTATAAATTATTATGTTCTCTTATCTCTAGTTGAATTATACCTTAACCCTTTTTAAAAATCAAGTATCCTATTGGGGACGCTTCCTATTGAGACAAAAGTGTCTGATCTGAGACACTTATTACATTTTTGACCAATCACTACTTATTTTATTTCGCGTGGCAATATATATTTTATTTTCACTTTAAGTTGCGTAACCAAATTTTTCTATTATGGGACAAATCTAGCTTCGCTAGACCTTTTCTCTACTTTTTAATATTTGTTACATTAATTTAAGGTCTAGCAAGAAGCG
>CALXQB010000039.1 GCA_944390445.1 uncultured Clostridia bacterium | reverse complement strand
TTTTATAAAGCTGAAAAGAATGTAGCTGAAAAAATTTTACAACTACAACATTGCAAAAACACCAAGCAAATAAAAAATATTGATATGGAATTAAAAAAACAAGAAAAAGAATTTAATATACAATTGTCAGACGAACAAAAAGAAGCGATTCACTTGGTAAATGATGATAATGTATGTATCATTACAGGAGGACCAGGAACAGGAAAAACCACAATTATAAAAAATATTATAGAACTTTATCAACAAAAAGGAATGAAAGTAGTATTATGTGCTCCAACAGGAAGAGCAGCCAAGAGAATGACAGAACAAACAGGAGTAGAGGCAAAAACCATTCATCGCTTATTGGAAATTGGAAAACTACAAGAAGAAAGCCAATTGGAGACGGTAGACTATGATGTATGCCCAGTAGATGCAGATGTTATTATCATAGATGAGATGTCTATGGTGGATATTTTTATTATGAACTATGTGATGAAAGGAATCTTTTTAGGTACAAAAGTAGTATTTGTTGGAGATAGTAATCAGTTGCCTTCTGTGGGACCTGGTAGTGTATTGAAAGATTTAATTGAATCAGAGAAAATTAAAACAATTCAGTTAAATAAAATTTTTAGACAAGCAGCTCAGAGTGATATTATTGTAACAGCACATAATGTTAATAACGGGAAAAGCTTTACGAAAAAAGAAGAAAAGCAGAAAAAAGATTTTTTCTATATTAAAGAATCAAATTCAGAAAGAATATTAAATCAAGTCATTTCTTTATCTAATGGTAGATTAAAAAATTATGGAGAATATGATTTCTTTAAAAATATTCAAATCTTAACACCTACTAAAAAAGGGATGTTAGGAACAAAAGAATTAAATAAGAGATTACAAGAAGTCTTAAATCCTCAAAACAATGGTAAAAAAGAAAAGAAATATGGAGACATTATTTTTCGTGAAGATGATAGAGTTATGCAAGTAAAAAATAATTATGATATTTATTGGGAAAAACAAGGAGAAACAGGAAGTGGTGTCTTTAACGGAGAATTAGGATACATTCAAAAGATAGACGAAGAAAGCAAGCAAGTAAAAGTAGAATTTGATGATGAAAAAGAGGCATGGTATACATATGCAGAGTTAGAACAATTAGAACATGCCTATAGTATTACCATACATAAATCGCAACGGTAGTGAATTTGATGTTGTTATCCTGCCGATACCAGCATCTTCACCAATGTTGCTTACCAGAAATTTGCTATACACAGCATTAACACGTGCTAAAAAATTATTAATTGTGATTGGGTCAGATAAAATTATTGATTTTATGGTACAAAATGCTGATAGTAAAATTAGAAATACAGGATTACAATATAAATTAAAAACATTAGAATAAAATGGGGGGCTTATTTTAGGAGGAAATATGCTAAAATTAGTCCTTGATTTATTATATCCACCAGTATGTGGAATTTGTGGAAAAATTGATCAAAAGGAATTATGTCCTAAATGTGCCATAAAGTTGAAACAATGGGAGAAGGCAAAGTTGTATGCTTATCCCCATACCTATTTTGAAAAACATTTTTATTTATTTCCCTATGAGGGTATCATAAGAGAAAAGTTAATACAGTATAAATTTCAAAATCAAAGTTATTTATCTACATTTTTTGCAAAAAGTTTATTAAATCATAAAAAAATGAGTAGAATTTTGGAAAAATATGATATAATAATTCCAGTTCCTATGTATAGAAAAAAAGAAAAGCGAAGAGGCTATAATCAGACAGCATTGATAGCAAGGGAAATAGCAAAAGCCTATAAAAATTTAGTATATGATGGAAAAAGTTTACAAAAAATAAAAGACACAAAAATGCAGAGTTCATTAGACAAAACAGAGAGAAGGAAAAACATAAAAAACGCATATAAAGTAATAAATCAGCAAAAAATAAAAGATAAAAAAATAATTTTATTAGATGATATTTATACCACAGGTTCTACAGTAAATGAATGTAGTAAAGGATTAAAACAATCAGGTGCAAAAGAAATTCTGGTTGTTACTATTGCAAAAGACTAAAATTTAATTATCAAAAGAAAGGAATGTATTATGGAAGATTTGGTAGAAAGCATATTGGATTATGTAAGGGCAGACTATACAGATTATGCCATTATGATTAATGGAGAATGGGGAAGCGGAAAAACCTATTTTTGGAACCACAAAATCAAAAATAAGATTGAATCTTTGCAATTAAATGGGAAAAAATATACTACCATTTATATGTCATTATATGGTATTTCAAACTTAGAAGATATCAGCAAAAAAATCTTTATTGAAACAACACAACTTATGGATAAAAACTTAAAAAAATATATGAATAGTAATAACCAGACTTCTATTCCAGAGTATGCAAAAAATGGACTAGATATGGCCAACTTTTTTGGAGTGACACAAAATGGGGATAAAATTGATTATGAGCAGTTTTTCTCAACAGATGATAAAGTATTATGTTTTGATGATTTAGAGAGAGCCAATGTAGATGTTATTGATATTTTAGGATATATTAATAACTTTGTAGAACATGATCATATAAAAACCATCATTATTTGTAATGAAAAAGAATTATCTACCAAATTAAAAAGTTCTAATCTAGAAATGAAAACATTTATTGCTACTTACTTATTGGACAAAGAAGGCGATTTATTAGAAAAAGACAAACCTATGGTAGAGAAAATAAGAGATACCATAGAATATGTTTTCGATAAAGCAAATGATTATGAGAGAATTAAAGAAAAACTAATTGGGGAAACTTTTGAATATGCACCAGAATTTAGTTATATTATTAATGGAATTTTAATGAGATATGAAAAAAATAAAGACCTCATTCGATTTTTAAGAGAAAATACGAATTTGATCACTTCTACATTTAATAAAAGTGGAACCAGAAATCTTAGAATATTAAAACATTCCTTAAATGATTTTAAAAGAATTTATGAGGTAGTAAGCAAATATTATCCTAATACCAATAATAGAGTATTACAAACTATGTTAATTTTTACGATTGCCATCTCTTTTGAAATTAAAGCAGGTAAGGTTACAAAAGATAAATTTGCAAACATTGAAAACAATGAAGAATACAAACTATTATTAGTTTCTTCAAGAACTTTAATGGATAATCGACAATTTTATATTAAAGAATTTGATAATAATTACTACTACAATTTCAAATCAGATTTTCGATTCTTTAAATTTATTGAAATTTATGTAAGAACAAGAATATTTAATATGAAAGTGTTCAAAGATGACATGGAAGTAATAGTAAATACTATTGATACAGACAAACTTCCAGCCTATAAAAGATTATTGACAGAAGAATACTGGAAAATATCAGATGATCAATTTGGAAAAGTAATAGAACAAACATTAGATGATGTAAAAAATGGAAAACTACGTTTAATTGATATTGTTAAATTATATGCATATTTTAGTTATTTTGTAGAAAAAGGTCTTATCGATTATGATATTAAAACCATAAAAAGTGTATTTTTCAATGGAATGAATATTGCATCATTAACATCAAAATATTGTGATAATGTAAAAGAAGAACTTTCTCAAATTATTATTGATGATGTAAATATTGAAATGGACGACATACTAGAACATTTTGCAGAATTAAATGCAAAATTAAAAGATAAAATGTATGCAGAATTAGCAGAAGACATTTTCAAAAATATTCCAATGAGAATGGAAACATTTTATGAGAGATTTGCAAAAGAATGTATGGACATACCAATTTTCAAATATTATGATGTATTCCAATTATTCCAAAGAATTTCATGTGCAAGCAATGAAGACATTGTAACAATTAAAGAAGTCTTAATGAAACGAGCAGAAAGCCATAAACAAGAAATTGAACCAGAAATGAAAAATATTGCGCAATTAAAACAAATTATTGATGATTATATTAAAGGGAAAGAAATTGGTATCAAAATTGTTATGTTACAGGAATTTTCCGAAACACTTGGTTATTTATTAGAACAATATATCTAAAGGAAAGGGAAGAACAATTCTTAAAATAATGTATAAAATTTTCCTATTTTGTAATAATAAAGGTAGACATAAATAAAAAAAAGGAGGGAAAATTTTGAAAGCAACAGGTGTCGTTAGAAGAATTGATGATTTAGGAAGAATTGTAATTCCGAAGGAAATAAGAAAAACTTTGCATATCAAAGAAGGTGACCCTTTAGAGATTTTTACAGATAGAGAAGGACAGGTAATCCTAAAAAAATATTCCCCAATTGGGGAATTATCAGAATTTGCAACAGGATATGCAGAAACATTAGCAAAAACAACAGGTCATATTGCTTGTATTACAGATAAAGATACAATTATTGCGGTAGCTGGAGGAGGAAAAAAAGAATATTTAGAACAAAACTTAAGTGAAGAAATAGAAAAAATTATGGAAAATAAAGAAGTATATACAAGTAAAGAAAACAACGAATTAGCACTTCCACTAACCCAAAATGATAATAAGGAAAGAAGATATCATGCACAAGTGATTTATCCAATTATATCAGACGGAGATGCGATTGGGACAGTTATATTACTTTCCAAAGAACAAAATACAAAAATGGGAGAAACAGAAGTAAAGGTGGCTGGATCAGCAGCGGGGTTTCTGGGAAGCCAGATGGAAATATAGATAAGGAAATAAAATAATCTCTTCAGAACGCAAATTAGCAGTGGAGAGATTATTTTATTATCCTTGTATTGACAGTGGATATTACATTTCAATTATTATTCATTTTACTTTCCTTTATATATTGCAGAAAGAGGCATAATTATGATATAATATTTTCCAGAAAAATGGGAAGGAATGTGAGAAAATGAAAGCAATTGAGATTAGAAATAAATATTTAAAATTTTTTGAAAGACATGGGCACAAAATTATACCAAGTAGCTCATTAATACCGGAAAATGATCCTTCTGTATTATTTACAACAGCAGGAATGCAACCATTAATTCCATATCTTTTAGGAGGCAAACATCCAGAAGGAACAAGACTAACAGATTATCAAAAATGTGTAAGAACCGTGGATATTGAAGATGTTGGAGATAACCGTCATTTAACTTTCTTCGAAATGCTCGGGAATTGGTCTTTAGGAGATTATTTTAAAGAAGAATCTATTCAAATGAGTTATGATTTTCTAACTAAAGAACTAAATATCCCTGTAGAAAAAATTTCTGTTACTTGTTTTGCAGGAGATGAAGATGCACCGAGAGATGAGGTGTCTGCAAAATGTTGGGAAAAAGCAGGAATCCCAAAAGAAAGAATTTACTTTTTCGGGAAAGAAAACAATTGGTGGATTGCTGGAAATGAGGGACCTTGCGGACCAGATACAGAGATGTTTTACGATACAGGAAAACCAGCATGTGGACCAAATTGTGATCCAAGCTGTGACTGTGGAAAATATGTAGAGATTTGGAATAATGTGTTTATGGAATATTTTAAACATCCAGATGGAACCTATTCTAAGTTAAAACAAAGGAACGTAGATACAGGATTAGGCTTAGAAAGAATGACTATGTTATTACAAGGAAAAGAAACACCATATGAAATTGAGCTATTTTTACCAGTCATGGATCGTCTTAAAGAATTAGCAAAAGTGGATAATATCAATAGTAGAAGAATTGTAGCAGAACATTTGCGTTCTAGTATGATGATCATATGTGATGGAGGAAGACCAAGTAATATTGAAAGAGGATATATTCTAAGAAGATTAATCCGTAGAATGACAAGACATTTAAGAAAATTAGAAATTAATTTAGACGAGATTGGAAATTTAGTAGATATTTATGTAGAAACATTAAAAGAGATGTATCCAGAATTAGTAACAAATAAAAATACAATCAAAGAAGTATTAATAGAGGAAAAAAATAAATTTGTAAAAACGTTGGAAAATGGAGAAAGAGAATTTAATAAAGCAGTAGAAAAAGCTAAAAAAGAGGGAAAGACCAAAATAGATGGTCAGACAGTATTTAACCTATATGAAACGTATGGATTCCCACAAGAAATTACAGTAGAACTTGCAAAAGAACAAGGAATGGAAGTGGAGTTAGAACAATTTGATAAACTTTTCAAAGAGCATCAAGAAAAATCAAGATTAGGCTCTGAACAAAAATTTAAAGGTGGCTTAGCAGAACAGAATGAAAAAACAATTGCCTACCATACGGCAACACACCTTTTACATAAAGCCTTAAAACTTGTATTAGGAGATCATGTGGCACAAAAAGGGTCTAATATTACAACAGAAAGGTTAAGATTTGATTTTTCACATCCACAAAAAGTAACACCAGAAGAATTAAAGAAAGTAGAAGATATTGTAAATGAACAAATTCAAAGAGACTTACCGGTGGTTTGTGAAGAAATGAGTCTAGAAGAAGCAAAAAAATCAGGTGCAATTGGTCTATTTGAGAATAAATATGGAGAGAAAGTAAAAGTATATACCATAGGAGATTTTAGTAAAGAAATCTGTGGAGGACCACATGTGGAACATACTGCTCAACTAGGAAAATTTAAAATCAAAAAAGAGGAAGCTAGTTCTTCTGGTGTTAGAAGAATAAAAGCTGTTCTGGAATAAAATAGTGTAAAGTAATTTATGAAAAGGTAGGGGCGATTTTAATCGCCCGTTCTTCGAAGAAACTACTTAAAGCAAAGATATTATAAAGGGAGGAAGCAAAATGGAAGATTGTATTTTTTGTAAAATAATAAAGAAGGAAATCCCTTCTGAAATAGTATATGAAGATGAGGAAATTATAGCATTTAAAGATATTAATCCAGCAGCACCAATTCATATTTTAGTCATACCTAAAAAACATATTTCATCTATTATTGATATGAAAAAGGAAGATGAAGCAACTATAGGACGAATCTATTCTATCATCAATAAAATTGCAGAAGATATAGGAATTAAAGAAAAAGGATTTCGTGTCATACTAAATTGTGGAGAAGATGGAGGTCAAGAAGTAAAACATATACACTTCCATTTATTAGCAGGAAAAAAATTAGGGCAAAAAATAGTGTAATTTTCCGAAAAATGTGGTATAATAGATATATATGACAAAATACTAGACTGAAGAAAAGGAGGAAGTATCATGAGAAATAGTAAATATGGTAAGTTTTTAACAGCTCTATTAATAATTGCTATTATTGCCATTGTTGGATTACTAATCTTTTTTGGGATTGATATGTACCAAAAATATTATTTAGATTCTGAAGCAGGAAAAGTATTAGAGCAATTTGAAGGAAGTCTTATCACTGGAAATGAAGAAGAAAATAATACAACAAACAATGTTCAAAATACAACAGACAATCCATTTTCTGAAATGGAAGATGTTAATTTTGCGGGAGGATCATCTTCTAATGTTGTAATGTATGAAGACTATGTTGTATTAGGTCGTATTGAGATTCCAAAAACAGGTAGAGATTATCCGATCTTACATAAAGTGACCAAAAGGTCCTTAGAAATTGCTGTTGCAACTATTTATAGCCCAGGAATTAACGAAGTGGGAAATACGGTTATTATGGGACATAATTATAGAAATGGTACTCTTTTTTCAAATAATAAAATGCTAGAACTAGGAGATAAAATATATATCACAGATGCGAAGGGAAGAAGAATTACCTATACTGTTTATAATAAGTATGAAACAGATGAAAATGACGCATCATATATGACAAGAGATACAGGAGGAAAAAGAGAAATTTCTTTATCAACCTGTACAGACGAAGGAAACAAAAGATTAATTATTTGGGCAAGAGAAGACTAAAAAAATACAAAAAAAGCTTGACAAAGTAAGATGAAATAGAGTAAAATAGAGTAGTCATTGAAAAAATGGCTATTCTATTGTGGTGGATGTAGCTCAGTTGGTTAGAGCGCTAGTTTGTGGCACTAGAGGCCGTGGGTTCGAGTCCCATCTTCCACCCCAGCACTAAATATATTGGGATGTAGCCAAGCGGTAAGGCACCAGACTTTGACTCTGGCATTTCGGCGGTTCGAATCCTCCCATCCCAGCCAGTAAAAAATATCTATTTCACTTTATTTAAAAAAGGAAATAGATATTTTTTGTTACAAGAAATATTGAATTTCCTGTTACTTTTAAAAAGAAATGTTTTCATTTCTTAAGAAGGGAGAAAAAATGAATACCTTGAAAAGTAATTTGTATATCAATAAAAAAGATATTTCAAAAAATACAAACTTAAGATTTTCAGTTATTATGTGTGCTTATAATTTGGAAAAAATCGTGAATGTAGCAATTGAAAGTGTACTAAACCAAAAATTTACGAATTACGAATTAATCATTGTAAATGATGGATCAGAAGATCATACTTTAGATGTTTTAAGAACATATGAAGAAAAGGCAAAAGGAAAAATTAGAGTAATTGATAATGGAAAAAACATAGGACTTAGTGCTTC
Source organism: uncultured Clostridia bacterium (assembly GCA_944390445.1). Classification (GTDB taxonomy): domain Bacteria; phylum Bacillota; class Clostridia; order TANB77; family CAG-508; genus CALXRW01. The sequence goes on along the minus strand of CALXQB010000039.1, from coordinate 4,859 downwards.
AAGGAATAAAGCAATTAAACAAGCAAGAGGAGAATATATTGTACATTTAGATGGGGACGATACTTTATATAATAGAAATACCTTGGCCAATATCGATGATACCATTGGGGACCAAGAGTATGATATCATTTATTTTGGGGTACAGTATGTAGGAGGAGGAAATAAACTATATCTTCCTAATGCGCAAAATTCTACAAGAGAAGCAAGAATTGTATGTGATATGCATTTTGCAGTAGCTAGTAAAGTTTGGAGAAAAGAATTTTTAGAGAAAAATAATTTAACATTTATTGAGGGAATGTATTACGAAGATATGGTATATTCAATAAAAGCTGCAATAAAAGCAGAAAAAACAACCTTTAGAGCGATCCCTATTTATGTATATTACAGAAATAGAGAGGGAAGCATTATGGCAACACCAAATATAAAAAGATGTAAAGATATGTATAAAATGCTTTATCATCTTATGGAACTATATGAAGAAACACCAGAAGAATTACAGCCATACTTATTAAGTTTCATAAAAAATGAGACTTTTGGGGTGCCGGTAAGAATTGATGCTATTTTAAAATCCTTAAAAGATGCTACTTATACACCCGTATTTCCAAAAAGAAATTATGTTTTTACAGAGGAAATACCAACTATTATTGAAAAAGAAACAATCGAAGAGACAAAAGTTGTGTCTATTGATCAGCCCAACAAAAAGAAAAAAACAGGGAAAAAAAGAGTAGTAAATACATCTGAATCAGAAAATTTAAAATTAATTAAATAAAGAATACTTAATATGAGAGAGTGAATACGTAATAGATAATAAAATTCACTCTTTTTTGATAATAGAAAAGGTAAGAGGAGATTGGATTATGATCACGAAAATATATATCGTTAGGCATACACAAACAGTGGGAAATGTAGAAAAGCGCCTGACAGGAAGAAAAGATTATGAAGTAACAGAAGAAGGAAAAAAATATATAGGATTGCTTACTGAAAGACTAAAGGACACAAAGTTTGATAAAAACTATTCTAGTATTTCAGGAAGAGCCATAAAAACAATAGAACCAATTGCAAAACTAAATCATTTACCAATCGAAACATCTGAAGATTTATGTGAAATGAATTTTGGAAAATATGATGGAATGAAATGGGAAGAAGTAAATAAAATTGATCCAAAAATACATGAAGAACATGTAAAAACAAACGAAATCAAAGGGATTGAAGGACAAGAGTCCAGTAAAGAAGTAGCAGATAGAATGGATCATTATATAAGAAGTAAAGCAAAAGAAAATGAAGGAAAAACAATTTTAATTAGTTCTCATGGAGTTGCCATTGAAGCTTTTTTAAGAAACATAACAGGGGAACCATTTACAGAGAAAAGAGAAGAATATAGCCAAAAAAATACAAGTCTAAATATCGTAGAATATGATACGGAAAAAGATAAATTTCAATTAGTTTTGCAAAATGATATAAAACATTTAGAAAACAATAAAGATAGTGTAAAGTAATTTATGAAAATTACAGGGGCGATTTTAATTGTTCGTTCTTCAGAGAAATTACTAAAAAGTAAAGGAGAATAAAAATGAGAGTTTGTCTTATTATGCCAAACGTATTTCCCGTGCCTGCTACCAAAGGTGGTGCAACGGAAACCCTAATGACCAATCTATTAAAAGAAAATGAAAAAGAAGGGAAGATAGATTTTACTTGTGTTAGTGTTTATGAAGAAAATGCAGAAAAATTAAGTAAACAATATCAATATACAAAATTTATTTATATCGACCAAAAAAGAGATAATTTAGATTTAACATTTGAAAGCAAAGATACATTCTTTAAAGCATATATGGATGAAATAAAAAAACAAATCCATCCAGAGGATTATGATTTTATCATTGTAGAAGGTGGGGATATTTCGGGATATGAATATCTTTTAAAACATTTTCCAAAAGAAAAATGTTTAGTACATATTCATGGAAATGCATTAGGAGATAATAAGATTAATAAAGAAATCTATCATAAATTTATTGCTATCAGTAAATTCACCTGTGGAATGATAAAAAAGGATGGACAAATAAAAGATAACCAAGTAGAATTACTATATAATGCAATTGATGTGAATGAATTCTATAAAACAATATCAGAGGAAGAAAAAAGGGAATTAAGAAAAAAATATGAAATTGAGGAAAAAGATATTGTAATTTTATTTATAGGAAGAACTATTCCAGAAAAAGGAGTAAAAGAGTTAATCAGTAGTTTTAGAAACATGAGCAACATAGAAAGATGCAAATTATTGATAGTAGGTAGTGCAAATTATGGAGAAAGGGTAAAAACGCCATATGATTATGAACTAGAAAAAATTGCAGAACCAATCAAAGATAAAATTAAATTTACAGGATTTATTGATAACCATGATTTGTATAAAATTCAAAATATAGCAGATATTGCAGTTGTTCCTTCTATGTTTGAAGAACTTTTTGGGCTTGTTGTAGTTGAAGATATGAGTAGCGGATTACCACTTATTGTAACAAATTCAGGAGGAATGCCAGAAATTGTAGACGCAGAATGCGCTTTTATTATAGATAGAGATGAAAATTTAATAAAAAATTTAAAAGAAAAACTAGACTATTTAGTAGAAAATCCGGAAATAAGAGAAAAAATGGGGGCACATGGAAAAGAAAGAGCAAAACAATTTGGTATGGAAAAATATTTAAATAATTTTTATGACTTAATGCAAAAAATAAGAGATGAAGAATAATTCATCTCTTATTTTAATTTCAACCATATATACCTATATTTTGAAGCAAAAGCTCGAACGGCCTGCTGCTTACGGATTACTCCTTGAACCTTGAGAGTTTTGCGGATAAAATATAGGTATATATGGTTGATTTTTCTATTTGGCATTAAATGGGACGAATATATAAGAATTTTTATTTTCAAAAGAAAAACCGTTTTTTTGAGTTTATATATGACTTCTTAAATAATCTATACTTTTCTCTTTTTCTTCACGGATGATAGCATCTGCTTTCGAAAAATCTATTGTTTCTTCCCATTTTTCTTCAATATGGTCAAGAGAAGAAACTAATCTTTGTTCTAATTTTAATGTTTTTAATAAATCGGTTAATTTGTTACTATTATAATTTCTAGTAAATGAAATAAATGGTGTATGAGCTTTTGTAGAAAATATGCTACCATGAAAAGTATTGGTAATAACAAAATCAGCCTTTTTAAAATATGGTAATACTTCTAATGGATGAGCAGGAATAAAAATGTCAGTACATTTTTGATAACTTCCAATGGACACAATTTTTTTACCATGCCTTTGCGCAAATTTTCTAATATAATCACATTCTTCATCTGTTAAATTAAATGGATAAGCGTAAACAATAATATAATTTTCTATATTTACAGTGTCTCTTACATCATTTGAAAAGTCGTAAACAAGTACAGGGTCTAAATGGCTTTCTGGCTGAATTTGAGATAAAGATTCTACAAAATGTTTCGAATTGGTATCACGCACTGAAATATGATGAAACTGATTTAAAAGGTTAGCAATTTCTTCATGTTTATTATATGCTTGGATTCTTTTTAAGGAAGTTTCACCACAAGAAGCAGCATAAGTTATTAATTTTTTTGCTTTTTGATCTTTTCCAAAAAGTTCTAAAGAATAACCAACATCACTATTATCTTGCAAACAATTAAAAACTTCATCACTTCCAATCACTAAGGTATCCACTTCAGGTCTTTCATTTCTTCCTGTAATTCCTAAATCTTTCAAGAATTCATTTGCAAATTTTTTTTCAAAATTTTCTATTTCAAAGAAATATGGTCTGTATTTTTCTTCTATATCTTTTGCCTGCATTTTAGGGGCAGGATCAGGTAAACAAGGTTCAATTTTAAAATCAACAAATTCTACTTCATGTCCTAAACTTTTAATCATATTTGAAAGTGCAAATGCTTGTAAAAATGAACCATAATTTACAATTCTTTGCATAGACATAATTCCAACTTTCATTATCAATTCCCCCTTATTAAAGTGTTTTTTCTAAGGCCTCCTTTAATCCTCTTTCAGAATAAATTTCTAAAAATTTATGATAATTTTGATGTTTTTCAGAAGCATGACGTAATTGGCCATTTCCTTTTATAGCTTCTGAGACCGTCCTTTTTTCAAAAAATATTTTATCTTTAATTTTATCAAAGAATTTAGCGCCTTTTTCATTATTAACTAATACAACCGATATACCGTTCTGGGTATCACCGTGAAAAGGAACTTCTTCTCCAAGTCCCCAAAAATCTCCTATTGTAAGGTCACCGAACACGGTGGGTATTGGCATATTCACACGAGTAACAATTCTCTCTATAAAATAATCCATCTAAAAATGCAGTATAAAAAGGATCAAGATGATTCTTTTTAGAATAAATAATTTTATCATCTTTATATAGAGTAAAGTAAAAATCACGTTTTCCTCTAAAAGTGAGAGCATCTGGAGATTCCTCTAAATTTAAAGATGTAATATAATCATCTAAATATTTCTGAGAAGGTACACCGTGACAGATAAGATCAATCGTTAGTAGCTTTTCGTAATCTTTTTTTAGCATATTTTTTAAACCTGCAATTTGACATGGGGTACCGATAAAAAGAACATATTTATCATTTTTTAAATTAGCTTCTACTTCTTGAAAATTTTTACCAATATCAGCTTGTGTGTATTTGGAAGTTTTATATTTTTTTACTTCTTCCAAAGAAGAACAGCTTGAAAATTTTAATTGTAAATTTTTATCATAGTTACATCCAAATACGATTCCGATTTTTATCTTGTATAAAGTGAACATAAAAAATAGAAGCGATACCACCAGAGCTACTAGACATTCTATCA
>CALXQB010000038.1 GCA_944390445.1 uncultured Clostridia bacterium | reverse complement strand
GTCAAGACCGACCCCTACAAAAAATTATTCACTATTCATTAAAAACATATGTAGGGGTCGGCGCCCACGCCGACCCACACTTCGAAGAATTCGCTAAAATGTAGGGGATGGTCTTGACCAGCCCAGAAAAAAAGAAGCGTCCTAAATAGGGACAGAAACGGAGGAAAAAGGAAAGATGAAAAAACAAGAAAGAAGAAAAGAAAAAGGAATCACCCTAGTGGCATTAGTAGTAACGATTATTGTGCTAATTATCTTAGCAGGAGTTACCTTAAACATTGTATTAGACCAAAATGGAATTATCAATAAAGCGCAACAGGCGACAGAAGATTATGACACTGCACAAAGAGAAGAACAAGAATTATTAGGAGTAGTAGAAGATTATATAGAATATGCAGGGAAAACAGCACCAATACCAGAAGGGTATACAAAATCCCAAATAACAACAGAAGATGATGTAGCAGAAGGAGTAGTTATATATGAAATACCAGAAGGAGCAACAGTAAATTGGACAGACAATGAAGATGAAAAGGGAAAGAACCAAAGTACAATTACAATAGGGGAAAATACAACAAATTTACAAGAAACAGTAAACCAATATGTATGGATACCTGTAGAAGATATTAATAGTATGGTAATGTGTAAAAGTAACAGTGGAGAAAGTGTATGTAATTTAGTATATGATGCAGATGAAGATACATTAACATGTACAACTCATCCAGACACAGCTAACGATCTAGTAGGAAGATTGTATGAGGGAACAGACGGTTATACAACAGATGATGGCAATTTCATGATTTCTTATACATTGAACTTCACCCAAAGAGATCAGACATATGATGCTAATAGTGATCGCCGAGAGCCAGCAATAATAACAGGAAACAGTGGAGCAAATTATGATGGAGATAGTAGTAATTTAAAAATAGCAGGTATGTCAGCAGAAAGTACGGCAGAGCAGTTTTTAACACAATTAAAAAGCGATTTTACTGCAATGGCAAAAAGCGTTGCTAAGAGCGGAGGATTTTATATCAGCCGATATGAAGTAGGAGCAAATGGAGAAAGTAAAAAAGGACAAACAGTATTAGCAGATGCAAGTAGCGATAATATTGAAGAAAATTATCTAGGAGCAGGTAATTGGTATGGATTATATAATACCATAAGAAATATAAATGCAAATAAGCAAATGATATGGGGATGCCAGTATGACCAAGTAATAAAATTCATAGGAGATGAAGCACAAATAGGACATAGTGATAGAAATCTAACAATAGATCATGCTTTAGCTGGACAAAATGAATTAGATTGCATGAAGAATATCTATGACCTTGAGGGAAATCATCAGGAATGGACGGCTGAAGCGACCTTGAACAGAGCTCGAGCAAGACGAGGCAGTTACTACCCAAGTGCGGACGATGGCGTTTTCAGCTCAGCGAGTTTCAGTGTCAGCAGCCCTCCAGATTATAGCTCCAACACCGGTTCATCCCGTACCACACTTTACTTGTAGAGCTGAGCATTTCGGGCCGGTCAAGACACGCCAACCTACACTTCGAAGAAAATACTTGATTAATTGCTACTTTTGTTATATGATATACAAGGTGGTTATCATGTATTTAAAAAGATTAGAATTACAAGGTTTTAAATCTTTTGCTGATAAAACAGTATTAGAATTTATGCCAGGAATTACAACAGTTATAGGACCAAACGGTTCTGGGAAAAGTAATATCGTAGATGGAATTAGATGGGTATTAGGAGAACAAAGTTTAAAATCATTAAGAGGGTCAAAATCTGATGATGTTATTTTTGCTGGAACACAAAATAGACATTCATTGGGCTTTGCAGAAGCCTCCATCGTAATTGATAATACAGATGGAAGGCTTCCTATTGAATATGCAGAAGTAATTGTAACAAGAAAATTATATCGTAGCGGAGAGACAGGCTATTTTATCAATAAAACACCTTGTAGGCTAAAAGATATTTTAGAGTTATTTATGGATACAGGAATAGGAAAAGATGGTTATAGTATTATTGGACAAGGAAAAATTGATGAAATTTTAAGTAATAAATCAGAAGATAGAAGACATATTTTTGAAGAAGCAGCTGGGATTGTAAAATATCGAACAAGAAAAGCAGAATCTGAAAAAAAATTAGAACAAACCAAATTAAATTTGTTGCGAATTAATGATATTTTAGCAGAAATTGAAAATAAATTAGAACCATTAAAACAACAATCTGAAAAAGCAAAGAAATTTTTGAATTTAAGAGAAGAATTAAAAGAAATAGAAGTAGGTCTTTTCTTATACCATATTGAAAATTATAAAACAAGATTAGAAGATATTCAAAAAACAATCGATATTATGGCAGAACAAAAAGAGGGAGAACAACAAAAAATTACAGAATTACAAGAACTAAAAGAAAAATTAAAAGAAGAATTAGATGCAACATTTAGTAAAATAGAAGAAATGCAGAATGTGGGACTAGAAAGTACTAAAAAAAGAGAAGGATGTTATTCTGAAATTCAAATTACAAAAGAAAAAATACAAAATAATCAAGAAAATAAAATAAGATTTGAAACAGAGATACAAGAGGCAAAAGAGAGATTACAAATACTTGCAGAAGAAAAACAACAAAAATTAGAAAAGAAAACAAATTTATTTCAAAACAAAGAAAAATTCCAAAAAGAATTAGAAGAAAAAGAAAAAGAATTAGAAGTGTATTCACAAACACTATCTACACAGGAAAAACAAATAGAAGAGAAGAAAAAACGTGTAGAACAAAATATTGATACTAAATATGAAAAGTTAAACCAAGTAAGTACACAACAAGCTAGCATTGATAATTTCGAAAAAAGAGAGAAAACTATAAAAGAGGAAATGAGGCTTACCATTTCGGAATTAGATGAAACCAGAATTCAAAAAGAAGAAAGTGTAAAAGCTTTTTATGATGTAAAGTTAAATCGAAGCCAATTAGTAGATAAGCTAGAACAGATGAGAATACAAAAAGAAGATGGAATAAAAAAGAAGACAGAATATGAAAATGATATACAAAAACTTACATATCAAAACAGGATGGATGAAGCAAGACTAAAGTTTTTAGTAGAAACAGAAAAAGAAAAAGAAGGATATAGTAAAACCGTAAAATCTTTATTACAGTCTTGTGAAGGAAACCAAGAGCTAAAAAAAGGAATGTTAGGTGTTTTAGCAGATATTATTAGTGTAAAAAAAGAATATGAAACAGCAATTGAGATGGCTTTAGGAGCAAGTTTGCAAAATATTGTAACACAAACAGAAGAAGATGCCAAAAAACTTGTAGAATATTTAAGAAAACAAAACTTGGGAAGAGCGACATTTTTGCCAGTTTCTTCTATAAGAGGGAAAAAAATAGAAAGATTAATAAAGAATGACATACAAGGAGTTATTGGTATTGCATCAGACCTAATAAAAACAGATAAAAAATTTGAGCAGATTATTCTTAATTTGTTAGGAAGAACAGTTATTGTAGACAACATGGACACAGGAGTCATCTTGGCAAGACAAAATAATTATAACTTCAAAATTGTGACTCTAAAAGGAGATGTTATTAATCCTTCTGGCGCAATTACAGGAGGTTCTGTTGCGAATAAAACAGTAAATATCTTAGGAAGAAAACAAGAAATAGAGGAATTAACAACAAAAGTAGAAGAGGCAAAGAAAAAAATTAATACATTAACAAAAGAAAAGCAAGAATTTGAAAATTCGATTCAAAATCTTTTAGAAGAAGTAGATGTTTTTGAAAAAAAATTACAAGAATTTGAAATTAGCTATGCAACAGAAACACAGAAAATGGAGAGTATTGAGGCAAATATTGCTAAATTAGAAAACAAGGTAGAAAAATTAAAGCAAGAACAAGAAGAAAATATAAAAGAGAAGCAAAAAGCAATAGAACAAAAACAAAGACTAGGAATTGAAATTGCAGGATTAGAGAAAGAAATTGAAAACGACAATCAGAAAATTCAGGAATTTGCAGAAAAAAATAAAGAAAATCAAAAATATATTGATGATCTAAATTTTGCCATTACCAATTTAAAAATATCAGTATCTTCTTTTGATGAAAGTGGAACATCTTTGGATGAAATGATATCACGTATTGAGCAAGACAAAGAAATACAGGAAAAAGGAATAGAGAATAAGAATAGGCAAATTCAGGAAATGCAAGAAGAAAACGAAAAATTACAAAGGAAGATAAAAGAGATCGAAAAGCAGATAGATGCAATCAAACAGGAAGTAGATTTAAGCCAAGAAAAATTAGAACTTTTAAAACAAGAAAGAATTGAAAAAAATGAGAAATTAGCACAAACAGAACAAGAAATTTCCCAAAAAATAGAAGACCTTGATGAACTAAAAAATCAAATTGGAAAATCAGAATTAAAAAAATCAAAAGTAGAGGTAGAATTGGAACAAATCATTAATAAGATGTGGGAAGAATATGAATTAACACCAAATTCTACCATGGAATTTAAAAAACCTGAAAATGTACAAGAAACCATAAAACAAGTAAATCAATTAAGAAATGACCTAAAAGAGCTAGGAAGTGTCAATGTCGATGCTATTGAGGAATACAAACTAACGAAAGAAAGATATGACTTTATGTGTGAACAAAGACTTGACTTAGAAGAATCCACAAATAAGTTGAGAAAAATGATTCAAGACATGACCAATACTATGAAAAATCAGTTTGCTGAGCAATTCAAAAAGATCAATAAAAATTTTGGAAAAACTTTTACAGAATTATTTGGTGGAGGAAAAGCAGAACTAAAACTTACTGATGAAGAAGATATTTTAAATTGTGGTATTGAAATAGAGGTACAACCTCCAGGAAAAAAATTACAAAATATGATGTTGTTGTCAGGTGGTGAAAAGGCATTTACAGCAATTGCTATATTGTTTGCTATATTAGAATTAAACCCTGCACCATTTTGTGTATTAGACGAGATCGAAGCAGCTTTAGATGATGTAAATGTATATCGTTTTAGCGATTATTTAAAGAAATTTGCAAAAAATACACAGTTTTTAGTAATTACACATAGAAAAGGAACAATGGAAGCAGCAGACACGGTTTATGGTATTACGATGGAGGAAAACGGAATTAGTAAACTATTATCTATGAGATTAGAAGACCAGAAAACCAAGAAAAGTTGAGAAAAAGACAAGAATGTGGTATAATAGAGGTAACTAAAAACTTTTTAGGAGGGTCAAGCATATGCGGAAAAAGATGGAAATGACTAGTGGATGTGTGGTGGCTGTTTTGATAATTGCAATTTGGATGATTGCTATTGTTGAATCCAAAATGCAGACAGTTGCTGGCTACATTGGGGCATGGCTAAGCATACTTTTGTATGCAGGCATAAGCTACGTCATTTATGAATCAATCTGGTTGCCAAGCATCATAGTCGTAATAAGTTACATATTTTCCCTGATTGGAATGCCTGAAAAAATGGTACCTCTGCTGATAACCGGGGTGGCAATACAGGCGACAATTTCAATTGCTAAGATTTGGATAGTCAAAACTTAGTAGAAACGACCGAAGAAGAGGAGAGTAATTCTCTTCTTTTTTTTGCTTTATAGGAAACTATATGAAACTTCAAAGTTTCGCAACATGAAGTGAAAATAAAATGTAAGAAATTTTCATCCAGCCTATGAATTTTTATTTTCAAAAGAAACAGATTTTATTAAGAACTGTAAAACGATAATATTCTGAAAAATGCGATAAAAAGAAACATTAAACCAGATAAAATTGTCCATATATTGGTAGGAAACCCGCATATGGACTTTATTTTTTTTCCTAACATATTTCCAAAAGAAAGAAAAATTAACTGAAAGATGGAAACGAAAAGGGGAAAGAAAATAGGATTAACACCCAAAGTAGCAATTCCAATTCCTCCTGCAAAAGAATCTAGAGATAAAGCTGTTCCTAAAAAAAGAGCTTCTTTCCCATCTATAGTATTAGAATCATCAAAGTCAGAGGAAATGGGGTTTCGAATAATTTGGATGGTAATGCCAAGAGGTTTAATAAAAAATTGATGTATTTTAGAGGAATTCTTTTTCTGAATTTTGGAAGATTTTTTATGAGGAAATATCCCCTGGTAGATCATCATGAGCCCCAAAAAAATAAGCAAGAAAATTCCAAGAACATTAGCTATAACAGGGGAGATAAAATGTATTAGTAAATTACCTGCCAATAAGGATAATATACAAAAGAAAAAAGAAATTCCAAACAGAATACATTTAGAAGAAATGTTTATTTTTGTATTTTTTAATCCATATGTAATCCCTATGCCAATAGAATCAATACTAAGAGTAATAGCAAATAAAATAGAATTTAAGAACATAAAGAACACCTCTTCTACATCTTATGTAAAACAAAAGAAAAAGTGAAAGAAATTGGAATAGTTTTTGGACAAGAGAATATAGTAGAAATATAACTTGTACAAAGGAGAGTGAAAGTATGTGGCATACAATGGAAAAAAATGAAGTATTACACAAACTAAAGACAAATCCTGAAATAGGTTTAAATGAAAAGGAGGTAGAAAAAAGAAGAGAAATTTATGGGAGAAATAAAATCGAAGAGGGAAAAAAAGAAAGTATTTTTATAAAATTTTTGAAACAATTTAATGATTTTATGATTATTATTTTATTATTAGCAGCAGTGATATCAGCGGGAGTGTCTTATGCACAAAATAGTAACGACTATGTAGATTCTGTAATTATAGTAGCAATCGTTATTTTAAATAGTATTATGGGGGTGATACAAGAATATAAAGCAGAAAAATCAATAGAAGCACTCAAAAAAATGGCGGCACCAATTGCAAAAGTGAAAAGAAATGGGAAAATTATGACTATTCCTAGTGAAGATGTTGTACCAGGAGATATTTTACTATTAGAAGCAGGAAATTTTATTCCAGCAGATTGTAGATTACTAAATAGTTTTCAGTTAAAAGTAGAAGAGGCAAGCTTGACAGGAGAAACGATACCAGTTCAAAAAGAAGCCCAAGTTACATTAAAAAAAGATATACCTTTGGGAGACATGATAAATACCGCATTTGCAACGACAACCGTCATTTCTGGACATGCTGAAGCAGTTTGTACGGAAATAGGAATGGATACTAAAGTAGGAAGTATTGCTAAAATCATGATTCAAGATTCATCTCCAGAAACTCCATTGCAAAGAAAATTAGCAGAAGTAGGAAAAAAATTGGGATTAGCTGCTATCTTTATGTGTTTTGCTATTTTTGTAATAGGAATCTTTAAAAAAATTCCTGTCATTGAAATGTTTATGACATCTATTGGCTTAGCAGTAGCCGCAATTCCTGAAGGACTACCAGCAGTAGTAACAATTATGCTATCCATTGGGGTGACAAAAATGGCTAGAAAAAATGCTATTATTCGAAAATTACCTGCTGTAGAGACATTGGGAAGTAGTCAAATTATTTGTTCTGATAAAACAGGAACTCTAACACAAAATAAGATGAAAGTAGTAGAAATAGCTAATGTATCAGGAAATATAAGAGAATGGGAAGAAGGACAAAAGGAACAAGCAAAGGAAATACTAAGATTAGGTGTGATGTGCAATGATAGTCGTATGATATATGAGAAAGGAAAACCCATAATAGAGGGAGAACCAACAGAAAATGCTATTATGGATGCTGGAATAAAATTGGGAGAAAATAAAGAAACACTTTACGAAGAAATGAAAAGAGTAGGAGAGATACCTTTTGAATCAGAAAGAAAGATGATGACAACCATTCACAAAATAGGAGATCATTATCGAATTATTACTAAAGGAGCACCTGATATTTTACTAAAAAGATGTACAAAATATGAAGAAAAAGGACTATTGAAAGAATTAGGTGCCACAGAGAATGAAAAGATTCTTAAATTAAATACCAGCATGGCAGAAAGAGCTTTAAGAGTTTTAGCTGTTGCTTATAAAGATGTAACAACATTACCACAAACAATAGAGAGCAACAATATGGAAAAAGATTTAGTTTTCGTAGGTTTGATAGGTATGATAGATCCACCGAGAAAAGGAGTAAAAGAAGCAGTGGCAAATTGCCATGCAGCAGGAATTAAAACAGTTATGATTACTGGAGACCACATTCTAACGGCAAAAGCGATTGCAAAAGAATTAGGGATTATGAAAAGTGGAGATTCTGCCATCACAGGGGCAGAATTAGAGAAAATGTCGCAGGAAAATTTAGAAAAAGATATTATGAAATATGCTGTGTTTGCAAGGGTTTCACCCGAGCATAAAGTTAGAATTGTAAAAGCTTTTAGAAAGAATAAAAAAGTAGTAGCTATGACAGGGGATGGCGTTAATGATGCACCAGCTTTGAAAAATGCAGATATTGGAGTGGCAATGGGAATTGGAGGAACAGATGTAGCAAAAAATGCCTCAGATATGATATTAACAGATGATAATTTTGTAACCATTATTGAAGCCGTAAAAGAAGGGAGGCATATTTATAGTAATATTAAAAAAGCGATTCACTTTTTAATTGCTACTAATGTAGGTGAAATTATAACCATTTTTTTAGGATTAGTGTTAGGATTAGAAACGCCATTACTTGCGATTCATTTATTATGGATTAATTTAGTAACTGATTCTTTCCCTGCAATTGCCCTAGGACTAGAACCAATGGAATCAGGAATTATGAAACAAAAGCCAATCGATTCCAAAAAAGGTATTTTTGCAGACGGTTTGTGGGAAAAGATTTTTACAGAAGGTGCTATGATAGGAATACTTACTTTAGTTGCCTTTAGCCTAGGAAATTATTTATATGGACTAGAAGTGGGAAGAACAATGGCATTCTTATCATTAGGTTTATTAGAGCTAGTACATAGTTTTAATATTCGAAGTGAGGAATCTATTTTTAAGATTGGAATATTTCATAATCGCTATTTAGTGGGAGCTTTTTTACTCGGGGCTTTATTACAAATAGGAGTAGCTATTATTCCGCAAATGGCAACTATATTTGATTGTGTTCCTTTGAATATCACACAATGGATTTATACCATTTTAATATCTATTTCACCAATTGCTATTATGGAAATACAGAAAAAACTAAATGAATTGAAATTTGGGAAAATTGTATATGAAAGCAAATGAAAAAAATAAAAAATCTCCTTGTGGTTTTTCCTGTTTTAAGATAAAATAAGGAAAAGGGAGGGGATAATATGATAAAAAAAATAGTAACCATTTTTTTTGTTCTTATAGGAATGTTATGTGTAGCAACAAGCGTAAAAGCAGCATCTGATTTTACCTTAGAAGAATTAGATTTTCAAGCAGAACTACAAGAAAATGGAGATATGAAGGTAACAGAAACCTGGAATGTACAAATTCATGGAGAAACAAATACCTTATTTAAAACTTTTGATCTAAAACAAGGAAAATATGCAATGAAAGATATTCAAGTAGAAGATGTGACAGAAAAACAGCCTTTTGTAGAAATAGATGAATATATGTACTATGTAACAACAGGAAATTTTTATGCTATGGAAAATCAAGAAGGAGATTTTGAAATTGCATGGGGAATTAATCAAGAAACTGGGGAAAAACAATACAAAATCAGTTATACAGTAGAAAATGCCGTTACCATTTATGAAGATTGTGCAGAATTATATTGGCAATTTATTGGAGATGAATTTCAACAATCCATAGGAAAAGTAACAGGGAAAATCACATTACCACAAGAGGTGAGTGTACAAGACAATTTAAGAGCATGGGCACATGGACCATTAAATGGGGAGATAACAAGAGATAGTAAAGATACGGTTTCTTTTTCTGTTGAACCATACCTTGAAGGAAAATTTGTGGAAATTAGGCTAGGAATTTTGGAACCAGAAATATTTTCTGAAAGCACAAACTACATAGCAGAGGAATATTTCCAGGATATATTAGGGGAAGAAGAAACATGGGCAGAAATGGCAAACAGAGAAAGAATGATGAATTTTATTCTACGAGCTATTATATGGGGTATCATCCTTGTTGGAGGAATTACTATTTGTACTGTTGGCATTATAAAAAGCGTAAAATATGCTAAAATTTTAAAACAAGCTCCAGATTTAAAGCCAACACAAGAACTTGATTATTATAGAGAAATACCAAATGAAAATCAGATGATACCAACAGAAGCTGCATTTTTATATTATTTCAATCGATCTGGGATGCCACAGCATATGCCTAAAATCTTGTCTGCTACTATGTTAGATTTTGGATCAAAAAAGTATTTGGCTATAGAAATAAAAAAAGAGGAAGAAGAAAAGAAGGAAAAAATAATAATCCGCTTATTACCAGAAAATATAAAAGAGAACTTAAAAGAAAGTGAAAAACTGATTTATCAATTGTTTACCAAAATAGCTGCTAAAAATAAAAAAACACCTACAGAATTTACTATGGAAGACATTGAAAAATATGCTAAAAAATACAGTAAAACATTTTTAAGTACATTGGAAAAAGTATCCTCTCAAACCGAAAAAGAACAAACAGCAGAGGAAAATTATGATCCCAAAACTAGAAAAATACATGATAAATGGAATGCAAAAGGAACATTACTTATTGTTTTAAGTGTGATCGTAGCTTGTTTTGCCATATTCTTTCCACCAATTTGGGTAGGAATTTTGATTGCAAATGCACCAGTCATTATCTGCATTGTGTATTCTTATAAAATTGCAGGAAGGTATAAGGGTTTAACACAAAAAGGGGTAGATGAACAAGAACAATTAGAAGCATTAAAACGATATATGGAAAATTTTTCATTATTAGATGAGAAAGAAGTTCCTGCTTTAGTTGCTTGGGAAAAATATTTAGTATATGCAACTGTTTTTGGAATAGCAGATAAAGTTTTACAACAATTGGAAGTAAAATATTCTGAATTTACAGATGAGGATTATTTGAGAAATACAACATATTTCTATATTTTAACAAATCATCATTTTGGAACTTCATTTGTAAATGCAATTGATTCTTCTATGACAAAAGCATATCAATCTAGTGTAGCTTCATCAAGTGCTTCATCCGGAGGAGGCTATGGAGGAGGATTCTCTGGTGGCGGTGGAGGACGGAGGCCGGTGGTGGACGGCGGAGGCGGACGCTAAAGAAATGAATGAATAATACACAAAAATATAATTCGCACGAAAATTATTCAATATTCACTATACATTAATGACACGTGTAGGGTGTCGCCACCCTCGGCGACCCAGACTTCGAAGAAATCACCCAAAAAAATGAAGTAAAAACAAGAAAAAACGAGTAAAATTGAGTTAAATAAAGGAAAAAACTCCACAATTTGGCTAAGAACTTGCAAAATTTATGAGAAAATGTCAGATTAAGGTATACATAAATTGAATTTGTTTAAAATATAGTATATAATATAAAAGACCTGCGTAAAAAAAGGAGTGTGTATTTTTATTTTAAACAATCAACTAAGACATTACGCAAGACAAACCTTAAAACTTATGAATATCGTAGGAATTGGTTTTTTTATTATTGTCGCAGTCATTTTTATAAAATATAAACCAGCCTATAAAGTAAGTTTTCAAGGCCAAGAAATAGGATATATAGAAAACAAAGAAGAGATAGAACAGGTTATACAACAATTTGTAAATACAAGAGGAGAAAATATCGCATTTGTGGAATTAGAAGAGGCTCCAGAATTTGAGTTCGAATTAATAAACAAAACACAAGAAACACAAGAAGAAGAACTTTTATCAGAAGTAAAAAATAGTTCAACAATTACTTATCGTACTTTTGCTATTACTTTAGACGGAGAAAGTGAGTCTTTTGTAAGTACCATTGAAGAGGCAGATACCATTGTAGAAGAATTAAAAGCAAAATATGGGGAAGACCTTGACATAGGAGTACAGGAAGTTTTCACAGAAAATACTACAGATGCAGAAGCGGTAGAAATGGCAATTGCTAAAAGCAATATTGATACAGAAATACAATTAAAAGAACATGGTGTAAATGGTATTTTATTATCTACACCTGTAACAGGAAGTATTTCATCCAGATTTGGTAGTAGATGGGGTGGTACCCATACAGGGTTAGATATTGCAACAAGCTCAGGAACACCGATTTATGCATGTAGTAAAGGAACAGTAATATTTGCAGGTACAAGTGGTGGTTATGGTAAAATTGTAAAAATCTCGCATGGAAATGGTGTTGAAACATGGTACGCTCATTGTAGCAAATTGTTTGTAACAGAAGGTCAAGAAGTAGAAAGTGGAGAGCATATTGCAGCAGTCGGTTCAACAGGAAATTCTACAGGACCACATTTACACTTAGAAGTAAGGGTAGATGGACAAATTCAAAACCCACAAAATTATCTATATAAATAACAAATACCCTAGCAAAAAATACTAGGGTTTTTTTTCTGTTGTCTATAAAAATTAACATAAAATTAATTACCAAAATCTTTGACTTTTGGTAATTTTTGTAGTATAATAAATATGGCGGTAAAAAATAAATTATAACAAAGAGGAGTGGTTTTTATATGTTTAATATTGGCGACGAAGTAGTTCATCCAATGCACGGAGCAGGTACAATTGAGGCGATTGAGGAAAAAGATGTGTTAGGTAAAAAACAATCCTATTACATATTAAGAATGCCTGGAGAAGTAAAGGTTATGGTACCTACATCAACGGCAGAAAGTATTGGCGTAAGAAATGTCATAAACAAAGAAAAGGCAGACAAGGTATTTCAAGTCTTAGAAAATAATTGTACAGATATGTCATCTAATTGGAATAAAAGATATAGAGACAATATGGAGAAAATGAAAAGTGGAGACATATATGAAATCGCAGACATTGTTAGAAATTTAAGTTTTAAACAAAAAGAAAAAGGATTATCTACTGCAGAAAAGAAAATGTTATTAAATGCAAGACAAATTTTAGTTAGTGAATTAGTATTAGCAGAAGATTCTTCTGTAGAAAATATAGAAGAACAAGTAGATACCAGAATTAATAATTCTTTCTTAGCTTATAAAGTAGAGGCAAAACCAGAAGAAAATATTGTAAAGAAATTTATTCCATTTGATTCTTAAAATATAAGGGAGCTATCCAGTACAAGATAAAAAATGTAAATAATAGAGAGTTACATTTTAGAAAAGCAAAAAGGGTAGCTCTTTCTTTTTGAAAGAAATAAAAGTTATGTAAACGTAGAAGGATTTGAGAGGAAATCGTCGAATAATATAAATATTCGATTAAAATGTTTTAAATTTGTCATGAAAGGATTAAAAATGGTACGATATAGTGAAGAATTAATTGACGAAATAAGAAGTAGCAATGATATCGTAGATGTTATATCACAATATGTAACATTAAAAAGAAGTGGCAGGAGCTTTTTTGGATTATGTCCATTTCATAAAGAAAAGTCACCTTCTTTTTCTGTTTCTCCAGATAAGCAATTATTTCATTGCTTCGGCTGTGGAGCAGGAGGAAATGTAATCCATTTCATTAGTAAAATTGAAAATGTTAATTTTATAGAAAGCTTGCAAATCTTAGCAGAAAGAGCTGGTATTACCTTACCAACTTTGCAAAATAGCGAAGATGATAAAAAGCAGCAATTAAGAAAAAAGGTATTCGAAATCAATGAAAAAGCGGCACTTTTTTATCATGAACACTTGTATCAACCTTCTGCTAAACCAGCACAAGAATATGTAAAAAAAAGAAAACTAACCAATAAAACTTTGAAAAATTTTTTGTTAGGGTATTCAGG
>CALXQB010000037.1 GCA_944390445.1 uncultured Clostridia bacterium | reverse complement strand
TTGTAGTAGGACCTGAATTGAAAATTTACCAATGTGGTTTACCAAAAGAAATGGCAGTAGAATTATTTAAGCCATTTGTTATGAGAGAATTAGTAGGAAGAGGAATTGCACATAATATTAAAAATGCAAAAAGAATGGTAGAAAGATTAAGACCAGAGGTTTGGGACATCTTGGAAGAGGTTATTAAAGACCATCCAGTTATGTTAAACCGTGCACCAACTTTACATAGATTAGGAATTCAGGCTTTTGAACCAATCTTAGTAGAAGGAAGAGCCATTAAACTACATCCATTGGTATGTACTGCATTTAATGCAGACTTCGATGGAGACCAAATGGCTGTACATGTTCCACTTTCACCAGAAGCACAAGCTGAAGCTAGATTTTTAATGTTATCTGTTAACAATTTATTAAAGCCACAAGATGGAAAACCAGTTACAGTTCCAACACAAGACATGGTTTTAGGAAGCTATTATTTAACCATGATAGTAGAAGGCGAAAGAGGAGAGGGAATGTATTTTAAAGACCCAGAAGAAGCCCTTTTAGCTTATCAGAATGGAGACTTAGAATTACATGCAAAAGTAAAAATTAGAATGTCAAAAATAATAGACGGAGAAAAGAAAACAAAAACCATTGAAACAACAGTAGGAAGAATTATTTATAATCAAGGAATTCCACAAGATTTGGGATTTGTAGACAGAAGCAATCCTGAAAATGAATTCCAATTAGAAATTGATTTCCCTGTTAGTGGAAAAAAACTAAAAGAAATTGTTGCAAATTGTATTAACACACATGGATTAAGCAAATCAGCTGAAGTATTAGATTACATTAAAGCAACAGGATTTAAGTATTCTACGAAAGGTGCTATTACAGTTAGTGTTGCTGATGTAGCTGTACCAGAGGCAAAAAAACAAATTTTGGAAGATGCAGAAAAACAAGTAGAAGAAGTAGCAACTCAATTTAAACGTGGATTTATTACCAATGATGAAAGATATGCAGAAGTTATTAAAATTTGGGAAGATGTTACAGATAAAGTAGCAGAAGCTATGAAAGAAAATTTTGATGACTTGAACCCAATTTATATGATGGCACAATCTGGAGCCAGAGGTAATATGAAACAATTAAGACAAATTGCAGGTATGAGAGGATTAATGGCCAATACTTCTGGAAAGGCGGTAGAAATTCCAATTAAATCATGCTTTAGAGAGGGACTAGACGTACTTGAATACTTTATTTCTTCCCATGGAGCAAGAAAAGGATTGGCAGACACTGCTTTAAGAACAGCAGACTCTGGTTACTTAACAAGAAGATTAGTTGATGTTAGCCAAGATATTATTGTAAGAGAAGATGATTGTGGAACAACTGAAGGAATTGAAGTAGCAGACATCAAAGATGGAACACAAGTAATTGAAAAACTTTCAGAAAGAATTGAAGGAAGATATCCATTAGAGGCAATTGTTCATCCTGAAACTGGCGAAATTTTGGCAGATACAGAAACTCTAATCACACCAAAAATTGCAAAGAAAATTGTAGACAGTGGTATTACAAAAGTAAAAGTACGTTCTGTTCTAGCATGTAGAGCAAAACATGGTGTATGTAGTAAATGCTATGGAATGGGTCTTGCAACAAGAGAAAAAGTAAATATCGGAGAAGCAGTAGGAATTATTGCAGCACAATCTATAGGAGAGCCTGGTACACAGCTTACAATGAGAACGATCCATACAGGTGGTGTTGCAGGATCAGATATTACACAAGGTCTTCCAAGAGTGGAAGAGTTATTTGAAGCAAGAAAACCAAAGGGTGTTGCTGTTGTAACAGAAATTTCAGGAAAGGTATCTATTGCAGATAATAATAAGAGAAAAGAAGTAACCATTACAGGAAAAGATAATGCAAAAACTTATGTCATTAGCTTTGGATCAAAATTACGAGTAAAAGATGGAGATGAAATAGAAGCAGGAGACCCAATTACAGAAGGTTCTATTAACCCAAATGATATCTTAGCTATCAAAGGTCCAGCAGGTGTTCATGACTATTTGGTATCTGAAGTACAAAAAGTATACCGTAACCAAGGTGTTGACATTAATGATAAACATATTGAAGTAATTGGTAGACAAATGCTTAAAAAGGTAAAAATAGAAGATGAAGGCGATACCCATATGTTTACAGGTTCATTCGTAGATATGTATGAATTTGAAGAACAAAATAAATTAATGGAACAAGAAGGAAAACGTCCTGCAAAGGGAAGAAGAGTATTATTGGGAATTACAAAGGCTTCTTTAGCAACAGAAAGCTTCTTATCTGCAGCATCTTTCCAAGAAACTACAAGAGTATTAACAGAAGCTGCAGTAAAAGGAAGAGTAGATAATTTACTTGGACTTAAAGAAAATGTTATTATCGGAAAATTAATACCAGCAGGAACAGGAATGAATCGCTATAAGAAAATAAAAATTAGCACAGAAGAAACAGAAACTTCTGAACAAAAATAGAAAAAAGAGCAATTGAATTTTCAATTGCTCTTTTGCAAATGTATGTGCCGTCCCCTTTGGCATACACCTTGACAAATCTTAGTTTTTTAGATACAATATGTGCATATATTTAGAAGGAGGCAGTTATGCAGCCAAAAACTAAAAAGAATGTGGAAAAATTAATATCAAAAACAAAAATATATTTGGGTATAATAGCGTTATTACTAATTGTCATTTGTATTTTAGACATAAAGTTTATTATA
Source organism: uncultured Clostridia bacterium (assembly GCA_944390445.1). Taxonomy (GTDB): domain Bacteria; phylum Bacillota; class Clostridia; order TANB77; family CAG-508; genus CALXRW01. The sequence goes on along the minus strand of CALXQB010000037.1, from coordinate 11,432 downwards.
CCTTCTATTTTATTACAGGCTTTAATTGTATACTATTCCTATTGGGCAAATAATAAAAGAAAGTCAGAAATATCAAGTCATATTCAAGAGCTAATATTAGATGTAGATACAGCGGCAAAAAGAACATTAATTAATTCACCATTTCCCCTTATTATTATTGAAACAAATGGAAATATCATTTGGAAAAGCTCAAAGTTTATTAAAGAATTCATTAACATTGACATTAATAATTACTTAGATGAAATCATTAAAGAAATTAAGCAAGAAATATCAGAAGAAAAAGAAAAAATCATCGAAAAAGAAATGTTAATTGGAAATAAAACTTATAAAATATTAGGGGAATATGTAAAAAGCAAACAAAATGATAAAAACGTAGAATATATGATGACATTATACTTTATTGATAATACAGAAAAAGAGCGACTAAGAGATATGAACAAAAACTTAAAAACCTGTATTGGTGTCATTATGATTGACAATTATGAAGAAATTTTTCCTAAAATTGGAACAACAGAAAAACCACAAGCAACAGCTGCTATAGAAAAAAGTATCTATGAATGGGCCTCTAAAACAGGAGGACTTGTCGTAAAAACAGATCGAGACACTTTTGTTTACATTTTTGAACAAAGATATTTAAAACTTTTGAAAGAAGAAAAATTTTCAATATTAGATTCTATAAAAGAGATTGAACTAGAAGGAAAACTGCCAATAACTTTAAGTATTGCAGTATCTAATGAAGGAACCTCAAATTACGAAAAATATAAATCTGCACTCTCTGCTATGGATATTGCATTAGGTAGAGGAGGGGATCAGGCTGTTATTCGTGAAAACGGGAAATATTCATTCTTCGGAGGAAGAGCACAGGAAGTAGAAAAAAGAACAAAGGTAAAAGCAAGGATTGTAGCACACGCTCTTGAAGAATTAATATTAGAATCCAAAGATGTTATGATTATGGGACATACCAATGGAGATATTGACAGTCTTGGATCAAGTTTAGGGCTTTATCGCTTTGTGACAGAAATGGGCAAAAAAGCCTATATTGTAAATAACAATACAGGGCTAAGCTTAAATGAATTTATGGCAGAACTTGTAAAAGAAAAAGAATATAAAGATATAATTGTTGATAAAAATGAGGCATTGAGTAAGATAACAAATGAAACATTATTAATTGTGGTAGATACTTGCAAGAAAAGTTATGTAGAAGTTCCAGAATTATTGGAAAAGACTGAAAAGATTGTAATAATTGACCATCACAGAAAAAGTGTGGACACCATTGAATCTCCTATGCTTTCTTTCCATGAGGTTTATGCTTCTTCGGCAGCAGAACTTGTGGTGGAAATTTTGCAATATTCTGAAAACGAAATAGAATTAAGAGAGATAGAAGCAGAAAGTTTGTATGCTGGTATTATGGTAGATACAAAGAATTTCACCTTTAAAACAGGAGTAAGAACCTTTGAGGCAGCAGCATATTTAAGAAAATCAAGTATTGATATCTTAAGGGTAAAAAAATGGTTCCAAAGCAATTTAGATAGTTATAAAACAATTGCTGAGATTGTAAAAAATGCAGAAGTAATAAAAGGCTCTATTGGAATTTCAATTTATCATCAAGTGGATAAAGATGCTAATTTAATTTGCGCAAAAGCAGCAGATGAATTACTTACGATTAATAATATTACAGCATCATTTGTTATTGGAAATATGGGAGATAAAATATGTATTAGTGGACGCTCTATAGGAGATATTAATGTACAAGTTATTTTAGAAAAACTAGGAGGTGGAGGACACATTACTTTGGCAGGAGCACAAATAGAAGGAATTACAGTAGAACAAGCAAAAGAAGAATTAATTAAGCAAATAGAAGATACATTGGAACAATAAAATTAAGAAAGGATGGTAAACAATGAAAGTAATTTTATTACAAGACATTAAGAATGTGGGAAAAAAAGATGAAATTATAAATAGCAGTGATGGATATGCCAGAAATTATTTATTTCCTAAGAAACTTGCTGTGGAAGCTACAAAAGACAATTTAAATCAACTAAAAGCAAGACAAGAAACTGCAAAAAGAAAAAAAGAACAAGAAAAAGAAGAGGCAAAACAATTAGCAGAGAAACTTAAAAAAATTACGCTTTCTATACAAGTAAAAGCAGGTGAGAATGGAAAGATTTTTGGGGGCGTAACAGCAAAGGAAATCGCAGAAAATTTAAAAGAACAACAAAATATAGAAATTGATAAAAAGAAAATTATGGTAAAAGAAACCATTAAAGCATTAGGAAATTACTCAGTAGAGATAAAATTATATGAAGGAATTAGTGCAAATTTAGCAGTTAGTGTAAGAGATTAAGGAGAAACAAAAATGGAAGTAGGAAAAATACCACCACATGATATTGAAGCCGAGCAGGCTATTTTAGGGAGCATGTTGATCGATAAAGATGCAGTTATTAATGCCATTGAAGTTTTAAAAGAAGAAGATTTTTATCGTGAAGATAATAAAACAATTTATTCAGCAATGTTAAGCCTATATGCTAGAAGCGAACCAATTGATATCATTACTGTAAAATCAGAATTAACACAGATTGGAAAATTTGAAACGGTAGGTGGGTTAGAATATTTAGCGAGCCTTCCTGATAAAGTACCAGTTGTTTCCAATATAGAAAATTATATTCAAATTGTAGAAGAAAAATCTATATTAAGAAAACTAATTAAAGCTTCTAATGAAATTAGCCAAATGGGATATGATCAAACAGAAGAAACAGAATGCATAATGGATGTGGCAGAAAAAAAGATTTTTGACATCATGCAAAATAGAAACACAAAAGGTTATACTCCTATTAAAGAAGTTTTAATTAATGCCATTGATGAATTAGAAAAATTATACAATCATAAAGGAGGAATTACTGGGATTGCCACTGGATTTATTGACTTGGATCGTATTACAGCAGGCCTCCATAATTCAGACCTTGTGCTAATTGCAGCAAGACCTGCCATGGGTAAGTCTGCTTTTGCTTTAAATATTGCATCACATGTAGCAATTAGAGAAAAAGTACCAGTTGCTGTTTTTAATTTGGAGATGTCAAAAGAACAATTAGGAAGTAGAATTTTATGTAGTGAAGCCATGGTAGATAGTAATAAAGTAAGAACAGGAAATATAGAAGAAGAGGACTGGATTAAATTAGTTAGTGCAGTAGGACCGTTATCAGAAGCAGAAATTTATATTGATGATACACCAGGTATTTCTATTTCTGAAATTAGAGCAAAGTGTAGGAAAATGAAATTAGAAAAAAATATCGGATTAATTATAATTGATTACCTACAATTAATACAAGGAACTGGGAAAAAGAATGCAAGTAGAGAACAGGAAATTTCAGAAATTAGTAGGTCTTTAAAAATTTTGGCAAAAGAGTTAGATGTTCCTGTCATTGCTCTATCACAATTATCAAGAGCTGCAGAACAGCGTACAGACCATAAACCGATGCTTTCTGATTTAAGAGAATCTGGAGCTATTGAACAAGATGCAGATATTGTTATGTTTATTTATAGAGAAGACTATTATAATCCAGATACGGAAAGAAAAAATATAGCAGAAATTATCTTAGCAAAGCATAGAGCAGGAGCAACAGGGACTGTGGAATTAATGTGGCTAGGAAGTTATACAAAATTTGTAAACTTAGCAAGGGAGTAATGTTCCGTTGGGGACACTTCTGGTTGGGAAAGGAAAAATGTTAGAAGATAAAGTAAAAAAACATATAAAAGAAAATCATTTGATAGAATCTGGAGAAACAATTGTTGTAGGAGTTTCTGGTGGACCAGATTCTATTTGCATGCTTACTATATTAGAAAAATTGAAAAAAGAGTTAAATTTTCGAATGGTAGTGGCACATATTAATCATGGTATTAGAGAATCGGCTTTAGCAGATGAAGAATATGTAAAAAATGTTTGTGACCAAAAAGAAATACCAATTTATATTAAAAAAGAAAATATAAAAGATATTGCTCAAAAAGAAAAAATGGGAATAGAAGAAGCAGGAAGAATGATAAGGTATTCTTTTTTTGAAGAAATTATGAAAAAAATAAATGCTCAGAAAATAGCTACGGCACATAATTTAAATGATCAAGCTGAAACGATTTTAATGAATTTATTTCGAGGGAGTGGAATAAATGGATTAAAAGGGATCGAAAAAAACAGAAATGGAAAATATATTAGACCCCTTATTAATTGCTCCCGTAAGGAAATTGAAGAATATTGTGAAAAAAATAATTTAAAACCAAGAATAGATGAGACAAATCAGGAAAATATATATACAAGAAATAAAATTCGAAACATATGTATTCCTTACATAGAAAAAGAATTTAATCCTAATATTATAAAAACATTAGCGAGATTATCTGATATTGTTACAGAAGAAACAAACTATATGGACGCTGTAATAGAAAAAGAGTATGAAAACTTAATGTTCAAAGAGGAAAAAAAGGAAATTATTTTAGATTTAAAGAAATTTAATCTTCTAGAATTAGTCATAAAGAGGAGAATATTGCTGTATACTATCAATAGATTAATGAGTTCCACTTTAGGAATTGAAAAAATCAATATTGATGATCTTATTAAATTATGCCAGAATAATATTGGAAATAAATATTTAATACCAACAAAAGGTTTAAAAATTTTAGTAAAAAATAAAAAAATTTTTTTCCAGCTGATGTAGAACCTTCCGTAAGGAAATCCTTTAATACCAACGCTTACAGCAAAATGATTTTGGAAAAAAGTATTGAAAAAAATAGAGGAATATGCTATAGTATTCCATAGCAAAAAGTGATACAGGATTTTGTGCTATAAATCCTAAAGAACATAAAGGAGGTCTTTTTTTGAAAAATGGAATAAAAACATTAGCTATGTGGCTAATTATAGGAATTATTTTTCTGGTAGTTGTAACAACTTTAGTGGATAACAGTGGTAAGAAAATGAGCTATTCAGAATTGATTAATAGAATTAATAATGCAGAAGTACAAGAGATTGAACTTTCTGCTGATGGAGGAAAAGCATATGTACTTTTAAAAGATTCTTCCATTAGTAAAGAAGTAAATATACCAAGTATCGATAGCTTTATGGAATATGTGCAAGAAAGACTTGAAACAGGAGAAATTACATTAACAGAAAAATCACAATCTATTTTTATTACAATATTAAGTCTATTTTCACCATTTGCTATACTAATTATTTTCCTTATCTTTTGGCTTTTAATCATGAATAATGGACAAAGCGGAAATAAAACGATGAGCTTTGGAAAAAGCAGAGCAAGATTAATGCAAACAGCAGATAAAAATAGAATTACATTTGAAGATGTTGCAGGTGTAGACGAAGAAAAAGAAGAATTACAAGAAATTGTAGAATTTTTGAAATCTCCTAAGAAATTTACAGATATGGGGGCTAGAATTCCAAAAGGTGTATTATTAGTTGGGCAACCAGGAACAGGTAAAACGTTACTTGCAAAAGCTGTAGCGGGAGAAGCAGGTGTACCTTTCTTTATTATCAGTGGTTCAGATTTCGTAGAAATGTTTGTAGGTGTTGGTGCTTCAAGAGTAAGGGATTTATTTGAACAAGCAAAGAAAAATGCACCATGTATCATTTTTATTGATGAAATCGATGCCGTAGGACGTCAAAGAGGAGCTGGACTTGGTGGAGGACATGATGAAAGAGAACAAACATTAAATCAATTATTAGTAGAAATGGATGGATTTGGAACCAATGAAGGCGTAATTGTATTAGCAGCAACCAATAGACCAGATGTTTTAGACAAAGCTCTATTAAGACCAGGAAGATTTGATAGACAAATCGTAGTAAGTTCACCAGATGTAAGAGCAAGAGAACAGATTTTGGAAGTGCATAGTAAAAAGAAAAAATTAGGAAATGATGTAGATTTAAAAACAATTGCAAAAAATACTTCAGGTTTTTCTGGGGCAGACTTAGAAAATGTATTAAATGAAGCAGCTTTATTGGCAGCAAGAAGGAATAAGAAAGAAATTGGTATGGCAGAAATAGAAGATGCTATGGTAAAAGTAACCATGGGACCTGAAAAGAAAACAAGAGTTAGAAGTGAAAAAGAAAATAAATTGGTAGCATTCCATGAAGCAGGGCATGCAGTAGTTAGTAGATTTTTACCAACACAAGATGCTGTACACCAAATATCTATTGTTCCTAGAGGTATGGCAGGTGGCTATACGATGTATAGACCAAATGAGGATAAGAATTTTATGTCAAAATCAGAAATGGAAGAAACGATCGTATCCTTGTTAGGTGGTAGAGCAGCAGAAGAATTAGTGCTAAATGATGTTTCTACAGGTGCTAGCAATGATATTGAAAGAGCTTCTAAGATCGCAAGAGACATGGTAACCAAATATGGAATGAGTGAAAAATTAGGAACTATTATGTTTGGATCAGGACAAGAAGAAGTATTTTTAGGTAGAGACTTTACGCAAACCAAAAACTTTAGCGAAGAAACAGCGGGAATTATCGATGAAGAAGTAAAGAAAATTATTGATAAGGCATATCAAACAGCAAAATATATTCTACGAGAACATGCCGAAAAATTAAACATTGTAGCTGGAATTCTATTAGAAAAAGAAAAAATTGATGGAGACGAATTTGATGCAATATTTAATTAATGGTGATGAGAGGATTGTCCTCTAACACCAAGATGGTCTTGGGACATATCTTAACAGATATATTCTAAGATCATTTTTTTAGTAAAAAGGAGGAAAATTAAGAATGTATGATGTTATTATAATTGGAAAAGGACCAGCAGGAATATCTACTGCTTTATATACGCAAAGAGCAAATTTATCTACACTTGTCATTGGTAAAGACGGTGGAGCATTAGAAAAAACGGAAAAAATAGAAAATTATTATGGATTTCCCAATGGTATTTCAGGTAGACAACTAATTGAAAATGGAGAAGAACAAGCTAAAAATTTAGGAATATCTATCATAGAAGAAGAAGTCTTGGAAATATCATTTGATATAACTTTTAAAATTATAACAACAAAGAATGAATATGAGTCAAAAGTTGTTGTAATTGCAACAGGAGTTAATCGTGTGATTTTGCCAATTCAGGGATTAAAAGAATATGAAGGAAAAGGTATTAGTTATTGTGCTATTTGTGATGGTTTCTTTTTTAGAGGAAAAGATGTAGCTGTATTAGGAAATGGAAATTATGCTATTCATGAAATAGAACAGCTACTACCAATTGTTAATTCTGTAACAATGCTAACAAATGGAAAAAAAGCTCCAGAGCTAAGGAGTGATAAAATTAAAATAAATGAAAAAGAAATAAGAGAATTTAGAGGAGATACAACTGTGAAAGAGATTTCCTTTAAAGATGACACAACAGTTCCAATGTCTGGGATTTTTATAGCAGAAGGAACGGCCTCTAGTATTGACTTTGCCAGAAAATTGGGAGCAAGAATTGAAAATCAAAAAATTTTGGTAGACGAGAGAATGCAAACCAATATACAAGGACTATATGCTGTAGGAGATTGCACAGGAGGATTATTGCAAATTGCAAAAGCGGTGGGAGAGGGAGCCATCGCACGGAACAGAAATTATTAGCCATCTAAGAAAAAATATGAAAGAAAATAGAAAATGAAATCAATTTGTAATTAAACTGTAATCTAAATGTAATAAACGCGAAAAAGGTTGAAAATAAAAGAATTATTCGTTTTCTTACAGACAAAATAAAAAGGTAATTAATGTAAAAACGAAGCAAACTCGCAAGGGAAATGCAATACTATGGAGCCATTTACATAAGTGATTTATATTGACATTACAAAAAATTCATATTAAAATGCATTTGTAACAAATGAGAATCAACGTCCTACGCAAAATAGGGGTTGCAAAATTGAAAACACCAAATTTTAGCTAGACAAAATAATGAAAATTCATTATTCGACTCTCATTGTTCACTATTCTTAGTGAATAGTGAGGAATGAAATAAGAATAGTGAATTATTTTTTGAAAAGGTGTAAACAAAAAAAGTAGGGGGTATATACAAATGCAGGTTATTAAAAGAGATGGTAGGATTGCAGAGTTTAATCCAGAAAGAATTGTAAAAGCAATTACACTAGCGATGTCACAAACACCAGGTGGAGTGGATATTGATTTAGCTAATAAAATTGCAGCAAATGTTGAAAAATCATTAGAAGGTAAAATGCAGGCATCTGTTTATGAAATTCAAGATTTAGTAGAAAAAAAATTAATGGCATCATCTAGAAAAGAAGTTGCACAAAGTTATATTACTTATCGATATAACAGAGATGTTGCCAGAAAATCAAGAACAAAAGATATGTTCTTAGAAATTATAGAAACTAAATCAAATGATGTAACAAGAGAAAATGCTAATATGAATGCAGACACACCTGCAGGTATGATGATGAAATTTGCATCAGAAACAACCAAACCATTTGTGGATGATTTTCTACTATCTACAGAAGCAAGAGAAGCACATCAAAAAGGATATATTCATATCCATGATAAAGACTATTATCCAACAAAAAGTTTAACATGTCTTCAGCATCCTTTAGATAAAATCTTGAAAGAAGGATTTAGAGCAGGACATGGTAGTTCTAGACCTGCTAAAAGAATTGAAACAGCAAGTATCATAGGCTGTATTTCTTTAGAGACAGTTCAAAATGAAATGCATGGAGGACAAGCAATACCTGAATTTGATTATTATTTAGCTCCTTTTGTAAAGAAAACCTATGTAGAAGAAATTAAGAAAATAGAAGAATTATTAGATAAAGACTTATCACATCTTTATGAATATACACCAGATGATTATATTACCAAAGACCTAAAAGGATTAAAAGACGATGAAAGATATATTCAAATGGCAATTAACTCTACTGTAAATAGAGTGCATCAATCTATGGAGGCATTTATCCATAATATGAATACTATCCACTCTAGAGGGGGAAACCAAGTTGTATTTAGTTCTATTAATTATGGAACAGATACTTCCCCAGAAGGTAGATGTATAATTAGAGAGATGCTTACTTCAACCAAAAGAGGAGTAGGAAATGGAGAAACTCCTATCTTTCCAATTCAAATTTGGAAGAAAAAGAGAGGAGTAAACTATTTACCTGAAGATAAAAATTATGATTTATATAAATTAGCGTGTGAAGTTTCTGCAAAACGTTTCTTTCCAAATTTCTTGAACTTAGATGCTACCTTTAATGTACATCCAAAATGGAGAGCAGATGATCCAAATAGAGGATATTACGAAGTAGCAACTATGGGATGCAGAACAAGAGTATTTTCAAACCGCCACGGAGAAGATACCTCTGTGGGAAGAGGAAATTTATCTTTTACTACGGTTAACTTAGTAAGACTTGCTATAGAAGCTGCAAAAGAAGCTCAAGAAAGAGTAGGCATTTATTTTGATATTGGAACTGGTAGCGAAGAACATATGACACCAGAATATAATAAAGTGGTAAAAAAGATTTTCTTACAAAAACTAGAACAATATACTTCAGTAGCGGCAAGACAATTGTATGATAGATATCATTTCCAATGTACAGCAGTTGCAAAACAATTTCCAATGCTAATGAGTGGATTATGGCAAGATAGTGAAAAATTAAAACCAAATGATACAGTAGAAAGTGTATTAAAACACGGAACTCTTGGAATTGGATTTATTGGATTAGCAGAATGCTTGATTGCACTTACTGGAAAACATCATGCTGAATCTGAAAAAGCACAAAAATTAGGAATTGAGATTATTACCCAAATGAGAGATGATTGTCAATCATATTCTGATAAATATGACTTAAATTATTCTCTATTGGCAACACCAGCGGAAGGATTGTCTGGCAGATTTACTAAAATCGATAGAAAAGAATTTGGGACTATTCATGGAGTAACAGATAAGGATTATTATACCAATAGTAATCATGTTCCTGTATGGTATAAATGTACAGCAGAACATAAAGCAAAAATAGAAGCACCTTATCATGAATTAACATTGGGTGGACATATATTCTATATTGAATTAGACGGAGATGCAACACATAACCCAGAAAGTGTAGAAGCGGTTGTAGACTTAATGGATAAATATAATATGGGCTATGGTTCTATTAATCATACGAGAAGTAGATGTATTGACTGCGGCTTTGAAAACGCAGATAAAGATTTAAAAGTTTGTCCAGTTTGTGGAGGAACCAATATAGATACTATCCAAAGAATTACAGGATATTTGGTAGGAACAACTTCAAGATGGAATAATGGAAAATTAGCAGAATTACGTGACAGAGTAACACATGGAAGGTAAAAATAATAATAAGGTTAGGGCATTGCTTACTAGCCTTATTTTTATTGGATAAAAAATAAAATGATATAAAGAGGAGAAAAAAATGGAGAAAATTAAAATTTTCGCTTGTAATACGGCAGAAAAATTTACAGAGGAAATATGTGAAAACTTAGAATTAAAACCAGGAAAAATTACTTTTATGAAATTTAAAAATGATAACACTTTTGTTCAGTACCAAGAAACAGTAAGAGAACATGATATTTATTTAATTCAAACAACACAGCCTCCTGTAAATGAAAGAATTATGGAATTATTAATTGCTATTGATGCAGCAAAAAGAGCGGGAGCTAGAAGAATTAATGTAGTATTACCATATTATATGTACTCTAGGTCAGATAAAAAAGATCAACCGAGAATACCCGTTACTGCTAAATTGTTTGCACAACTTTTGGAAGCGGCTGGAGCCGATAGGGTAATCACCTGCGATTTGCATAATTCTGCGATTCAAGCGTACTTTAATATAGAATGTGTAAGAATTACAGCAAGAAATATATTTCAAAAATATTTAAAAGATAAGAATTTTGCACAAATTGTAGTAGTGGCACCAGACGCAGGGAGTGTAAAAAAAGCACATCGATATTCTCATTTCTTTGATTGTCCGATTGCATTAGTAGATAAAAGAAGGGAGGGAAACGAGGAAAAAGCAATTGCTACAAGTGTGGTAGGAGATGTCAAGGACAAAACGGCAATCATTTTTGATGATGAAGTGGAAACAGCAGGAACATTAATAGAGGCCGCACATGTTGTAAAAAAAGCAGGAGCGAAAGATATTTATGTAGCATGTACACATGGATTATTGGTAGGACCAGCAATTGAGAGAATAAAACAATCTGATATCAAAGAATTAATTATAACGAATACAATACCAATTTCAAAAGATAAAAGAATTGATAAAATAAAAGTGTTATCAATTGCAGGACTATTTGCAGAAGCAATTAAAAGATGCAATGAAGGTTTACCGCTAGGTGACTTATTTGACTTGTAAATTAATATTGACTTCGTCAAGTGAAAAGTTAAAAGCAATTCTGTAAAGTAAAAGCAATTTGTACGATTAAATGCAGTTTAAAAGCAATA
>CALXQB010000036.1 GCA_944390445.1 uncultured Clostridia bacterium | reverse complement strand
GTAGTGATGAAAGTAAATATTCCAGAAGAAGATGACGAAACTGATATTATTAATACAGAAATAAGACAATTAAGAGAAGATGATTCTGAAATATATGATTTACCTATTGCTTGTATACAAGAATATAATAATTACGTAGCAGAAGAAAATGCAGAAGCAGTGCTAGATATCTTAGAAGATAATTATAAATTAGAAAATAATATTGTAGAAACAAATGTCTTATCTAAAGTGGTAAATCTTCCAGAGGAATATGATACTGGTAAGTGCTACATTTCTACACCAAATGCTTGGTTAGAGGTATACTACTTATATTCAGAAGAACAATCTGTTATTCTAAAATATAGCTATTTAGATGATACATTTTGGATAAAACCATGTGGGCAAGTTGGAGTGGAAGAACTTTTAACATATAAAGGAGATGACCAAGATATCCCTTTGAAAACATATAATCAGCATATGTATAATTATTAAAATCTAAGCATAAACATTACTTTAATTGAATATGAATTACTAAAAAGATAGCATAAAATAATATGTGAGAATTGTGGGAATGATTTTAATTGCCCGCTCTTCGAAGAAATGACTAAAAGCAAAATAGATCAAAGGGTGATGTTTATGGAAAAGAAAAAAACGTTAAAAATAACAGGATTAATAATAATGCTATTAATCCTGTTATTTTATTTTTACCAAGTATTTGGAATGACCCATTATCAAGAAACAGACTTTGTAACTGGTTTAGTAACGACTTCTACTTTAAATGTAAGGAGTGGACCAAGTACCAGTTACAAGATAGTGGGAACAATACAAAAAAATGAATATATCAGGGTGTTTGCACAAATTGGAGACTGGTATGTAGTACAAACTGATAAAGATTTAGTAGGAGCTGTTAGTAAAAAATATGTAAAGCCTATTAAACCTAGTTCAGATAACACAACACAGAATAATCAAAATAATAACACGGGAACGAATACCATAAATTTATTAACAGAAGATGAAAAAGAAGTATTTTATTTAATTAATGAGCAAAGAATGAAGGCAGGATTAGTAGCATTACAAATAGATAGTGAATTACAAAATGTAGCTAAAATAAAAGCGCAAGACATGGTAGAAAATAACTATTTTTCACATACCTCACCTATTTATGGAAGTCCATTTGACATGATAAAAAGTTTTAAAATTAGTTATAAAACAGCAGGGGAAAACATTGCTGGAAATTCAAAAAACTCAGGAGCAGTCAATGCTTGGATGAATTCAGAAGGGCATAAAGCAAACATTTTAAATAGCAGTTATAACTATACTGGAATTGGTGTTGTAAACAGCCCAAAGTATGGGAAAATTTATGTGCAAATGTTCATGGGAAAATAAAACATTATATAAGTAAATAGTTGACTTTTTATGGCGTAATTTGATAAAATAAACGAAAAAGAAAAGAGGGAATACGCCATGAAAACTGTCATATTAGCAGGTGGATTTGGAACAAGAATATCAGAAGAAAGTCATTTAAAACCAAAACCTATGATTGGAATTGGGGATAAACCTATTTTGTGGCATATAATGAAAGAATATTCTCAAAGAGGTTTTCACGATTTTATTATATGCCTAGGCTACAAAGGAAATGTAATTAAAGAATTTTTTGCAGATTATTATCTATATACATCAGATGTTACATTTGACCTATGCAAAAATGAAATGACTGTACATAGTAATTATGCAGAACCATGGAAAGTAACATTAGTAGACACAGGATTAAAAACAATGACAGGAGGAAGAATTAAAAGAATCAAAGATTATATAGGAAATGAAACATTTATGCTCACTTATGGAGATGGTGTAAGCGATATTGATATGAATGATTTGATCAGATTTCATCAATCACATGGTAAGATTGCAACTATGACATCTGTAAATGTAGGGCAAAGATTTGGAGTACTAGATATTTCTGAAGACAATCAAATTGTGTCTTTTAGAGAAAAAAATCAAATGGATGGAAGTTACATCAATGCGGGATATATGGTTTTAAATCCAGAAATTTTTGATTATATTAAAGGAGACGAAACCGTTTTTGAACAAGAACCTTTAGAAAAACTTGCTAAGGATGGACAACTTATGGCATATAAATATCATGGGTTTTGGAAATGTATGGATACACAGAGAGATAAAATGCAATTAGAAGCATTATGGGAATCTGGAAATGCTCCATGGAAAGTATGGGATGATGAATAAAATGAAGAATCAAATGGAATTTTTTAAAAATAAAAGCGTATTTATAACAGGACATACAGGTTTTAAAGGTAGTTGGTTGTGTAAGATTTTAGAAATGGCAGGAGCAAAGGTAACAGGATTTGCTTTGCCAGCTACAAACCCAAGTTTGTTTTCTTTAGCAGAAATTGAAAAAAATATGGAAAGTAGTATAATAGGAGATATTAGAAATCAAGAAGAACTAGAAAAAGCATTTCAAATAGCAAAACCAGAAATTGTGTTTCACATGGCTGCACAGCCAATTGTAAGAGAAAGCTACCAAAATCCAGCTTATACTTATGAAGTCAATGTAATGGGAACAGTAAATATATTGGAGTGTATTAGAAAAAGTGATACAGTAAAATCTTTTTTAAATATAACAACAGACAAGGTCTATAAAAACCTAGAATGGGAATGGGGATACAGAGAAACAGATGAACTAGATGGGCTAGACCCATATTCTAATAGTAAATCTTGTTCTGAGTTAGTAACACATAGCTATCAAAAGAGTTTCTTTTCAGATGGCGGTGTTGCAATATCAACAGCCAGAGCGGGGAATGTAATTGGAGGAGGAGATTTTGCTAAAGACCGAATTATACCAGATTGCATTAGAGCTGCAGTAGCAAAAAAAGACATTATTATTAGAAATCCTTATTCTACGAGACCATTTCAGCATGTATTAGAACCTCTATTTGCCTATTTACTGATTGCAAGAGAACAATATGAGAATATAGAAAAACAAGGATATTACAATGTGGGACCAAAAGAAGAAGATTGTATAACAACAGGTGAACTAGCTACTATATTTTGCAAAAAATGGGGACAAGATTTAAAATGGGTTAATATAGCAGAAAAGGATGCACCAAAAGAGGCAAATTTTTTGAAATTGGATTGTTCTAAAATAAAAAAAGAACTTGGCTGGCAACCAACATGGAATATTGAGCAAGCCATCGAAAAAACGGTAGAATTTGCAAAAATACAAAACCAAAATGGAGATATCAACAGATGTATGAAAGAGCAAATTGAGGAGTATTGTTATGAAAAAGAGGAACAAGCAATTAATAATAGAAAATCAAAAATATGATGCTAAAGCCAATATGTGCTTGGCTTTAGCGGTAGCAATATTATTATTAATTTTATTAGGATATTTGCTATCTTTTATTCCAGACCAGCTAGACGAACAATATATAAAAGAGAATTATATAAAAGATGTTAGTGAATTTGTAGCAGAAGATTCAGAAAAACTACAATATATTTTATTAACTATCTCTTTCCCAATATTTTATATATTTGCTTATAAGATAATAGAAAAATTTAGAAAACATCAAAAATATAGTAAGAATATATTTATTATTTTTTCTTGTTTAAATTTATTATTAATCATATTAGGTATATGTTTAATTGTTATATTTGGAGAAAATGAACCAATATTTAGATGTATAAAGAGTGCATATTGGGGTGTTCTAGGAGGAATTATATTATTAATTCTATATCAGAAGTTTATTAAAAAAAGAAAATGGATAAACCGTATAACATATGTATTAACAGCTTTATTTATTGCTATTTTATCTTTTTTATATATCAATAATTCTTTTGAACAAAGCAGTCAGTTAGCACATCATTTCGATGCTTATTACTATCCAATACTAAAGATTTCAAGTGGATTAACACCTTACGTTGATTTTACACCATTATATGGCTGTTATTCTTATATATATGTGTTATTACAAAATATATTTCAGCAAGACAGTCTACTATTTTTTAGTATAATAAACTGTATTTTGGTTGCCATTACAATGACAAATTTTGCAATAGTCACCAATAAAGCAATAAAAAATAAAATAATTAGTTTTTTGGTAATTTTAGGTGTTGGACTTTGGCTAGTTATGTTTATGATTACAGACACACAGCAAGTATATTTACAATATATGCCACATAGAACATTATGGATATCGATTATATTATTATGGATAACAATTTACTTAAGAAAAAGAGAAAAGAAATTACTATTAGAAATAATTGGTTATTTTATTTCTTCCTTTGCCCTATTTTGGAATTTAGAAACAGGACTTATTGTCTTACTAATTTGGAGTGGTTTCTTATTATATCAAGTATTATTTTTCCATAGCATAAAAGACAAAAAAACTTATGTTGAAATTACAAAAATTATTTTTCTTGCAATTTTATCTTTTTTCTTAACCTGGATTATGGTAATGATAATAGGGTATATGCGAACAGGAGAAATAACAAGTGTTTATAAAATGATTGCAAGTCAAACTACATTTTATCGGCACAGGCTTTTATATGATAAAAATGAAGTTGTGGCATCCATGGATATTATTAATATTTAGTTATATTGTGGGATTAGCTATTGCATTAAGTAAAATACATATGATAAATCATGAAAAGAGAATATTGTTCCAAAAGAATGCCATGATTTTTGTGCTATCAATTTTAGGAATAGGAGTATTTGTTTACTATCAAGGGAGAAGTCATAATCTAGTTTTTCCTTCAGTTATTTATCCAGGAATTATATTAATGGGTATATTCTTAGACAATTTACTAAGACAAATAAGATTACAAAAAAAATCAGTGCTAAAATCTGTAAACATTTTAACTGCATTTATTATTTTAACAATATTATGTGCTTTCTCAACATTGGCAGTTTGTAACTTGATAGCAAATAAAAATATTCATTTGTTTTTAAATAAAAAAGAATTAAACTCTAAAAAATATTTAGATGATTATTCAGAATATAATGTGCAGAATATGGAATTTATAACCGAACAAGAATCCTTATATTACAAAAAATATAACTTAAAAGACACAAAAAAGTTTTCGGCATATGTAGATATTTTTACCTATGAAGAATGTGATAAAATAGAAGAATATTTAAAATCAACAGATAAAGACGTTGTTATAGAAAAAACATTATATGAAATATTAAAGGAAAGATATAATTGGGACATGAAAGATAAATTTGAAATACAGGAGAAAAAGGATAAATTAGTCTTAATTAATAGAAAATAACATACAACCATAGCTGGAAACGAAAATAAAGGTGAAAGAAAGGGCGAAAAAAATGTTTAAAAACAAAACAGAAAAAGAAGCAAAAGAAGAAATTTTAAAATTAGTAAAAGAATATTGTGACAAATATCATAATACAAACAAAGAATGGAAAGAAGGAGAGAGGATATCCTATGCTTCAAGAGTGTATGACCATGAGGAAATGGTTAATTTAGTAGATAGCTCTTTAGAATTTTGGCTAACATCAGGAAGATATACAAAACAATTTGAAGAAGAATTTGCAAAGTTTTTAGATGTAAAATATTGTGCTAGTGTAAATTCAGGATCATCCGCAAATTTAATAGCCTTTATGACGCTTACCTCACCATTACTAAAAGAAAGACAAATAAAAAGAGGAGACGAAATCATCACAGTGGCATGCGGATTTCCAACTACTGTTTCTCCTATCATACAATATGGAGCAATCCCTGTTTTTGTGGATATTACCATCCCTGAATATAATATCAATACAGAAATGCTAGAAAAAGCTTATACAGAAAAAACAAAAGCAGTTATGATTGCACATACTTTGGGAAATCCTTTCCCATTAAAAGAAGTGAAAGATTTTTGTGACAAACATAATTTATGGTTAATTGAGGACAACTGTGATGCCTTAGGTTCTAAATATACGATAAATGGAGAAACAAAATTTACAGGAACAATAGGAGATATTGGCACCTCTAGTTTTTATCCTCCACATCACATGACAATGGGAGAAGGAGGAGCTGTGTATACGAATGACCCTCTACTCTATAAAATTATAAAATCTTTCAGAGACTGGGGAAGGGATTGTAGTTGCCCTTCTGGTGTAGATAATTTATGTGGACATAGGTTTGATAAACAATATGGAGAGCTACCACTAGGATATGACCATAAATATGTATACTCTCATTTTGGGTATAATTTAAAAATAACAGATATGCAAGCTGCTGTTGGATGTGCACAAATAAAAAAACTACCAATGTTTGGAAAAAGAAGAAGAGAGAATTTTAATAAGTTAAAAGAAGGATTAAAAGAAATAGAAGACAAGATGATTTTACCAGAAGCAACTCCAAATTCTGATCCAAGTTGGTTTGGATTTTTAATTACTTGTAGACCTGGAATCAATCGAAATAAAATAACAACTTACTTAGAAGAACATGGTATACAAACAAGAAATCTTTTTGCAGGAAACTTAATAAAACATCCATGTTTTGATACTTTAAGAGAAACACAGAGCGGATATCGTGTTGTCGGAAATTTAGAAAATACTGATAGAGTGATGAATGATACTTTCTGGATAGGAGTATATCCAGGAATGACAGATGAAAAATTAAATTACATGATAAAAACAATAAAAGAAAGTATAAATTAAGGACTACGGGAAAGAAAAAATGAATCATTTATTAAAAAAAGAAAATAAAGAAGAATTTATCAAACTTATAAAACAATTTATTAAATTTCGGAATTGTTGGAGTTTCTAATACATTAATTAGTTTAGGTGTTTATTATATATTAATTTTTTTCCATTGCCATTATATTATTGCTAATATACTAGGGTTCATGATTAGTGTATTAAATGCCTATTATTGGAATAATAAATATGTGTTTAAAGGAAATGCCCCAAATAATATACCTAAAAAAATATTGAAAGTTTATGTTTCTTATGGAAGCACATTTTTATTATCTACCTTTTTGCTATTCTTAATGGTAGATGTGTGGAGTATGTCAGAATATATTGCTCCACTTATTAACTTGTGTATTACAATTCCATTGAATTTTATTTTAAATAAGTTATGGGCTTTTAAATAAATTTAGAAAGAAGGAATGTAGGAAAATGAGAAAAAAACTTGAGGATTCTGAAGAACTTGCATGGAGAATTAGAAGAGATGCGATAGAAATGACATATTTATCAAATGGTTCTCATATTGCATCTGTCCTTTCGGTTGCAGATATTGTAGCTGTCTTATATGCTAAAATAATGAATTATGATAATACAAATCCAAAATTACCAACTAGGGATAGGATTATCTTGAGTAAGGGACATGCTGGGGCAGCAATTTATGCGGCATTAGCAGAAGAGGGATTTTTTAATGTAGAAGAATTAAAGACACATTATGCAGATGGAAGTAGGCTATCTGGACATGTTTCTCACAAGGGAGTGCCAGGAATTGAAATTTCAACAGGCTCATTAGGACATGGCTTATCTATTGGAGCAGGAATGGCTCTAGTAGCCAAAATGGATAAGCAACCTTATAAGGTATTCGTGATATTAGGTGATGGAGAATGTGATGAGGGAGCAGTGTGGGAAAGTGCACTATTTGCAAATCAATATCAATTGGGAAATCTTATTGCAATCATTGATCACAATAAAATGCAGAGTTTAGATTTTTGTGAAAATACTATGAAGCTAGAACCATTTGAAGAAAAGTGGAAAAGTTTTGGTTGGAATACCATTAGAATAGATGGACATAATCATAAGGAATTACAAAAAGCATTAGAAGAAGCAAAACAAAAAAAAGAAACTCCTACTGTTATTATTGCTGATACAATAAAGGGAAAAGGAATTTCTTTTATGGAAAATCAAATTGTATGGCACTATAGACCACCTCAGGGAGAAGATTACACAAAAGCTGTAGAAGAGCTGGAGGCGAATAAAAAATGAGGAATACTTTTATTAAAACATTAGTAGAAAGTGCAAGAAAAGACAAAGATATATGTCTAATAATAGGAGATTTAGGGTTTGGTGTTGTTACACCATTTATGGAAGAATTTCCAGAAAGATTTTTTAATGCAGGAATTGCAGAACAAAATATGACAAGTGTTGCTGCAGGAATGGCAAAAGAAGGGAAAAAAGTTGTAACATATTCTATTGGTAACTTCACAACTTTAAGATGTTTAGAACAAATCAGAAATGATTGTGCCTATCATGAAGTTAATGTAAAAATTGTAAGTGTTGGTGGTGGACTTGCCTATGGAGCTCATGGTATGACACACCATGCAACAGAAGACATAGCGATTATGAGAGCAATACCAAATGTTATGGTTTTTGCACCAGGTGACCCTGAAGAAGCAAAAGAAGTGACAAAAGCAATGTTTGCACATGAAGGTACCTGTTATTTAAGATTAGGAAAAGGTGGAGAAAAAAGAATACATGAAGAAATAAAAAACTTTCGTATAGGAAAAGCAATAAAAATAAAAGAAGGAAATGAAATTGCAATATTTTCTACAGGAGCTATTCTTGATGAGGCAACAGGAGCAAGACAAAGGTTAGAAGAAATGGGATATTGTGTGGCACAATATAGTTTTCCAACGATTAAACCAATTGATTCAGAAACTATATTAGATTGTGCTAACAAGTGTAATATGATTGTGTCAGTAGAAGAACATAATATATTAGGTGGCTTAGGAGGAGCAGTAGCCGAGGTATTAGCAGAACATAATACAAAAGCAAAACTAGTCCGTATTGGAATGCCAGACACGTTTTCTTCGGTTGTTGGGAAACAAAGTTATTTAAGAGAAGTGTATGGACTTTCCGCTAAGAAAATTGTAGAAAAGGTATTAAGCAAACTATAAAAAGGAGGGCAGTATGAAAAAGGTTTTAATAACAGGAGGAACGGGAATTGTTGGTATTGCTTTAATAAAGGAGTTATTGAAAAGAAATATTGAAATAATAGCAATTGTAAGAGAAAACTCTCAAAACAAGCGAAAATTACCAGTAGATAAAAAGATAAAATTAATAGAATGTAATATGGATAAAATAGGAGAATTGACGATAGAAAATGGTTGTGATACCTTTTATCATTTAGCATGGGAAGGAACAAGGGGAGCAGATAGAAATAATGTTCAAATGCAATTGAAAAATATAGAATATACTTTGAGTGCACTAAAATTAGCAAACAAAATAGGCTGTCATACTTTTATAGGTATAGGCTCACAAGCAGAATATGGAAAAATAGAAGAAAAGATGGCACCTGATACACCGGTAAAACCGGAAACAGCTTATGGGATTGCGAAATATTGTAGTGGAAAAATGACACAGATATTAGCAAATCAATTAGGCATAAAGCATATTTGGACAAGAATTTTAAGCATTTACGGTCCATATGATAATGAGAATACTTTGGTAATGTCTAGCATACGAGAAATGATAGAAAATCATCAATCACCAGAATATACAAAAGGAGAACAACTCTGGGATTACTTATATGTAGAAGATGCTGCAAGAGCTCTATATTTAATTGGAGAAAAAGGAATAAATAATTCTATATATTGTATAGGGAGTGGCAAAGCAAAACCATTATATCAATACATTGAGGAAATAAAAAACCAAATTGATAAAAATATAGAATTAAAATTAGGAGCAAAAGAAGTTCCAAAGGAGCAAATCATAAACTTATGTGCAGACATTTCTAATTTAACAAAAGATACTGGATTTATTCCTATAACGAATTTTCAAGAGGGAATTCAAAAAACAATTCAGTGGTATAAAAAAATAAAGAATAATTAGAGTGTAGGGTGTCGCCGCCCACGGCGACCCATGCTACGAAGAAATTACCCAAAATTACACCCACTATTTAATGAGTGTCTATAATTAAAAGAAAGAACCCTCAGTCGCATAAATGCGACAGCTCCCTTAAATAAGGGAGCCAAGAATAGAAGAAAGATAGTGTAAAGTAATCTATGAAAAAATGGAATATGAAAAAACTATCAAAGGAGAGGTAAAAACATGAAAAAAATCAGTATCGTCGTTCCCTGTTATAATGAAGAAGAAAATGTAGAACCAATTGGAGAGGCAATTATACAAGAAATAGATAAACTACAAAATTATACATATGAGTTGATTTTTATTGACAATTGTTCTACGGATAAGACAAGAGAAAAATTAATTCACTTGTGTGATAAAAATAAAAATATTAAAGCAATTTTTAATGCAAAGAACTTTGGACAATTTAATTCACCTTATTATGGACTACTACAAACAACAGGAGATTGTACCTTGCTTATCTGTGCAGATTTCCAAGACCCAGTTGAAATGATTCCGAAATTTATTCAAGAATGGGAAAATGGTTACAAAATCGTCATTGGGGTAAAAAATAAAAGTAAAGAAAACAGAATCATGTATTTTTTAAGATCATGTTATTATAAATTAATCAAAAAAATATCAGATACAGAACAAATTGAACATTTCACAGGATTTGGGTTATATGACAAAGATTTTATAGAAGTATTAAGAAAATTAGATGATCCTACACCATTTTTAAGGGGAATTGTAGCAGAATTAGGCTTTCAAAGAAAAGAAATTCCATATGAACAACAAAAAAGAAGGGCAGGAAAAACACATAATAATTTTTATAAATTATATGATGCAGCTATGCTAAGTTTTACTTCTTATACCAAAATAGGACTAAGATTAGCTACATTCTTGGGCATTTTAGTGGGAATTGTTAGTTTTATTATTGGTATTATTTACTTGATCTTAAAATTGATATATTGGGATCGATTTGTAGCAGGAATGGTGCCATTATTAATTGGAATGTTCTTTTTAGGAGCTCTACAGCTATTCTTTATTGGTTTTATGGGAGAATACATTTTATCAATTAACAGTAGAGTTATGAAAAGACCTCTCGTAGTGGAAGAAAAAAGAATTAATTTTTAAAAAAGGAGGATAATGAACATGGAAAAATATCAAAAAAGTTTTAAAGAATTTTTAACAGATGTTTCCTATATAGTTCCTGTTATTTTAATTGCCATCTTGTGTTTTGGATTTGTATTAACACATGAATCCATTAATGTAGATACCTTATCAGCAGACAGATATTTTGAAAAGGGAGAATTAATTGCGCAAGGAAGAATAGGAGCAGTATTGATTCATAAAATTTTTGATATTATGGAATTTAATCCGTTTTTTGTGGATTTGATTGCTGTTATTTTTCTTGTATTAACAGCGATTACTTTTTGTATGTTATTTAAAGAAATAACAAAAAACCAAATTCCTAAAATAGCCTATCTTATCTTTTCTGGATTTTTTATTTCTTATCCACTAATACATGAAATATTTGTTTATACACCATCTAGCCTTAGTGTGGGATTAGGTTTCTTCTTAACTGCTATTTCTCTTATAAGTATGTATGAATTCACAAAAACATCAAAAATTAGATATGTTTTTATGGCGTGTTTTGCCACATTTTTGGCAGTTGGTTTATATGAATCATTTGCTCCTGTCTATCTATGTGGAATGTTAATAACTTTTATTTTAGAAGGAATTTATCAAGAAGAGGAAGTAAAATTCGTAAAATTATTCAAAAAAGGGATTATTTATATTTTAGTACTTGGCGTTGCTGTAGGATTTGCTATTTTAATTCCTAATATATGCCAAGATATATTAGGAATAGAGCCAAGTCAAAATGCAGAAAAAGCTATTTTATATAAAACATTAGGAATAAGAGAAGGACTACAAAAGCTAGGAGAAACTATTTTATTAAAATATGGAATAGCAGCAATATATTATTTACCAATTACTATGTATGCAATTGCGGTTATCATTTGTATTGCTTTTTTAGTAGCTTCACTATGGAAAAAGAAAAAAAGATGGCTTAGCCTTTGCTACTTTGGCTTAATCTTATCTACCATAATTTTATCAATTATACAAGGAGTAGCGTCTCCTTATAGAACATGCCAAGTATTTCCACTTTTTGTTTCATTTATATTCTTATTACTAACATGTCAAGTAAAGAAAATAAAGGGACGAAAAGTGCTAAAAAATTTTATTATTTTTGTTTTCTTTATGATGATATTTTTCCAAGCAAAAGACTTGCACAAATGGTTTTACCTAAATGATAGAAGATATGAATATGAAAAAAATCTAGTAATTCAAGTAGGGCAGGAATTAGAAAAAAATTACAATTTAGATAAACCTGTTGTGTTTGTAATTAATAGAGATATACCAGAGGATATTAAAGATGAGATATATGTAAAAAATGATACTTCACAAGCAGAACTTGCCAAGAACCTAGCAGAAATATTTCATATCGAGGAAACCAGTTGGGGGAAAGGCAAGTATTTATTAAAAATCAATGAAACCAATGTGGCATCATATTTAACATGGGCGGTAGAAGCCTTCGGAGAGCCAAATACAGAAGTGTTGAAGTTTTTTAGCTATTTAGGTTATGAATTAAAACAGGGAAATGTAGACATGTATTTAGAAGCAAGAGAGAACATGAAAAACCAGCCAGTATTCCCAAAACAAGGTTCAATTATAGAAATGGAGGAATGTATTATAGTTCATTTGTAATAGAATAATGAATTATTATTCAAAAAATCATTAACTATATTGCGGACAATTTATTTTAAATAATAAGTAGTTCTACTTAGATAATAGAAGAATATACTATAGTAAACTTATAAGATGAAGGATAAAATGTTGAAATTGTGGTAACAAATTCAACATTTTTTTTTAGGAGGCAACGATGAAAAAACGAGTTATCGCTTTACTTATGATATTTTTGCTATTATTTCCAGTAATGACTTATGCAGCAGAAGAAGAGGAAGAACTTGTAAATGTGGAAGAAATTGTAGAAGAGATAGAACAAGCTTCAAGCACAAGTGTTGATACACCAGAGATTAATTCAAGAGCAGCTATTGTAATAGAGAGAAATTCCCAAATTCCTATTTATGAAAAAAATAGTAATGAAAGAAGGAAAATGGCCTCTACTACTAAGATAATGACAGCAATTATTGTAGTAGAAAAAGGAAATTTAGAAGAAACAGTGACAGTATCTAAAAAAGCAGGAGGTACGGGAGGGTCTAGATTAGGATTAAAAGCAGGAGATAAAGTAAAAGTAAAAGATTTGTTATATGGATTGATGTTATGTTCTGGTAATGATGCAGCAGTCGCGCTAGCAGAACATATTGGAGGGAGCGTGGAAAATTTTGCAGAATTGATGAATCAGAAAGCAAAGGAATTGAACCTAAAAGATACGCATTTTGTTACACCACATGGGTTAGACGCAGAAGAACATTATACAACAGCCTACGAACTAGCAATCATAACAAATTATGCATTAAACATACCAGAAATTGCAAATATTGTAAAAACGCAAACATGTACAGTCTGGATTAATGGATATATAAAAGAAATTAGAAATACAAATGAATTATTAGGCTATTTAGATGGTGTATATGGAGTAAAAACTGGGTTTACGAATGGAGCCAATCGTTGCTTAGTAACAGCTGCTAAAAGAGGAGATTTAGATATTATTTGTGTCGTATTAGGAGCAGATACCAAAAAATATAGAACAAAAGATAGTATTCAATTAATTGAATACGCCTTCCAAAATTATGAAACCATACCTATAGAAGAGGCCATAACGGAAACATTTGCTTATTGGAAGGCACAAAATGAAAAAAGAATCATGATTACGAAAGGATTACAAGACTATCCAGAACTTATGCTAGAGAAAGTTCCCTATAAAATATATCCACTAAAAAAAGGACAAAAGGATAAGATAAAAGTGGAAATAGAAAATGAAGAGATATTAGAGGCTCCAGTTCCAGAAAAGTATGAGATAGGAAAAATGAAAATAACAATAGAAGGAAAAGAACTATTTCAAGTAAAAATTATAACCAAAAGTGAAATAGCAAGAAAAAACGTATGGGACTATTTTAAAGAAAATATTATGACCATAACAAGAAATTCGTTATTAGATTTATTTTATTGAGAGGTGAAAAGTGGGAAATGAGAAATCTCGTTGAAAATGTTTAAAATTAAATTACCGGTTTAGAAAAAGGTCTTGACAAAGGAATAAAAACTCAAGTTTGACAGTTTCGAGAAGGTGAAAAGTCTGTAGCGCATTCTATAAGTGCACTACAGACTTTATCGATTTTA
>CALXQB010000035.1 GCA_944390445.1 uncultured Clostridia bacterium | reverse complement strand
ATATAAACCTTGAAAAATCAAGGTTGTTAGTAAATAAATATTGATTTTAGTTTACACAACCAAAAGAAAAATGGAGGAGAAAAAATGAAAGAAAAAAAGAAAAAACCAAAAGACAAAAGAGGAAAAACAAAGGGATTTATGGCATGGTTTAAATCTGGTGCAAAAATTAAACGATGGATATTTTTAATTTTAGTAGGTATTGCTTTAGCTTGTTATGGTTTCGCAGAAACTCTTGTATTACAAACCTTAACTTTTGGAGAAATTGCTAAAATTGTATTGATATTTGTTGCCGGTTTTACAGCAGTTGTCTTAGGACTTGTATTTTTACAGAAAAGAACTTTGGAAATTTTAGTCGAAGATAATAACAATGCAGAAGTCCAAACAGATGTAAAATCTTTAATTTTTAATAAAAATGTATATGATAATGGACCAAAAGTGGTTGCAATAGGTGGAGGAACGGGATTAGACAGTATATTGGCCGGATTAAAAAAATACACAAATAATATTACTGCTATTGTAACAGTATCTGATTATGGAGCAAAACCAACTATTTCAAGGAAACAATTGGAATTACCACCATTGGAAGATGTTAAAGGGTGTATTGCTGCTTTATCTCCATCAGAAGAACATATGGAAAAGCTTTTTAATCATAAATTTACTAGTAGCAGACTAAAAGACTTGGCTTTTGGAGATATTTATATGTTAGCGATGAGGGACATATATGGAAGCATAGTAGAAAGCATAAAAGAAAGCAAAAATGTTTTAAATATTACAGGACAAGTTCTACCTGTTACATTAGATGAAATGAAAATATGTGCGGAATTAAAAGACGGTACTGTTATAGAAGAAAAATCAAAAATTCCAGAAATAACCTACGAAAAAATATCACAAATCAATCGAATTTATATTAGTCCATCTAACGTATTACCTGCACCAGGAGTGATAGAGGCAATAAAAGAGGCGGATGCCATTGTTATTGGCCCTGGAAGTCTTTATACCAATATCATACCAAATTTAATTGTAAAAAATGTAGCGAAAGCAATAAAAGAAAGCAAAGCCAAAAAGGTGTACATTAGTAATATTATGACAGAACCAGGGCAAACAGATAATTATACGGCTGGAGAACATATAAATGCTATTATTGAACACGCAGGAAAAGGAATCATAGATTATTGTATATGTGATACAGGGGATATTATACCAGAATTCATCAGACGCTATAATGCAAAAGGTTCAGATACTGTGGATCAAAGTGTAGAAAAGGTAAATGATAAAAACATAAAAGTAATTAGAAAAGATGTATCTTGTATCAAAAATGACAGTATAAGACATGACCCAGATTCTGTTGCCAGTGTCATAATGGAATTAATTTGTAATGACCTAAAGTTTAAAGATGAAAAAAATAATAAGCAATACATGTTACTAAACTCTAAAATAAAAGAACAGAAAAAAATAGACAACAAAAAAGTAAAAGACAAGAAAAAAGCAAGACATATTGAAGACAAGAAAAAAGCAAAAAGAATAAAAAGATATAGTAAATTTGCAGAGAAATATAGTGACAGAATTGAATCCATTCAACAAAGTGAGAATATTAGGCAAGAAAACTTAAAAAAACAAGAAATGGAAAATAAAAAACAAAAATAGAAAGAAGAACAAAAGAATAGTTAAATAATAGGAGGAAAACAAATGAAGTATGAGAAGAAAAACTTGAGCTTAAAATCAGCCATAGAAAAAGAATGGATTATTACCAATGGAATTGGAGGATATAGCAGTAGTACCATATGTGGAGCAAATACAAGAAAATATCATGGATTGCTAATTGCACCTCTTACACCACCAGGAAGAAGATTCTTAATACTTTCAAAACTAGATGAAAGTATAGAAATATGTCAAAAAAAATATAATCTCTATACCAATATTTGCAAAAATTATATTTCAGAAGGATATCAATATTTAGAAAGCTTTGAAAAAAACTTCCTTCCTATCTTTACTTATAAAATAGAGGATATCACAATTAAAAAAATAATTTGTATGGAAGAACAAAAAAACTCAGTTTGCATCCATTATAAAATAAATAGTCCTAAAAATAATATAAAACTTACATTAGCTCCTGTTATGAACTTTAGAGACTTTCATACTATGAATACCAACCATGAATTCAACTTAAAACAAGAAAAGAAAGATAGAAAAGCAAAAATCATTATTGATGGAAATTCGGGAACTCCTATCTATACATATGTATCTGAGGGAAACTATATAGAACATATCCAGGATACTTTTCGTAATATGTACTATATAGAAGAAGAAAAAAGAGGATTTTTTCCAGAAGAAAATCACTGCGTTCCAGGAAGATATGAAATAGAAATTGAAGCAGGAAAAGAAAAAGAAGTTACTTTTATCTGTTCACTAGAAGAAAATATAGAAGAAATACAAGCAAAAGAAGTAATTAATCATGAATTAAAAAGACTAAACAAACTGATTCAAAAAACAGAATTAGTAGAAACAGAAAAAAACAAATTACCACAACAACTCATAAAGGATTTTATCATCGCAACTGATAACTTTGTGGTATATAGACCAAGTTTTAAATTACATACTATTATTGCAGGGTATCCATGGTTTT
Source organism: uncultured Clostridia bacterium (assembly GCA_944390445.1). Taxonomy (GTDB): domain Bacteria; phylum Bacillota; class Clostridia; order TANB77; family CAG-508; genus CALXRW01. The sequence continues at coordinate 12,084 of CALXQB010000035.1, read as the reverse complement.
TAGACTGGGGAAGAGATGCCTTGATTTCTATAGAAGGATTATTGCTTGTAACGAAAAGGTATGATATAGCAAAAGAAATTTTACAAACAATGACAAGAGATATTAAATTTGGACTTGTTCCCAATCGGTTATTCTGGGTTTGATAATAGACCTTTATATAATAGTGCTGATAGTTCACTGCTTTTATTTGAACAAATAGAAAAATATTTAAAATATACGAATGATGAAGCTTTTATACAAAAAAATATGTATCCTCTTTTAAAAAAGATTATTGATAACTATGCAAATGGAATTGATTTAGATGACAATAATATATACTTAGATATAGATGGATTAATTGTTTCAGGAACATCTAAAACACAAAACACGTGGATGGACGCAAAATATGGAGACTATGCTTTTACACCAAGAAATGGAAAAGCAGTTGAAATTAATAGCTTATGGTATAATAGTTTAAAAATAATGGAAGAATTATGTAAAAGATTTGAAACAAAAACAAAAGCTAAAAAATATGAAAAAATGGCAGAAAACTGTAAAATCTCTTTTGAAACAGAATTTTATAATCCAAAACGTAAATGCTTATATGATGTAGTAGGAGATAAAAAAATAAGGCCAAATCAGTTATTTAGTATGAGTTTAACATATCCAGTAATTGAGCCGAATTCACCAATGGGAAAAGAAATTTTTGAAACCGTTACCAAAAAGCTATACAATAAACATGGATTAAAAACCTTGGCAAAAGGAGAAGAAAACTATGTGGAAGTATATGAAGGAAATCCATTTAAAAGAGATATGAGTTATCATCAAGGAATTACATGGCCATGGCTCTTGGGACTTTATTATAATACCTTAAAAAATAAATTAAAATATGAGACAAACAAAGAAGAAAAAAAGAAAATAGAGTTACAATATAAAAAATTTATACAAGATACAAAAGCAACATTCGAAAAAGCATTTTATGAAGAAGGAATGGTAGGAAGTATCTCAGAACTATATGATTCCAAAGCACCATATCTTCCAAAAGGTGCACCAGCACAAGCTTGGAGTGTTGCAGAAATCTTTAGAATTTTATTAGAAAAATAAAAGAATGTTGTTTTTAAGAAAGGACAAAAAAATGCGAATACTAGGAATTGATCCAGGGTTTGCAATTACTGGGTATAGTATTATTGATTATGTAGGAAACAAATTTCAATTAATTACGAGTGGAGCTGTTACCACAAAAGCAGGAGTATCTTTTCCACAAAGACTTACCAAAATATATGATGATTTAAATTTGATCATTCAAGAATATCAACCAGAAGCGATGGCAGTAGAAGAACTTTTCTTTAATCAAAATACAAAGACAGCAATTAATGTGGCACAAGCAAGAGGAACGATTCTTACAGTAGGATGTAAAACAGGTACACCTACATATGAATACACTCCACTACAAGTAAAGCAAGCAGTAGCTGGATATGGAAGAGCAGACAAAACACAAGTACAAAAAATGGTAAAAGCAATATTAAATGTAGAAAAGTTACCAAAATTAGATGATATCACTGATAGTATGGCAATTGCCATATGCCATGCACATTCATCAAAATTTGCGGAAAAATTATAAAAAAGGTGCTAAAAATGATTATTTCATTTGAAAATTTAGAAAAAGAATTAAAAACAGGTAAACTAGATAATATATATTTATTATATGGGGAAGAAACATTTTTACTAGAAACAGCCTTAAAAAGAATAAAAAAGAATTTTGGAGAATTATTACAGGGAATTAACTATATAGTAATAGAAGAAAGCACATTAGATGAATTAATTTCTGATTTACAAACTCCAGCTTTTGGATATGAAAAAAAGCTTATCTTAGTAAAAAATGCCAACCTTTTCAAAAAAGAGAGCAAGAAAAAAACAAATCATATAGTTGAATTACAGGAAAAAATAAATCAATATTTATTAGAAAATAAAGAGGAAATAGAACAAACAATTATTTTAGTATTTGTAGAAGAAACTATTGATAAAATCGAGCTATATAAAACAATAGAAAAGGTAGGGACTGTTTGCCAATACGAAAAATTAACACTTCCTCAAATTGTAAAAAGGCTAAAAGCAATTAGTGAAGCTTATCATGTAAAACTAAGTGATGACCTAGCCAAATATTTGATAGAAATTTCTGGAACAAATATGCAAGATTTAATCAATGAATTAAGAAAACTAATTGAATATATAGGAGAAAATGGAACCATAACCAAAGAAGCAGTAGAACAATTAACAACCAAACAAATAGACTATATCATTTTTGATTTGACAGACAATTTAGGAAACAAAAAAATAGAACAAGGAATAGAGGTACTTCATGGCTTAATCAAGAATAAAGAACCAGTACAAAAAATATTAATTACCTTATATAATCACTTCAAAAAATTATATATGACAAAACTTGCTATAAAAGAAAATGCCAATTTAGCTGAAAGCTTAAATTTAAAGCCAAATCAATTATTCTTAACATCAAAATATAAAAAACAAGCAGAATTATTTGAGGAAAGAACATTGAGAACATTATTGGATGAATTTATAGAATTAGATAGAAATTCAAAGAATGGAAACATCGACTTAAATATAGGGCTAGAAGCAATTTTATGTGAATATTGTAGTAAATAGTATAAAAAATCTTCTTTTAAGAAAAATAATAAAAGGAGGTTTTTTTATTATGTATAATTTTAGAACAGATTTAGCATCTGAAAGAAGAGAAATTTATCAAAAAGCAAATCATTTGGAAAATGAAGTACCAGGAATACAAACAGAAGAAATGCAAGAGGGAGAAAACATAAAAATAACAAAAGTGAAAATAATAGATGAGCAAGGAGCGCAGGCGATTCGGTAAGCCAATTGGAAATTATATTACCATTGATTTAAAAAATGTGAAAATTGCAGGGGAAGATGAAATTCAAAAAGCAGCAGAAAGTTTAAATAAAATTTTACAAGAATTAATAGAAGCACATATTGGAAAAGAAGATGATATTTTAGTAGTAGGATTAGGAAATAGGGATGTTACACCAGATGCTCTTCGGATCAAAAGTAGTGAAAGATATCGATATTACAAGACATCTATTAAAATATGCACCACAATACTTAGAACCAAATGCAAGACCAGTAAGTGCTATTGCACCAGGTGTTTTGGGAACTACGGGGATTGAAACAGCAGAAATCATAAAAGGAATTGTAGAAAATGTAAAACCAAAACTCCTTATTGTAATTGATAGTTTAGCATCCAAAAGTATTGAAAGAATTAGTAGTACTATACAAGTATCAGATACAGGAATAACACCAGGAGCGGGAGTGGGAAATCAAAGAGCAGAAATTAGTAAGGATGCATTAGGAATTCCTGTAATTGCCATTGGGATACCAACTGTAGTCGAAGCAGCGGTGATTGCAAATGATTGTTTAGACTTATTTATTGAAAAATTACAAAAAGAAGCAAAATCTAATGATTATTTAAATCAATTAAAAGATGAAGATAATTATGAAGAAATAAAAGAAGCATTATTACCAGGGGGATATAACTTTATTGTAACTCCAAAAGAAATTGATGAATTAATTCTCAATATGTCCAGTATCGTAGCAAGGGGGATTAACATGAGTCTTTCATAGCTAAGGTTAAACTAGAGGAACAATAAGAAAACGGAGCTTTTTCCTTATTTCATAAAATTAAGAAAAATAAAGTTCTATTGTTTTTTCTTAATAAAACCAACAATAGCATGGTATATACTTATATTTTGAAATAAAAGCTCGAACAGCCTGCTGCTGCCGGATTACTCCTTGAACCTTGAGAGTTTTATTGAAAAATATAAGTATATACCATGCTAAAAGAGTATTTAATAAGGCAATTGAATTTTATTTCTATTTGTTTTCTCTATTCTATATATCCATATTCTTTCATTGCATTAATTACATGTTGTTGTCTTTGTTTTGCTAAATCTGGATTGGCATTTAAACTATAAACACTAGGTGCATTAGGAATTCCAGCAAGTAGGGTCATTTCGTCAAAAGTCATATCCATTGGTTCTTTATCAAAATATCCTTCGCAGGCTTCTTTTATACCATAATATCCTTCACCAAAATAAATGGTATTTATGTATAATTCTAAAATTTGATCTTTAGAATAATTTTTCTCTAAATCGAAAGCAACTAATAATTCTGCAATTTTACGTGTGAAAGATTGCTCTTGCGTAAAGTAAAGGTTTCTTGCTAATTGTTGGGTAATGGTACTTCCACCTTCTACAAGAGAAAAAGAAGTAATATTAGTAACAATTGCCCTGCATGTGCCAATAATATCAATTCCACCATGCTTCTCAAAACGATGATCTTCTACAGCGATAACAGCGTTTTGATAACCGTTCAGGGATTTGATCTAGTGGCAAATAATTTTCATCTTCTTTTACTAACTCAACTTTTTTGTCTAAACTAATTTCATTTATGGCATCTTTGTACAATTGATAACCAGGTGCAAAAATAAAAATAATGCCAGCAATAGCAAGAACCAGTAGTACAATTAAAATCCATTTTATTACTTTTTTCATAAATTTATCCTTTCTGATATAAATTTTTCATTTGACGATCAATTTCTCTTTGAGCATCTTTTTTTGCCATATCTTCGCGTTTATCATAAAGTTTTTTACCTTTACCAATTCCTAATTCTAACTTTACAAGATTTCCTTTAAAATAAAGAGAAACAGGAATTAAACTATAACCTTTTTGCTTAATAAATCCCATTAATTTTGCAATTTCTCTTTGGTGTAGGAGAAGTTTTCTATCACGAAGAGGGTCCTTATTATAAATGTTACCATGCTCATATGGACTAATGTGCATATGGTAGATGTAAACTTCACCATTTTTAATACCTACATAGCTATCTTTTAAATTCACTTTTCCACTGCGAATAGATTTGATTTCTGTACCAGATAAAACAATTCCAGTTTCAATCGTATCTTCTATAAAATAATTATGTTTTGCTGTTGGATTCTTTGCAATTAATTTTATCATATAATATCATCCTTTTCTCACTATATTATAACATAAGAATAACAAAAATTCAGGGAAAAAAATAAAATCTTAATAAAAGTTATGGAAATCTTAAAAAATTAGCTATATATTTATTGAATAGTAAAAAATTGCTTTTACTTTTGAAAATTATATATATTCGGCTAATGACCTTATATTTTGAAATAAAAGCTCAAACAGCCTTCTGCTGCCGGATTACTCCTTGAGCCTTGAGAGTTTTATTGAAAAATATAAGGTCATTAGCCGAATAAAAATCTTTTTGCATCTAATCTTCACTTTCCTATTCAACAAAAAAATGTTGACCTTGCAATTTGCAAATTCAACATTTTCCAAACTTTAGAATAAAGGGATTATTCGTGGTCACGTTTACGAGCTGTTCTATTACTTTCAGACATATAGTACCAACTAAGCAATATAATTATTAAAGCAACTACTCCAAGAACTAACCAAACCCATGTTGTTTGAGACATACCAAAAGCAGTATTATTGGCTGTTCGAACCGTTGTGTATCCATTATTTCTGTTATTTGTAGTGTCCCTTCCCATTGTATCAGAATTATTTTTATTCATTAAATTATCAGTAGTTTCTGTAACAGCATTTTTTACATTTTCTACTGCGTCACCTGCTTTATTCATAGAATCTTTTAATTCATCACCTAAATTATTATCTGCAAAGACAAAAGTATGAACAAATAATAAAGCTAATACAAGGAAAGTAAAAAGTAAAAATTTCTTTTGCATAATTACCTCCTTAAAATATGAACTATTATTATTATTTATTTTTCTAAATAAAATATACGGACAAAAAAAGACAAAATTGCTAAAAATAAGCAATTTTGTCAAGAAAATCTAAAATTAACCTTTTAAACGAATTAAGATAGCAATCGCAAGTAAAATAAGTAAAACACCAACGACAATAACTACAATACTAAGAATATCAGATAAACTTAAAGTGCTATCAGAAGCAGATGAAACTTGACTAATGTTAGAAGATGGATTATTAACTGTAGGGGATAAAGTATTATACTCTCCACCATCTGTTAAGCTATTTGCAACATTACTATTATTTTCATTAGCTAAAGCGTTATTGTCTGCTGTATTGGTATTTGTTTCATTAGATAATGCTGTGTTAGTGTTGACATTATTGTATAAATTTGTATTTATATTGTTGGTCGCTAAAATAGGATTAAAACAGAATAAAAAGAATAGTAATCCAATTACTAAAACTATTTGATATACCTTTTTCATAAGTGAGCCTCCTCATCAATATTATATATATAATCATACACAAAATAATAAGAAAAGTCTATAGAAAAACTAAAAAAAATAAAAATTGATAAAAGATTTCAATTAGAAGTAAAATGACAAATTGACATAACACAGACTACGTGCTATAATTAAAATATTAGAAATTAATGTTAGAACAATGTCTCAAAACAATAAGGAGGTTGACATTATGATTACAAAGAGACAGGTACTGCTGGTCGCAACGGAGAAAGTGATTAATTTTATGGTGAGATTTGAAGCAATTGCCAGGATCAATTCCATAAGCCAATGTGAAGAAGTATGGCGGAACAATAAAACGCCATGTTGCATGAAGAAGCAAATAGAAGGAAATCTTCCTTCCTATGCAATCGAAGTTAAGAAATTTGGTGAACGGAATGTAGAAGAATTCATCACTTTCTGCCATGAGAATGGTTTTGAATGTGGGGAATTTAAAACAGGACATGTTTATGATACATCGAAGGAAAGATGTATATTATGCGAATTAGCAAACCTGAAAGGAATGCTAGCTTCGCTGGCATCGTATAACGAGATGGTTGATAAGGAAGTGGATTGCATTATTTATGAATCTCGTAATTTCTATGTTACGAGTGAACTAGGAGCAATTAAACCTGGTTACCTAATGATTGTCCCAAAGGAACATATCCTTTCTGTAGCCCAATTTTCCAAGGGATATATGACAGAGTATACCCAAGTATGCCTCGATGTTGAGAGTATACTCAAAGGAACATATGGTATGGAAAAAAGTGTTGTATTCTTTGAACACGGTTCAGGTCCAACGGGGAAGAGCTCTCACAAAAAATCAATTGTCCATGCTCATACGCATGTAGTAGTTGATTTTAAGCTTGACAAGAAATATCTGGAAATGGTGCAAATGCATCCAATTGAAGATATTTCAGTTGCAAGAGATGTTCATTACTTTTCCTATCAGGAAGGTAGTGATGGAAGATTAATGATAGCTATGAATCCAGAGGTGTATGTACAACGACAATTTCCACGGCAAGTTATGGCAGAGGAAATGGGATTAGCTCCAGGACAATACAATTGGAGAAATGTGGAGTTTACAGAAAATGTGAAAGCTCAGCTTTATAGACTGTATGAATTCCTGAAAAAGGGAGAAGTGTCTCCCAGAATAAAGGAAAGAACAAGAGCTTTTGTAGAAGGATATGAAAGGAGAGAAGATTTTCCCCAAGAGTGGGAGTGATATACTAGCAGAGTTCTAAAAGAGGTGTCCTAAGTAGGTACCTCTTTTAAATTTTTGTGATTGCAAAATCATTAAGAATATATTATAATAAAAAATAAATTTCTATTTTAAGAAAGATGGGAGGAAAAATGAGAAAAGAAATTATTTTACCAAATTATCAACATTGTATTTTAAATACAATTACATCTATATTAAAATATTATCATGTGGAAACAAAACATGCCTCTTTGGAAAGTCTGGATAAAAAATTAGAGAAAAGATATAAAAACGTAGTATTTATAGTATTAGATGGAATGGGGGAACACATCTTAAATACAACATCAAAAAGTGGATTTTTTTCGGAGCATCAAATAGACTGTATAACATCCGTATACCCTTCTACTACGACAGCAGCACTAACAACATATTATTCAGGAAAACCTCCCTACGAAACAGGATGGATTGCATGGTCACAATATTTTAAAGAATATGGAAGAGCAATTGATATGTTATCACATAAAGAATCTTATTTAAAAGAAGATATATCTAAAGCAAAAATAAATGTGTTTCAAAGTGTAGTAAATTATATACCTATTTTCGAAAAGATTGAAAATGCTTCAAAAAATGTAAAAGCCTATGAAATTGTTCCTACCTATTCGGATAAGAGATCAAAAAGAAGTATTCGAGCTGATAATGTAGAGGAAATGATAGAAAATATAGAAAGACTCTGCGAACTTTCAGGAGAAAAGTTTATTTTTGCCTATTCAGATAATCCAGATGGTTTATTACACAAGTATGGAACAAAATCAGAAGAAGCAAAACACTTTGTAATAGAAACTGAAAACAAAATAAAAACTATGTGTCAAAATCTAGGAGAAGATACAATTGTTATTATATCGGCAGATCACGGACATAAGGACATTGAAAAATCTTATACATTACTAGATTACCCAGAAATTTTAGAATGCTTGTATATGCCAATATCTTTAGAATCAAGAGTAATTGGATTTTGGGTTAAAGAAAACAGAAAAGAAGAATTTGAAAAAAGATTTAATGAAAAATTTAAAGACGAATTCTGGTTAATGACAACAGATGAATTTTTAAATAAAAACTTCTTAGGATGGGGAGAAAAACATCCTAAAATAGAAGAATTTTTGGGAAATTATATTGCATTGTCTATTTCAGGCAGTATGATAAAAATAGAAACATTTTTAGCTGATGGGAAACCAGTAAAAAAATCAACACATTGTGGATTAACAAAAGAAGAAATGGAAGTACCAGTTATTGTAATATGAAAGGAAAGAGGAAAAAAGAATGATTGTAACAACAAAAATAGTACCTAGATACGCAGAAACAGATCAAATGGGAATTATTCACCACTCTGTATATGCTATATGGTATGAACAAGCTAGGACAGAATTTTTTAATGAAATAGGATTTCGTTATGATGAAGTGGAAAAAAATGGAGTTATGACTCCATTAATTGAACTAAATTGCGAATATAAAAGACCCGCATATTATAATCAAGAGGTAGAAGTAAGAACGAAAATTATAAAATTAACACCAGTAAAATTTATATTAGAATATGATACTTATAATCAAGAAAATCAATTAATAAATATTGGAAAAACAACATTAGCGTGGGCAGATGCGAAAACATTTAAAATTATTAATTTACAAAAAAAATACCCAGAAGTTTATCAATTAATTGAAAAAGCGGTAGAAGAATAGAAGGAGAAGAAAATGAAAACTGTCTTAGTCTTAGAAGGTGGAGGAATGAGAGGTATTTATACAGCAGGAGTTCTAGATATACTCATGGAAAACAAAATAAAGATAGATGTTATCATTGGGGTATCAGCAGGAGCTTTATTTGGTGTGAATTATCTTTCCAATCAACCAGGAAGAGCAATTAGATATAATAAAAAATATATAAAAGATAAAAATTACATGGGATTCTATTCTCTACTTAAAACAGGGGAAATCATGAATAAAGATTTCTGTTTTAATAAACTCGTTTATGAATTAGATGTTTTTGATTTTGAAACATTTCGTAAATCAAAAATAGACTTTTATGCAACAGTAACAAATGTAGAAACAGGGGAAGCGGAATATATTCCAATAAAAGATTTAGAAAAGGATGTGGAATATTTAAGAGCTTCTGCTTCTATGCCATTGGTATCAAAAATAATTGAAATCAATGATAAAAAATATTTAGATGGTGGAATTGCAGATAGTATACCAGTAGAAAAAGCAAAACAATTGGGAGATAATAAAGTAATTGTAGTCCAGACTAGACCAATAGAATATAGGAAAAAACCAGTTAATATGTTACCATATAAAATAATATATAGGAAATATCCTAAACTAATTGAAACGATTCATAACCGTTATTTAAAATATAACCAAACAGTAGAAGATATAATAAAGTATGAAAATAAAAAAGAAATTTTTGTGATAAGACCAACAAAAACAATTCCAATAGGAAGAATGGAAAAGAACATTCAAAAAGTACAAGAAATGTATGACTTAGGGAAAAGTAATGCAAACTCCAAAATAAAAGATTTAAAGCAATTTATAAGAGAGGATTAAAGAGAAGACATGGAAGAAAAATATGAATTGTTTATGAACTTAGCAGAAGAAACACATAAAATATATAAAAGAGCCTTAAAAACAGAAGAATATGAAATATTAGGAGAAGATTTAGAAAGAGGAATTTTATTAGCTAGCAAAGGAAAAAGAGATTTAAATGAGAAAATCATTCAACTCATTATAAGTATGGCAAAAAAATATCCAATGGGTGGTACTTTAGCTATAAACATAACAAAAGAAGTACAAGAAATTTGTAATATAATAGAAGAAGACAAGATATTTGAAAGTAACGGAAAAATAAATGGTAAAATTACATGGCTCATGAGACAAGCAATTACAAAAGCTATTGTCGAAAAAGGAAAAAAATAATCAAAAGAAAGTACCAATATTTGAAAAAGCATGATATAATATAAAAAGTAAAAAAGATAGTGTAAAGTAATTTATGAAAAAAAGAGGCGATTTTAATTGCTCGTCCTTCAAAAAAATTACTTAACACAAAAATTTTGATGGTGTAAAGTAATTTATGAAAAAATGTAGGGGCGATTTTAATCGCCCGTTCTTCGAAGAAATTACTTAAAACAAAGATATTTTAAGGGGGAGAAAAATGAAAACAAAAGTAGTAAAAATTATTTTAGTTTTAGTAGGAATGATAATGCTAGTTAGTCTATCTGGATGTGGATTTATTAGAAAGAAAGAAGCAAACAAACAACCGCAAATAACAGAACAAGAAGAAATAAAAGAGGCTATTGAAATTGATAGAGCAGAAGATTTTGATGGAGATATTGCTGTTGTTACTCATACAAGTAATTTTGTTGGAACACATTATGTAATAGACAGAAATTTTAAAATTTTGTCAACTTATGAAGGAAACTCAACGTATATAGACGGTTATATGCAAATAAGAGATGAAGAAAACAAAAAAACAAATATTGTAGATACAAGAGGAAATGTAGTATTTACCTATGGAGATTATGAATATGAAGATGTAGAACTAGTAGAAAATGGTTGCATTATTACCACAGAACAAAGTGACACCTATAATTCATCTAATACAGTAACAGGAATTTACAGCTTGACAGAAAATAAATATCTTGTAGAACCAAGTGAAGAATATGTAAATAAAATTAGAACTTTTGGTGACAATATGTTGGTAATAGATGATGATAATACAGAATTTTTTAATCTAGAAACAAAATCAATTGTGACTTATCCAGAAAGAGTTACAAAGGAATTTAAAGATGGCTATTCAGTTGAAGAAGACAATGATAATTATGAAATTTGGTATTTGAAAGTATTTGATGATAAAGGAAATGTAAAAAGAATTCAATCACCATATACAGAGGAAGAAATTGTTTATGGTAGAGAACATGCTAATGGAATGGCATTTGAAGTAACAACTTATATTTATAGAAATGAAGAGGGAAATGAGAGAGCTAGAACACTTTGTTCTATCTTTAATCTACAGACAGGAGAGGCAAAAGACTTATCTAATGAGTTTTGGATGGTGACGAATAAACCACAGTATACAGAGGATGGGTATGCTTTAGTCACATTTTCAAACCAAGGAGGAACACCTTATTATACGGTAATTGATAGAAGCGGAAATAAATTATTTGAACCACAAAAAGTAAATGATAACGCAGCATTTCAACCAGACGACAATGGAGAACCAAGAAAAATTGTAACAGAAAATTTGCAAGAAGGAAATTATTTTATTGTAACAGATAATGATGTTACCACTGTAATAGATAAAGATAATAATATTGTTCTAGTAGCAGAAGAGGATGAAACTTTTGAAGGTGTAACCAACAACGCTGTAAAAGTACATTGGGAAAAAAAAGGCTATCATGACCAATATTATTACAAAGACCTTCAAGGAAATAAAATTGCTATTACAAATTAAAACTCTAGGACAAATCTAGCTTCGCTAGACCTTTTCTCTACTTTTTAATATTTGTTACATTAATTTAAGGTCTAGCAAGAAGC
>CALXQB010000034.1 GCA_944390445.1 uncultured Clostridia bacterium | reverse complement strand
TAATTTGTTCATTTTCTTTCACATCATCTCCTATCAAAAAAGACTAAGTATTAATTTACTTAGTCAATAAAACATTTATTTAACTTATAAAGGAATAGTTACTTTTTAACTTAATGAAGTAAGCTAACCCCTTCATCTGGTGTTCCATGCCCTGCATCTAAAATAACAATTTTATTGGTGCATGGTAAACTCACTGTTTGCATTGTTTCTACATTCCTTTGTTGTAAAGCACATGCAAAAATTCCAATTAAAATACATGTAAATAAAAATAGTATTCTCTTTTTCTGAATAACAACCATAAAAAAAGCACCTCTATAAATTATATAGGGATACTCCTTTTTTATTCTCTAATTTATGATTTAAAATCATCATTAATCACATGCACAGGAAATTGTTTCTGTTTTAATATATCCTTTAAACATAGTGGCAAAAGATTATATTTGTCAATTTCATTTAAATCTAACCATTCATATTGTAGATATTCTTTTCCTTCTTTATTGTGCATTGTGGTATTTATTTTTTTATCTTCCACATCTTTAAAGTCTATTCTGTGCACAAAGTATAGTTCATGATACTTTGAACCTTTCATTTCAAAGAAGTTCTCAATTGTTGCTACATATCCTGTTATCTCAATTACCTTTCCTAATTCCTCTTGTATCTCTCTTATTATGGTATCTTCTGAATTTTCTCCTATTTCTATTCTTCCTCCTGGCAGACAATAATGATCATCATTTAGATTTCTATGAGTTAGCACTTTATTATTATGTATGACAACTCCACCTGCTCTTACGTTTAATTTATAATCTTCAACATTTAAAGTTAAGTCCATTTTAATTCTCCTTCCCAAATCCCATTATTTTAATCCATTTATCCAATTATATTATGTCCCTACTTTTTATATTTTCACTCAATTTGTGACTGATTATTCCTGCATTTTCATACAAATTTCTACATAATTTTGTTCTAAAGAAAGCAAAGTTTAAAAGTTCTTTTTGGCTATAATCATTATTATATTCTTTGTAGCCATATGTACTACCAATTAGTTGTAGTAAATATATATAAGATGCATATTTTAAATCATATTTATTTAAATTTACATATTTATTAAATTCTTTAAAATAATCTAATAATGTATCTATATTTATCTTTCCCTCTTTTACATCTTTATCTACATAGCTATATGATCTCATAATTTCCCACACAATTGGTAATCTTTTTGCTTTTTCAAAATCTATTATTGTAGGCTCTTCTTTATCATGATATATTAATTGCTGAGTACAAAAATCTCCGTGACTATTTAACATTGTTAATTTTTTAATAATTTCGAAATCAAATTTGTCTTTAAATTTTCTTGCAATTTTTATTTTATAAGAAATATCTTTTTTTATCTGCTCTTTATATTCATTATCCTCTCTGAGTTCATTTTTTAACTGTTCCATTTTTTCTATTCCTAAATAAATTCTGTTTTTAGAAAACTGCTCTTCTATTATATTTTCTTCACTTAGTTCTGGAAAATCCATCAATACTTTAGTTAGCTTTCCTAAGACATTTGCGCATTTAATTACATCGTTGTATTCTCCTGTATTGTCTTCAATGATGTATCCTTGTATATATCTTTGTACAATTATAATTCTTCCCTCATGCTCAGTATAAAAATCACTATTTACAGTTTTTACATACGTAGGAACATTTAATCCTTTATTTTGTAAAAAATCAATTATATTTATTTCTTTTAGAATGGTTTCCTTTTTTCTCTTGCTTACAAACTCCTTCAATATATATTCTCCCATATTAGATTCGACTTTAAATATATTTGAAGTTCCTCTATCTATTCTAGTTATTTTTAATGCATTGATATTATATTGTTTCTGCATTATATTTTTAATTTTTTTATTATCTAGATTTGTTTTTTGAATTCCCATATAGATTATTCCTTCATTATTTCACATCAAAATAATATAATTTTTCTCCATTTGATAATTCTTCTATAAATTTTGCTCCAAATTTTTCATAATAATTTTCTAGTTTTGTTTTTAAATATAATTTGTTTATTTTTCTTTTTTTAGCTTCATTCAATATGGCATTATTTAATATTTTAGAATAACCATTACCTCTAAACTCTTTTTTTACGTACATTGTTGCATACCAGGGAGACAACTCTTTCCTTTCTTCTCCATCATTCGGAAAAATGGAAATAAACCCAATTAATTGTTCTCCCTCTAGTAAGATTAATTTGCAGTAATTTGGATTTTCAAAATAATTTTGGATTTTTTCTATCTTTTTATTAACTTTGTTCTCAAATTCTTCTTTTGATAGATCACATTTTCCCCATTCCCTTTGTGTAAGTGTTGCTACTTCTTTTAAATACTCCTGTTTATCTTTTAAATTATATATCTTGAGCATATATTTTTCCTTCTTTCTGCTATGAATAAGAAGTCTCATAGCCTCTCCTATTAATAAAAGATTGCGTTTATATTCTGCAATCTTTTTTCTTCTTTTATTCTCTTCTTCTATCAATTACATAAGCACTTCCCATAACTGTTTTTGCTAAATGTTTTACTTGTGCTCCAACTTCTCCTATTTCTAATAAATTAAAAAATCTATTTTCTGTAACATCTACTACTCCTATTGATATAGATGTAAGTGGGAATTGTTCCATTATATTTTTACGATTTGCTACTTCAATATATCCCTTTTTATTGTCTTCATCATTAAAAAATCTTTTTACTCCTTCATCAAATTCTGCAATAATGCTTTGACATATAGATTCATAATCTACATTTCCCACAATAGCTACAAAATCGTCTCCACCAATATGACCTACGAAGCTGTCACATCCTTCTGTTATATGCACATTTTTCAGAATAATTTGTGCCGTGAATTTAATAATCTCGTCTCCTTTTAAAAATCCATATACATCATTATATGCTTTAAAATTATCCAAATCTAAGTAAAGAACAGAAAATTTTTCTTTTTTCAGTAATCTCTTTTTTAGTTCAGCATGGATTTGTACATTTCCAGGTAGACCTGTTAGAGGACTAATCTTTCTATTGGTATAAATTAAACGAATAATATTTTTAATGGTATAATATAAATAATCATGGTCTGCAGGTGCTCCAATTAAATATTCAACAGATGTTTCTAAAATTTCTATTCTATGTTCCTTGTTTTTATTAGAAGAAATCACAATGATAGGCGTAATATTATTATCTTCATTTTCCCTTATTTTTTTTGCAATTTCAACCACATTGTCTTCTGCCGAATCTTCATTAATGATAATTAAAGCTGGAATATTTTTTAAGGCAATATCTAATTCTTTTGTTCTTACCATTTTAAATTTATAGTTTTTATCTTTTTTAAACATTTCTTTTAAACTATCTATTAATGCTTTTTCCTCATCAATAATAAATATCTCTTGTATCATTATTTTTCTCCTTTTAGTTTTTTTATTCTCTGGTTAATTGCCTCCCCCAATCCTTTTAATTTCATAGTTGGGAAAGCCTTTTTGAATCTTCTTGTTTGTTTCTCTAATTTTTCTTTTATTTCCTCTTGTTTTTGTTTTAATTCCTCAATCACATTATTTAAAATCTGCTTGCTTTTTTCTTTGCTTTCGCTGTGTTCTAACAAAATTTTGAGTTCATCTGTTTTTTCTTTAATGCTATTTCCAATCTGTTTTAATGTTATCATTCTAAGCTTAATATTTTTAATCTTAATAATAGTAACAATACAGTCTACTAGCATTACCACTCCAATAATAACCACACAGTATGTCAAAATTTCTATTGGTATTTTTAATAGCATTTGAGAAATAAAAGGGTGGATAAATACAATAAATACGGTTCCTAATATTCCCCAAATAATAGAATGGGACAGACATATTCTTTCCTGAAAGTTAAATTTATGTTCTGAATAATCCCAGTATTTAATATGAAATATCCATTCTAATAACAAGCCAACTAAATATTCCCATATTGTTAAGATAATAGTTGCTACTATAAACAAAGAGAAATATTGGTCTTGAAAACGTTCTAGGAATAGAAGCATAATTAAAGCTCCTATTCCATATATGGGGCAAAAAGGCCCATGTAAAAATCCACTATTGACAATTTTTTTTGATAATATGGTTTTAAAAATTGATTCCATTGCCCATCCAAAAAATGAGTACAGAATAAAATATGCTAAAATTTCACTTATACTTTGTATTGTCTGATCCATGTTTTTCTCTTTCTATTTATAGTTGAGATTCTCCTTCAAAAGTTGAACTATCTCCATTAATATCGTAAGCAACAATTTTAAGAACATTATTTCCACTTATCATTTCGAATGCATAAGTTAGTTCCTTTCCTTGGTCTTCCATATTTAATCGATATTGTTGATTATTTAAATCAATATCTACATATTGAATTCCATCTTCATCTGTAACATGAATAATTAAACTATTTCCTTCTCTTACAACATTAATCTCTGGTTTGGTGATACCATTATAGGTTTTTGTCATTGTTTCTATATTCCCACTAGTATCCTCTGCAACTACCGTAAGTGAGTTAATACCTTTTCTTACTTCTACTGTTGTTTCAATCGTCGTTTCTCCTTCTTCTGCTTCTATAAGAGTTGGTTCTTCTTCACCCCAATAATATTGTAATGATGCCATTTGTGTTTCATCAGTAGCTGTTATCATAACATTGTTTCCTGATGGTTCCATTACAACTTTTGGTTTTTCAATGTCTCCCCCAGTCACATAGGAGAACTCTCTTACATAATTAGTCTGATTATTAGATGCATCTACTACTGTTAAATTTAATACATTATTTCCTGGAATTAATTCTATTGTTTCTGCTATATTAGTTCTTCCATTTCCTTGGATAGTAAAATCTTCTTCTCCATTCCAGTTGTAACGAATATAGTTAATTGGTTGATTATGATTTACTGTGATCATAATAGAATCTTCTACTCTTTCTATAACAGCTTGAGGTTTCATTGTAAAATCAATAGGAATTTCTTCTTCTTTTTCACTTAAAAATGCATATGTTCCTGTTCCAATCATAGCAAGTCCAAATACGATTAAAAAAATGCAAAAATATTGCATAATTTTTTTGATATCTGCTTTTTCTTTTATTTCTTTTTTAGGTTGTTCTGAAAATAGTATCTGGTTCATATAGACCTCCTATTTTTTCATTCTAATCAAATTATAACATAGTGTTTATGGGTTGTAAAGTATTTTTCTTTTGAAAATAAACTTTCTGAAACTCGTTTTATACAAAGAAAAAATGTTGAATCTTCAACATTTTTTCTTTACTATCTTCGCTTTATTACTAAATTACGAATTTTTTAATTAATACAATTCCAACTGTAATTGTTACTAAAATGATTCCAGATAAAGCAAGGTAAACTTTACTTTCTCCACCTGTTGAAATAGATAACATTACTAATGCTTCATCAATATCATCTTCTCCTTCTTCTTTATTATCTGGAGTAGAATCTATATCATCTGAATCATATTCATTATCGTCTTTGCTGATTTCTGCAATATTTGTCTTTAATCCCATATTGTCTTCATCATTAATCCATGTTAAGATTACTTCCACTGTTGCACTTTCCCCTGGTTGTAATAGCGTTCCTGCCAATTTCTCTGTTACAATGACTCCATTTTCTATTTCTAACCAGTCTGGATTATCTTCTGGTAAAAATTCTAGTCCTTCTGGTACATAGTCTTTAATCTCTGTTGCATATCCTGGGATTTGTCCTTCATTCGTTATTTTTATGGTATAACCAAACTTTACAGTAACCTCATCTATTTTCTTTCTATGTAAATCTACTTTTACAATTGGTTCTGGGTCTTCTGTTCCATCATACCCTGTTTCTTTTATTTGTGTTTCTCCATTTTCAATTGTAATAACTTTAC
This sequence comes from uncultured Clostridia bacterium, assembly GCA_944390445.1. Lineage (GTDB taxonomy): Bacteria > Bacillota > Clostridia > TANB77 > CAG-508 > CALXRW01. Next base: position 9,354 of record CALXQB010000034.1, on the reverse strand, counting down.
TTACGTATTTTAGTAAGCTTAAGTCAAAGTATTTTACTTGTACTTTTTCAATGTCGATATCATCTTCTTCTGGCTCATTATTTCCTGGTGTAGAATCTTCATCTTCGATTTCATTTCCATCTTCATCACTGTCATCTGAAATCTCAGCTGTATTAATTAAAATTCTGTCTTCTGGTAAATTTTCTTCTGTTACTCTAAAAGCAATTTTTACATCCCTATAATCAGGATTTTCATCTGTAATGTCTGCTTCTGGATCAAAAGCTTTTATTAAATTATCTTCTCCTCTTTCTTCAGATGCTTCTTTTGATAGATAATTGGTTGTTACTTTTGTACCATCTTCTGATACAACCCAACCGTATTGTTGATTTGTCTCATGCTCTGGTAAAAATTCTAGCCCTTCAGGAATATCATCTGTAATTTCAGAAGCATATCCATCCATTTTTCCTTCATTATATACTCGTATTGTATATGTTACAATATTTCCATTTGCCACTAGAATAGGGTCTTTTGGATGTGTATAAACTAATTTTCCATCTTCGTAAGATACTTGTGGAATTCTTTCTGTTACTTCTTCTTCTACATCTAAGTCTCTAATTGATGTGATAAATTTTCTTAATGCCAAATCGAAGTAAGTAAGTACAACATCATCATAGTCATTGTCATCCTCTTCTTCCGGATAATTATCTGGTGTAGAATCCACATCATCTACAGGTTCTCCCTCTTCATCTGCATCCTCACTGATTTCTGCTATATTTCTTAATACCTCTTCAGAAGTATTTGGTTCTGTTACTCTTACAGCTATTTTTATATCCCTATAATCTGGATGATAAAAAGTTCCTTCTGGTGTAATTTCAGCAATATTATCAAAAGCCTCTAATAAAGTATCTTCTCCTCTTGCCTCTCCTACTGCTTTAGATAGGTAATCTGTTCTGATAATGGTTGCTTCTGTAGCATCTGTCGTTACTACTTCCTCGCCATTTTCTATTTTATACATTCTCCATCTATATTGAGTATTTATTTCATGTTCTGGTAGGAATTCTGTTCCTTCTGGTATTAAATCTTTTATTTCTTCTGCATATCCTGCCATTTTCCCTTCGTTATAAATTCTTAATGTGTAAATAACAGTATCACCATTTCTAACAGCTACAGGTTCTTTTGTATGGTTGTAAACTAATTTTTCATTTTCCATAGTTACTTGTGGGATTCTATCTGTGATTTCTTCCTCATTTACTCCCGTAATGAATTTTCTTAAAGCTAAATCAAAGTAAGTTAAAATTAGTTTTTCATAATCGTCATCATCTTGAATATTGCTGTCGTCAGGATATTCATCAATGATAACACTATCAGGTTCAGAGTCTCTATCTGTAATCTCATTTCCTTCTTCATCTAAATCTTTTGTAATTTCTGCAACATTTGTTAGTACTCTATCTGATGTTTCATCTTCTAATACAATACAGGTAACCTGTACATCTTTATAATCTAATTCTGTTCCATTAAATGCTTCTAATAAATTATTTGTGCTACCTTCTGTTTTCTTTAATTTATTTGTGGTAATTTTAGCATTTCCAGGTACCACTAAGATATCTTCTAGTGATTCAACATCAGTAAATTCATTTAAATTAATATTATCTAATCGATTCGTTACATCCATTAGGTTTACTGGTAATATGCTACCATCATTTGGTAATTGCCAGCTATTATTAAAGTTCGTATTATGTTGTACTAAGTATCCTAATCCCTCTGGAATATAGTCTGCAATTTCTTCTGCATAGCCGTCCAATTCTCCTTCATTGTAGATTCTAATCGTGTAGGTAACGATATCTCCCTTTTGCACACTAATTGGATTTTTAGGGTGTGAATATTCTGCTGTTGTTATTGTTTGACCATCAATTACTTTATTTAAATTTGTAATATCAACTTCTGGTATTCTATCTGTTATTTCTTTATCATTTATTTTGGTAATGAATTTTCTTAAGGCTAAATCAAAATAAGTAAGTACAACGTCATCATAATCATCATCGTCTTCATCTTCTGGATAATTATCTGGTGTAGAGTCTATATCATCTACTGGGTCTCCATTTTCGTTCGCATCTTCACTAATTTCTGCTATATTTCTTAATACACCTTCTGTTGTGCTTGGTGCTATTACTTTTACTGCTATTTTTACTTCTTTGTAATCTGGATTTCCTTCTGTTATTCCACTTTCTGGATTGAAGGCATTAATTAAAGTATTCTCACTTCTTCCTTCTCCTGATGCTTTGGATAAATAATCTGTTCTTAGAATGGTAGCTTCTGATGCAACATCTGTTTCTACTTCTACTCCGTTTTCTATTTTATACATTTTCCATCCATATTGGTTATTTATTTCATGTTCTGGTAAAAATTCTGTTCCTTCAGGTATTAAATCTTTTATTTCTTCTGCATAACCTGCCACTTCTCCTTCGTTGTAAACCCTTAAGGTATAGATCACAGTATCTCCATTTTTAACCACTACTGGGGCTTTGGTATGGGTATATACAAGATTTCCATCTTCATAACTTACTTGAGGAACTCTATTTGTAACTTCTTCCTCATTTACACCGCTAATAAATTTTCTTAATGCTAAATCAAATTGTTCTAATTCAGCACCTTTGCTTGCTTCTAAATCAAATTCTTGTTCTGTAATAATAGCAATTGGTTGTTCAGGTTTTCCTGTTCCTTCTGCTGTCCATTTTGTAACAATTGGTTTATAATATTTAGCTTTTACTGTAATCTCTACATTTGTAATATTCTCATCTTCTACTAAAATGTAGAATTCTTGGTTTTCTACCTCCTCAATATTATTGGCGGTTGTTGTTTTATCTGATTTTTTAATTGTGTAATTTGAAATTGGTGTTAAACTTGTACTATTGGTAGCTGCATTTACTTCTAATGAATAGTTAAATACTTTTTTACCATTTTCTACTATCACATATTTGAAAGGACCTATTAAAGTGTTATTTCCTGTTTTTTCTATTGTAACGTTCGTATTATCCATAGTTAAGGTAGGTACTAATTCTCTTTCAATGCTATATTGAGCTTGTTCTTCTACTGCTTGTGTAATAAAATATTTATATAATAAAGCTGCTTCTGCTTCTCTCATTGCACCTTCATCTGTCACACGCAAACCTATGTCAGAAAGATTTTTCTCTACTTCTGAGGCATCTTCTAATGTTACAGATGGTAAGCCAGTCCAGTTTGCTTCTTCAGAAAAGTTTGTGAAATACCAAATAGCTGCTTGTTGTACCATTTCAATATCACTATCTGTTAATAATATCTCTTCTGGTGTTCTGCCAACTGCAGATAAATCAATATCATCTAATATTCCTGTATCCTCATTTTCGTCTTTAAATGTTAACATATTTGTTAGTAATTCATTTCTTAGTTCTTCTCTATGAACACTTTTAGGTAAAAAGCAATGATCTAATATCCAAAGAACTCGGTTGTATGTATCAATATCATTCATAGCAGATAATGCACTATAATATCCTAGGCTATTTGTGTTTTGTGCCGCTAAGCTTTGTATAGAATTTTGTTTAATTTGCATTACTTCTGAAGTATCATAAAGTACTCTTTCTGCTTCTACTTCCTCTCTACTTGCTCCTGAGCTACCAAATCCAACGCCTTGTTCTAAACAATAAATAGCTGTATCCCAGCTCGCTTCTCCTGAAGAATAGTCCAGTAACTTCCATACCATTTTTGAGCCCTCTAGAATATAGGCATATGGAATGGTATCTCCTTCTGTTGGAACTTGTTGTCCGGAAGTGTTTGGAAGAGTTTCTACTACTCTTTGTACACGTTCTGGGTCATCACGCAATGCTCTAACACCTACTGTGTATGCTGCATTTACAATTCCTGTTTGAAACAATAACATAATACATAAAATAATGCTAGCTAATATTTTTCTGGTTTTTAATTTCATTTCTTTTCACCTTTCTTTTTATATTTATAATATTATCTACTATTTTACTCACTTTTTTTAGTAAGTCAATAGATGATTTTTCCAAAATTTCTTCTTATGTTTTGTTGCTTCTTTTTTTGTTTACGGAAGGTTCTAGTCCTATTTTTATTTACACTATATTACAATTATATTACATTTTTGTGTCAAAATCAACTCATTATGTAAAAAAAGTGGCTATTTTCGTATCTTTTCCTAGGGATACTTGTTGCTTAATTTTCAATTTTATGTTACAATTTTTTTAAGGTGATATTATGAAAAAGTTATTAGGGGTATTTCTTATTGTAATTACTATTGTTCTTTTATTTTCTTTTAATAAAGTCTCTGCCTATAGTCTTGTTATTTATTATTCTGATATTACATTTGAATCCATATCTAAAGATATGCAAGTTTTCTTATTAATAGAAACATCTACAATTGATCGTGTAGAAAGTTATAAATCTTCTTCATGGGAATATAAAAAAGCATTTCGGAGAATTTGCAAATAAAATGGGAAAGTCTATTATAAATGTAGAAAATCTATTATTAGATGAATACAAAAAAATGGATCAAAAGTATGAAACCATGACCGTTTCTAATACATCCTATTATAAAATTCCCGTGGAATTAGATATTGTAAATAATACAGCTTCTATTTACTGGTTAGGCAATATTCCAAAAGTTGTTATAGAAAGAGAAAATGGAAAAGAAGATATCCTTTCAATAGATGATATTACACCTTTTTCTTATACAGATGATAGTGTGAAGACTTATGATAAAAATTTAGTTTATCGTCTAAGTTTAACTTATAATTTAGATTCAAAGGCAATTTCAAATCATACTAGAAATGCTGTAAATGAAGACTTAGAAAAGATCGATTATTACAAAGAACATAAAACACCTTTTACCTTAGATTATAAAATGATTATTGTTTTAGTCCTTTCAGTTATTGTAATTTTTGCTATTGTCATTATTGTAATTATAAGAAATAAAAGGAAAAAATCCACATTATACTAATATACAAAGTGAATAAATCAATTCTAAAAAAATTTATAGACGTCTTTCAAATTTCGACATTTTTTTCATTTTTCTAGTGGTATAATTTTTTCATCTACAAAAGAGGGGGGTATTAGATGAATAGGTTATGCGAAGGAAAGGAAATCGGTACTGTTACTATTTCCGTTTTTCAAGAAGATACTACCGGTTCTCCTTTATTTTTTGTACACTCTTCTAATGAAGAAGTCTTACCATTTTCTGAAGTTATCGAAAACACTTTATCTTCACTTTAAATGGTACCGACTAACCTTTGTGGTTAGTCTTTCTTTTTTCTACTAAAACCATTCCTCTTAATCTGTGCCAATCAAGGCCAGAAATATACTGCATAGAAATATGGTTAAGATAATGATGTTCCTTTGCAAAATAATTCCATTCCTCTATGGTAGGAAAATCCTTTTTTTGTTTAGTAAGTTCTTCTAATGCTTGGTAGGATTTTTGGTAATTCTCATACATTTTTGTATTTTTTTCATAGTTTTTGAATATTGGGCATTTTTGTTTTTCAAACTGATTTACCCAATAATCAATTTGAACACTGAGCCTTCTTACTTTCTTTGAATTAATTCCCTCTTTCTCAATGCAAAGATTTAATTTCTTTCTTAGTTTTTCAATCCTAGTTTCTGCCTTCATTTTTACCACCAATATGTATTGTACATTTTTGTCATATAAATGACAATGGTAAAATTATCCAATTTATTTAAATTTTCAAAAATAAAATTTTTATTCAGAAAAATATGATAGTTTCCTTTTTTTCTTTTAATAAATATTTTTGGAGTTTAAGAATATTGGACGCAAAATTCAGCGATTGTTCTAATAATTGATTTTCTTTCATTGGAAATTCCTTTAGAATAAAATATTTTATAGAATAATAAAATTTTAGTGAATAATAAATAATTAATAATTAATAGTGAATAATTCCAAATGTGCTTCTCTATAAATTTATTATTATTCATTCTTCATTATTCACTATTCATTTTTCATTGCGACTGTTTGCAGTCGCACATTTGGAGGCGCCACCCGGATTTGAACCGGGGATCAGAGTTTTGCAGACTCGTGCCTTACCACTTGGCTATAGCGCCATATATCATATTATATGCCAATTTTCTTTTATTGTGATTCATTTTTAAAGAAAATTGGAGCGGGAAACGAGGCTCAAACTCGCGACCTCTGCCTTGGCAAGGCAGCGCTCTATCAACTGAGCTATTCCCGCATTCGTGTTTTAAAACATTACTATAATAGCAAATTTTCTTTCTCTTGTCAATACTTTCTTAGAAGATTAGCATTAACAAAATATTGTAATTGTACATGAAACTTCCTATATAAGATTGTTTGATCTGTTCAAAAAATGCAGTTCCACTAATCATAGGTGCAATTAAGGAAAGAATTGCTAAAATAAAATAAACAATAAAAAGTCCTTTCAACGCTCCATAAATGATTCCACCAGATTTATTAAATTGCTTTACTATAGGAAGTTCTCCGATTATTTCAGCAAATTTTTTAAAGAAAATAAGTATAATTCTTACTACAACAAATAAAACAATAGCAACTCCGATTCTTACAATCGTTTGTGATAAACTTAATGCAACCACATTGATTCCTTCATTTGCTTCTTCTTCAATGTAGTCTGTTATGATTTTGGAAGGATTTTGAGTATCTTCTTGCCCCTCTTGTTCTGTTTTGCTTATAAAATTATCTTGAATGCTCTTCTGTATTGTCTCATCAATTTGTGTATTTTGAATCACAAATTGAGATATCGGATAAAACAAAATTCCTGTAATAATCAAAGCTATTAAGAATGAAGTAATTTTAAAAGCAACTCCAATTAATCCTTTTCTATATCCAATATATGTGCAAAGTCCTATAATTAGAACTATAATAATATCTACTATCCAAAACATTCTTATTTCCTCCATTACAAATTTACAATTTCTATTCTGTCTTTATATATAATACCAGCAATGTTTTTACTCAACACAATATCTCTTATTTCTTGTGAGGAATTATATTTTTTTATAAGCCAGCCATTTGTATGAATAAAATGGACTTCTGTTCCGATATTAATTGCAATCACATCTCCATAGGTCTTTAAACTATTTGGTATATTTTCTACCATATAAACAGTTTCCGTTTGTGTATCTGTATTAATAATTTTTACCTCTCCCTGTGCACTAAATAGTCCTGTACTTTTTTTGGTAACTTCTACAATATTTCCTTCTAAATTAACATCTGCAAACAAAGTATCATCTTGAAATTCTCTATAATTTTCGCATTTATTTCCTGAAATTTTTATTATTCCTGTATCATACATACATAATAAAGTATCTTTGTTTTGATATTTAATCGATGTAATCAGTTCATCAGAGTCAGCACTATAAGCATAAACAATTGCATTATCCGCATTTCCCTGTACCTCTTCAATTCCAATAATTTTTATGCTTGATTGGATTAATGTTCCAGAAGAATTAATTTCAGCTATTGCTAGATATTTATTGTCTTCTGAAATTTCCATGTCTACGCCATGTGTTGTTGCTAGATAGGTGGAAAATAGTTCTTTTCCTTCTGGGCTATAAGTTATAATTACTGTTTTATTAATTGTTTGTGTAATGGCAATAGAAACATATCCATTTTTGTTGACATTCACTCTGGAAATTTCCCCTTCTACTTCCTTTTCCCAAATGGTTTCTTTACCAGATATCAAATATATTCTTTTTCCATAATATTCTGCCACAGCTAGAAAACGATTTTGGGAATCAAAAATAGGTCTAGAAACAGAAATATCTAAAGCAAATTCTTGTCTACCATATTGGTTGTAACCTTTTAATTCATTCTTTTGTAGAGTAACAATATAGTTATCATAAGCATAAATATAAGGATTGTTTTCCGAATCAATTTTAATAACAGGAATATCCTCATTTGTAATTTCTTTCCTAAAAATATTTACATCCATCCATTTTCTAAATGTTTCATTTTGTGCATAAATAATTGCCACTACAATAAGTGCAATCAAGAGAACACTTATTACAATTATTTGAATGATTCTTTTTTTACGATGAGGTAACATACTTGTTTTATTTGGTTCTTGTGTTGTTTTCCCTTTAAACTTATAAAATTCCATTCATTCACCTTTTGTTTCATTATTTTTTCCATTATATACATTCTATTTATTTTTGGCAATAGTTTTTTCTAAATACAAAGATTATTTGTAATAATCCTAAATATCCAAACACGGGATATAAAATTTCTACCAGATTAGAAAATCCAAATTGTGAAATAAGAATTCCTGTTACACATAAAAGACCATTATAGACAACATATGCTTTTCTGCTTTTAGTAATGTTATTTAACAAACCATATCCAGCTGAAATGGCAGAAGTAAGAATTGCTGCTAGAATAACACCTCCATATAAATACTGGAATAGTTTACCCTTTTGACTTGCTATATATAAAATAGGGATTTCTACCATAGTAGAATCTACTGAAAAACTATTTAGCAAGAAAAATAGTATCATTGCTAATGAAGTAAAAATGAGAAAACAAAAAAGAGCAATTACTTTTATTTGCTTCTTTTCTTTTATAAATTCTTTCATGCTAACTAAAATAGGAATTAGTAAAATACTATTATAGCTCGCATAAGATATACTATTTATGATTCCTTTTAGGTGACTTGTACTTGTTGCAAGGTTCCATTCTATATTTGATAAATTCACATAGCCTAGCATGCAAATGAGGAAAATAAGAAATGGAATTAATATCTGATTTACCTTTACAATCCCTTTTACATTTCCGTAAAAAATAAAAAGGCAAATGCCCCCACCAATGAGTGCTCCAATGTAGGAAGGAATTTTAAATTCTTGAAAAAAATAAGCTCCAAACCCTGCTATCATAATATAAAAACTTATCATTAAAAAGCTGTTTACAATACTATTGATGCAAAGTACCGTTTTCTTTTTTTTACCTATTATTTGTTCTAAAAAATCCTTATAGGAATATATCTCTTTTTCCCAAACAATGTTTAATACCTGGTAAATAACACAGGCAGTTATGAAATTTGAAAATAATAAACCAAAAAATCCAATCCATCCAAAACGTTGAAAAAATAAAATGATTTCCTGTCCCGATGCAAATCCCGCTCCAATTATGGTCCCAATAATCACGAAAATAATTTTTAACATAAAAAACCTCCAGTACAATGTATGGAGATTTTTTTAGAATATAACTTTAATTTCTAATAACTTAAAATTTAAAACCTGATACAAATCTTAGTATCAGGTTTTGGTGATCCAGGAGGGATTCGAACCCCCGACCCACGGATTAGAAGTCCGTTGCTCTATCCAGCTGAGCTACTG
>CALXQB010000033.1 GCA_944390445.1 uncultured Clostridia bacterium | reverse complement strand
GCCATGTAACTCATTAAAATAATTGGTAAGACGATTTCATTTGCAGGAATTCCTAAAATAAAAGCAGTAAGAATATAGCCATCTAATCCCATGAATTCGGCAAATGGATTTAGAAAATTAGCAATATAGGAGAGCAAACTCATGTCATAAATGTAGATATTACTAAATAACCAAATAATAATGCCAGCAGGTGTTGCAATGCTAATGGCCCTACCTAATACAAATAAAGTTCTATCAAAAATAGAGCGAATCAAAATCTTTCCAAATTGTGGTTTCCTATAAGGTGGAAGTTCTAAAATAAAAGTAGAAGGAAAACCTTTCAAAATTGTTTTGGAAAGAATTTTAGAGATTAGTAATGTCATAAAAATACCTATTAAAATCACAAATAATACAATCAATGTAGAAATAAGAGAGGAAGCTTCTCCGAAATTACTTGCAAAAAAGATAGCGGCAATGGTAATAAGAAAAGGGAATCTACCATTACATGGAACGAAGACATTGGTTAAAATCGCAATCAATTTTTCTCTGGGAGAGTCAATAATTCTGCACCCAACAACTCCAGCAGCATTACAACCAAATCCCATGCATATGGTAGTAACAATATGGGATAGAAGAATGTAATAGTACAACTATTCTTTTAATAGATATGAAAAGAGGAGTGTGCTATGGAAGAAAAATATATGAAACTAAAAATAGAATTTGTAATAAATAAAATACTTTATCAAAAAGGAATTATCCCAAAAGACATGTATGAAAAAACTGCACAAAAAATTGATAAATTTTTATTAGAAGAATGAAGTAAAGGAGGGATTTTTTGACATTATATGAAATGAAACAAGCTTTTTTAACAGGAAAGACGATTTACGACTTGCCATTAAAAGTTTCATATTATGCAAGAGTATCTACTGAAAAAGAAGAACAGATGAACTCATTAGACAATCAAATAGCTTTTTTTGAAGATTATATTAGAAAGAATAAGAATTGGACCTTTATTTGTGCTTACATAGATGAGGGAATAACGGGAACTTCCTCTTTAAAACGTGATAACTTTATGAAAATGATAGAAGATAGTAAGCAAAAAAAGTTTGATTTATTGGTTACAAAAGAGGTATCTAGATTTTCTCGTGACACCATCGATAGTTTATTTTATACTAGAAAGTTACTAGAATATGATGTTTGTGTCTATTTTTTATCAGATAATATCATAACAGCATCTAATGATGGAGAATTAAGGCTAACCATTATGTCTAGCATGGCACAAGACGAAGTTCGTAAAATATCAGAAAGGACAAAGTTTGGTTTTAAAAGAGCAATAGAAAAAGGAACAGTTTTAGGAACAGATAATATTTGGGGATATAAAAAAGAGAAAGGAAAACTTGTAATAGATGAAACAGAAGCTCCTATGATTAAGGCTATTTTTAATACATATGCCAATAGTAAGATAGGACTAAAGAGATTATCTATTGAACTAGCAAACCAGGGATTCTATAACCATAACGGAAAAGAAATGCATCAAAATACATTAAAAAGAATCATTCAAAATCCAAAATATAAAGGCTACTATACAGGAGGCCTCTCTACTGTTATAGATTATAGGACTAAAAAGAGAAATTTTTATCATCAAGATGAATGGACAATTTATAAAGACCATGAAAAAATACCACCAATTGTTTCAGAAGAATTATGGCAAAAAGCAAATGAAAAATTGTTAAGTAGAAGTAAAAATGCGAAAATGTACAGAAAACATCAAACGAAATATTTATTATCTGGTAAGATATTTTGCAAAAAACATCAATGTACATTTGTGCGAAAAATAAAACACTATAAAAATAAAAAAGATGAAATTTATTGGTGTTGTAGAAATTATCATCAAAAAGGAAAAAAAGACTGTTTCCCTGCATGTTTTAAAGAACAAGATTTATATGATATTTTATGGATAACTTTAAAAAAATGTAAAGTGAATAAAGAAGAAATTTGTGAAGAATTAACATCATTTTACCGAGAATTTTCTAAGCAAAATGAATCTGTCAAAAAAGAGGAAAAAATAAAAACAGACTTAAAAGTATTAGAAGGGAAAAAAGAAAAATTATTAGATTTGGTATTAGATAGCTTTCTTACTAAAGAAGAATTTGAACGAAAAAACATTTCCATTGAAAAACAAATTGTTATTTTAAAAGAAGAATTAAAAGAGTTAGCATATGAAAAAATAAAGCTAGAAACAAAGGAGGTAGATAGCAAAATTTTAAAGGAAACTATTTTAAAAGAATTAAATATAACAAAAGATAATTTAGAATATTATATAGAAGGATTATTAGACAGAATAATGGTAGAAACGAAAAAAGAAAATAGAGTTCAAGCAAACTTAAAAATGATACTTTTGGGGAATCAAATCATAAAATATGATTTGAGAAAATAAAAGAGAATTCTCTGTTTCCACTGACAGTGAAAAAATAAATAAAAATTTAAAAATATTATTGACAATTGAGTATTCGTTCAACTATAATATAATAAAGTTGAATAAATACTCAATTGTTTTTGAAAGGAGGAAGATAGAATGTCAATTAATGAATATATGTGTGATTGCAATATTATTCATGAAGATGTAGTAAAAAATACTTTAAATAAAATGCCTGAAAAAGAATTATTTCATAAGTTAGCGGAATTTTTTAAAATGATAGGTGATCCAACAAGAACCAAAATACTATTTGCCTTAGATCAAAATGAAATGTGTGTATGTGATATAGCAAATGTTTTAGGAATGACAAAATCATCTATTTCGCATCAATTGGCCACTTTAAAACAAAGTGGAATTGTAAAATACAGAAAAGAAGGAAAAGAAGTTTATTATACATTAGATGATGAACATGTAAAACAAGTTTTTGAAATTGCAATTGAACATATACAACATAAGGAAAGAGAAGAAAATAAATAATGGGATACAGTAAAGTAATTTATGAAAATGTTAGGTAAGATTTTAATCGCCCGTGTGCTTCAAAGAAATTACTAAAAGTGATAGGAGGAAGAAAAAATGAAATGTAAATGTAAAATAAAAGGTTTAGATTGTGCAAATTGCGCAGCAGAGCTAGAAAGAACAATTCAAAAAATAGAAGGTGTAAGTATGGCAACAATTAGTTTTATGGCAGAAAGAATGGAACTAGAATATGATGAAAATAGGGAAGAAGAGATCATAAAAAAAGTGATAAAAGTAATCAAAAGAGAAGAACCAGATGTAGAGATCGAAATGCTTTAAGGGGGTAATGATACCATGAAAAAGAAAAGGATAAAGATTATCTTAGCACTAATATTGTTTCTATTTGCTATGATCGTAAAGTTTGAAAACGAATGGATCAATAATGCTATATTTATTGCCAGTTATATAATTGTTGGATTTGAAATTGTAAAAAAGGCAATCAGAAATATAGTTAGAGGTAAAGTGTTTGATGAAAATTTTTTAATGACGATTGCAACTTTAGGAGCTTTTGGAATTGGAGAATTTCCAGAGGCAGTAGCAGTAATGCTATTTTATCAAGTAGGAGAACTATTCCAAAGTTATGCAGTAGATAAATCCAGAAAATCCATTAGTAGTTTAATGGATATTAGACCAGATTTTGCAAATGTTTATAGAAATGAAAAAATAGAAAAGGTAAATCCAGATGAAGTAAAAATAGGAGAAGTAATTATTGTAAAACCTGGTGAAAAAGTTCCACTAGATGGGAATATTGTAGAAGGAAAAACTGCATTAGATACAAAAGCACTAACAGGAGAATCTATGCCAAGAGAAGTTAGGGAAGGGGATGACATCCTAAGCGGATGCATTAATTTAAATGGTGTCATTAAAATAGAAGTAAAAAAAGAATATGGAGAGTCTACAGTAAGTAAAATACTGGATTTGGTAGAGAATGCTAGTAGTAAAAAATCGAAATCAGAGAATTTTATTACGAAATTTGCAAGATATTATACACCAATTGTTGTGATAATCGCTTTATTACTTGCCATAATTCCACCAATTGTTATGGATAATGCCACTTTTTCAGATTGGATTTACAGAGCTTTATCATTCTTAGTTGTATCATGCCCATGTGCATTAGTTATATCGATTCCACTAAGCTTTTTTGGTGGAATTGGGGGAGCATCTAAGATGGGAGTACTAATAAAAGGAAGCAACTATTTGGAAGCTTTATCAAATACAGAAATAACCGTTTTTGATAAAACAGGAACATTAACAAAAGGCGTTTTTGAAGTGCAAAAAGTAAATGCAATAGGAATCTCAGAAGAAGAGTTATTGAAAATAGCTGCTTATGCAGAAAATTATTCAAATCATCCAATATCAAAATCTATAAAACAAGCGTATAAAAAGGAAATCGATGAAAAACAAATTGCAAATTACGAGGAATTAGCTGGCTTAGGAGTTGCTGCGAGAATTGAAGAACAAGATGTTTTGGTTGGTAATGAAAAATTAATGAAAGAAAAAGGAATTCAATTTGAAAAATGTAATGAAGTAGGAACAATTCTATATATTGCGATAAAAGGGAAATATGCAGGATATATCTTAATTTCAGACACGATAAAAGAAGATGCAAAAAGTACAATACAAGAACTAAAGAAAAATCATATAAAACAAACGGTAATGTTAACTGGAGATAAAAAAGAAGTAGGAGAAAGCGTAGCAAAAGAAATTGGAATAGATATGGTCTATACGGAATTATTGCCAGATGGAAAAGTAAAAAAGGTTGAAGACTTGCTTAAAACAAAATCTGAAAAAGGAAAATTAGCATTTGTTGGAGATGGCATTAATGATGCTCCTGTTTTAGCATTAGCTGACATTGGAATGGCAATGGGTGGACTAGGCGCAGACAGTGCCATTGAAGCAGCAGATATTGTAATTATGACAGATGAACCTTCTAAAATTGTAAAAGCAATAAAATTATCTAAAAAAACAATGAGAATCGTAAAAGAAAATATCATTTTTGCCATTGGTGTTAAAGTATTTGTTCTTATCTTGGCAGCTCTTGGAATATCTACAATGTGGCAAGCAGTATTTGCAGATGTAGGAGTTTCTGTGATAGCAATTTTAAATGCTTTAAGAGCTTTAAGGGTCAAAAATAAATAATACATTTTATGGGAAAAATATCTTTACGATTATTTTAAATCGATATATAATAGAAAGGAATAATTTGGAAAGGGAGGTAATTCAAAATGAAAGAAACAATACTACATGTAAAAGGAATGGTTTGTGGGGGTTGTGAAAATAGAGTAAAAAATGCTTTAGGAGAAATAGAAGGAGTTCAAAAAGTAGAAGCAGATTTCCAAACAGGAATCGTAAAAGTGCTAGCGAAAGAAACTGTAACAAAAGAATCTATGGAAGAAACAATAACAGATATTGGGTTTGACATAGTGAAAGAAGGTTAAGAATGAAGAAAATTGTGTTATCAATTGAGGGAATGACATGCAGTGCTTGCTCAAATGGTTTAGAAAAATATTTAAATAAACAAAATGGAATAAAGCAAGCTCAAGTAAATTTAGTAATGGCAAATGCAAGTATTGAATATGACGAAAAAGTTCTAAATATTGAGAACTTAAATGAATTTGTAAAAAAGGCAGGATTTAGAAGCTTAGGAGAATTCAAGGAAATAAAAATTGAAGGAAAAAATAAAAAAGAAAAGAGAAAATTCATATTTTTTACAATACTTGCTATTATCTTTATGTATATTGCAATGGGGCACATGGTTCATTTACCAAGTCTTCCATGGATAGATGCAAATACAAACCCAATTGGTTATACATTGTGTTTATTTTTCTTTGCTATTTTATTTATGATATATGGGCTTGACGTGTTAAAAAATGGATATAAAAATTTGATTCATGGATCGCCAAACATGGATACTCTTGTAGGAATTGGAGTATTAAGTAGCTTTCTATATAGTATCTACAGTATGGTATTAGTAATCAATGGAGATCATGCTGCTATTCATCATTTATACTTTGAATCTGCAGCCATGGTTATCTATTTTGTAAAATTAGGTAGATATTTAGACGGAGTAAGTAAAGATAGAACAAAAGAAGCAATTCAACAACTAGTGAAAATAACCCCTGATAGAGCTACTATAAAAATAGAGGGAAAAGAAAAAGTAGTAACCATTGACGAAGTAAAAAAAGGTGATATTGTCGTTACAAAACCTGGGGAAAGAATTTCTGTTGATGGGGAAATTGTAGCAGGTAAAGCACATTTTGATGAATCTTTTATTACAGGAGAGAGCAAACCAGTAAGTAAAGAAGTTGGAGAAAAAGTAATTGCAGGAAGTATTAATTATGATGGTTATGTAGAATACAAAGCAGAAAAAATTGGAAAAGAATCTACAATATCAGAAATTGTAAAATTAGTAGTGGAAGCAAGTAATACAAAAGCTCCTATTGCGAAAGTTGCAGATAAAGTTTCTGGCTATTTTGTTCCAGCTGTAATCGCTATTGCTGTTTTAACATTCCTTGCTTACCTGATACTAGGATATGATTTTGCAAGTAGTTTAACTGTATTTGTAACAATATTGGTTGTTGCTTGCCCTTGTAGTTTAGGCCTTGCTACACCTCTTGCTATTGTGGTGTCTGAAGGTTTATGTGCAAGTAATGGCATTTTAGTGAAAAAGAGTGAAGTGCTTGAAAATGCACAAAAAGTAAATACGATTGTTTTTGATAAAACAGGAACATTAACATATGGTAAATTAAAAATTTCAGAAGTAAAAAATTATAGCAATATGCAGGATAAAGAATTGCTACAATTAATTGGCAGTATTGAAAGCAAATCTACTCACCCAATTGGAAAAGCTTTTACCGATTATCTAGAAGAGAATAATTTAGAAATATTAGAGGTAAAAGAATTTGGAAATGTAACAGGATATGGGATTATAGGGAAAGTAAATCATCAAAAAATGATACTGGGAAATGCCAAAATATTAGATAGTTTTCAGATCGAAAATCCATATAAAAAAGAGGAAGAAAATTTAGCCAAAAAAGGGAACAGCATTGTATATGTGGTACAAGAAAACAAAATTATTGCATTAATTGGAGTAAATGATATTATAAGGGAAAACGCAAAAGATGTTATGACACAATTAAATAAAAACAAAATTGATACGATTATGTTAACAGGAGACAATAAAGAAACAGCAGATAAAATTGCCAAAGATATTGGAATTACCAAAGTAATCTCAAATGTATTACCAGCTGAGAAGACAGAAGTGATAAAAAAGTTAAAAGAAGATAACAAGATGGTTATGATGTGTGGGGATGGCATAAATGATAGCCCAGCATTAGCAACAGCAGATATAGGAGTAAGTGTAAAAAGCGGAACAGATATTGCTATGGACTCATCAGATGTCATTCTAACCCGAAACAATTTAGATAGTATATTAAAATTAATTCATATTAGTAAGAAAACTATTAGAATTATAAAGCAAAATTTATTTTGGGCTTTTTTCTACAATGTATTAATGATACCAATTGCCATGGGACTATTTCAACCATTAGGAATTGTTATTAATCCTATGATAGCAAGTTTTGCAATGGTAATTAGTAGTTTAACAGTTATTTTAAATACTTTAAGACTAAAAAGATTAAAAAATGTATAACAAGTGACTAGTCAAACAGAGGGACGGCAAGGTCATTAACTTAAAGAAATAGAAAAATCAGCCATAGAATACCTATATTTTATCCGCAAAACTCTCAAGGTTCAAGGAGTAATCCGTAAGCGGTAGGCTGCTTACGCTTTTGCTCTAAAATATAGGCATATATAGCTGATATGAAAACAAAGAAAATATTATATTTCGCTTAAGTTAATGACCTTGCTGTCCCTCTGTTTGATAATTAAAGAAATTTTTTTTGAATTGAAACTTTTTTTCTCGTTACAAGTATATATAATTGAGAGAAGGGAAAATAATGGAACAAGATTTAGATATGGAATTATATAATAGATATTTAAATGGAGACAAAGAAGCATTCGAAATTTTATACCATAAATATAAAAATAAAATTCAATTTTTTATTTTTAATATGATGAAAGATTATCAAAAAGCAGAAGACATTACCCAGGAAGTATTTATTTATCTACTACAAAACAAAATAAGAGAAGGATGTCGCTTTAAATATTACATCTATTTAATAGCCAAAAGCAGGGCATTAAACTATATTAATGGAGAAAATAGGAGATTAGCCCTAAATGAGAAATATTTTTCAAAAGAAATGGAACAAGTAGAACAAGATGTAAGCGATATTGTTGTAAAAGAAGAAAATAAAGAAATACTTATGGAATCTATTGAAAAACTAGAAGAAAAATATAAAAATGCCGTTTATTTAGTAAAAATAGAAGAATTGTCCTATAAAGAAGCAGCAGACATATTAGGAAAAACAGTTGCAAATGTAAAAAGTTTAGTTCATAGAGGAAAAAAAGAATTAAGAAAAATTTTATTAAAGAAAGGATTTGATGAAATGAACAAAATAGCAAAAGTGGTAATGATTATACTTTGTGTTGCTGTTGTACTATCTGGTGTAGTATATGCAGGTTTTGTTATCTATGATATATATCAAAAAAATCATAATGTAGCATTCGAGCCTACCTATGAGAGTACATTAGATGAAAACACAATTAATCATTTATGGATTGGAACATTTGACTTAGCATGGAAGGAGTTAACAGAACAATTAGGACAAAAAATAGAATTGGAAGAAGACGTAGTAATGGCAGATGAACTAAATGAAAGCAGTTTTTCTAAAGATATGCTATCACAAGAGGATTATGAGATAAAGGTAAGCAGGACAGAAACAAATGGATATCATATAGAAGCTTCATTAAATAAAAATTTAAACTTTATATATCCATTTGATAATTTTAATGATGATTATAATTATACTTTTGGAAAAGATGGAACGGAATATATAAAATATTTTGGAATTAATAATGGAAGCCTAGAAAAATTAAATGAAAATGTTGATGTGTTATTTTACAATCGAACTAGTAATGAAGCGGTTAACAATGATTTTGCAGTGCGTTTAAAAACAAAAGAAGGAGATGAAATTATTTTATATAGAACAGATGACAAGAAATCCTTTGACGAATATTATGAGGAAATAGAAAGAAAAACACAAGAATATACAGGAGATACAAACTTTGGAGAAGAAGATGAGTTATTAGTTCCTTATGTAAGAGTAAATGGTATAATAAATTATAAAGAATTAGTGGGAAAAACGATTAAAAATACAGATGGAATGTATATTGCAAATGCAATACAAAATGTAAATTTTTCATTAAATGAATCAGGTTGTAATTTATCAAGCCATGCAACAATGACAACACAATATATTTCAGCAGGAAATCGATACTTTTGGTTTCGAGATACATTTGTTATTTTTATGAAGGAAGCAGAAAGTGATTCTCCATATTTTGCACTAAAAGTAGACAATTCTGACATTTTAGAAAAAAAGGAAGAGACTGATGAACCAAAAATTGTAGACCCAACAGTATTTACTCCAGAAAGATACCAAGAATATCTAGGTGGAGGAGAATACAAGTTTTATGAGGATGAAAACTATGAATATTATTATTCAAGCCACAAAACAGAAATCGTACAGGTATATTTTAAAAATGGAGATATTCTAACAGTAGAAGAAGCATTAAAACAAGGAAAAATTACTATGGATTTGTTAGATAAATATGGGGTAGGGTATAGTAAAAAAGAGAAAAAGTAATCTTTTATAAATATTTTTTGAATTGCAAACCAATTAACATATATTTTTTCATAAAACTCTCAAGGTTCAAGGAGTAATCCGGCAGCAGAAGGCTGTTCGAGCTTTTATTCCAAAATATATGTTAATTGGTTTGCAATATTTCATTTATCAATACACCATATTGTCACTCCCAGGCACATGGTTAGTGCCTGTTTTCCTGTTGTGCATGCTTTTTTAAAGAAATGGTCTAAATTAAAAGCAATACGTGGTAAATAGCCTAAATCCTCTAGTATGGTAAACAAAGGAAAGAAAATTGCCATAGGAGGAAGCATAACTGCCACTACCCAAGCCAAAGTTTTGTACATACCTAAAACCAAAATATTGGTAAGCCATTGGGGAGCATTTATAGTAGTAAAGAATAGTAAGAGTTTATCTTCTATCCACCCAAAAAAAGTAGATAAAATTTCTGAAGGATAATTAGCACCTATAATCGTAAGCCAAAAAATAATGCCAAGCAATAATAACATAATAGGAAAACCAAAAATTTTAGAGGTGAGAATTTTATCAACTTTCCTATCAAAATTGCGATAAGGAGTATTTTGTACTTGAATCACATCATTACAAATAGTCTCTGCCTGTGAGACGATACTGGTAACAATGATATCTTTAAAATTAGCATTTTCAATTTTGTGTTCATTCAATAACTCTTTAACCTCTTTTATCTTTTGTTGAATGGATTTTGTATGTAAACTTTTTTTCTCATTTTTTTCAATTTCTTTTATAATTGTTTCATTGCCTTCTAATAGTTTTAAACTAATCCACCTTTTATTTAATCTGGTATTAGGAATATTGGATTGCAAAAGAGTAATACTTTCTTCAATGATTGAGGGATAGAAAATCGTTTTTGAAAAATTAGGAGACTTTTTGGTACATACATCATATACAGTATCCATAAGCTTTTTAAGTGTTTTTTTCTTCCTAGCAATGGTTCCTACAACAGGGACACCTAATTTTTCCTCAAGCAAGGCTAAATCAACATGAATTCCTTTTTTCTTTGCTTCATCTAATAAATTAACGCAAACTACAATACGGTTTGTAATTTCCATAATCTGATAAACCAAATTTAAATTTCTTTCCAGACAGGTAGCATCTACAACAACAATTGTACAATCACTTTTCCCAAAACAAATATAATTCCTTGCAATTTCTTCTTCTGTAGAATTAGACATTAGAGAATAAGTGCCAGGCAAGTCAACAACTAAAAAAGAATTGGAATGATGATGACAAATCCCCATGGCATTACTTACTGTTTTACCAGGCCAATTTCCTGTATGTTGATGCATACCAGTTAAATGATTAAAAACAGTGCTTTTTCCTACATTCGGGTTCCCGTGCTAAACTAATGGTATAGTTACACTTCTCTTTTAAAGATTCCATCGTTTCATTTAGAATTTTTGTTCCTGTTGAATTCTTAGTTAGTCCCATTGTTACCTCCTAAATACGAATTTATATACCATATGAAAACAAAAGAAAAAGAGTGACAAAATTAGAAGGAATCCTATTGACTTTTATAAAAGTTTGTTTTATGATGAAGACAATAAAAAATAGGAGGTAGAATATGGAATTAAAAGGTTCAAAAACAGAAAAAAATTTAATGGAAGCATTTTCAGGAGAGTCACAAGCAAGGAATAAATACACTTATTACGCAAGCGTAGCAAAAAAAGAAGGATATGAACAAATAGCAGGAATATTTTTAGAAACAGCAGATAATGAAAAAGAACATGCAAAATTGCATTATAAATATTTAAATGGAATAGGAGATACACTAGCAAATTTAAATGATGCAGCAGCTGGAGAAAATTATGAATGGGTAGATATGTATGCTAAATTTGCAAAAGAAGCGGAAGAAGAAGGATTTAAAGAAATTGCTGCTACTTTTAAAATGATAGGAGAAGTAGAAAAACATCATGAAGAAAGATATAGAGCATTAATTAAAAACTTAGAAGAAGGCAAAGTATTTAAAAAAGACGGTGTTGTTGTTTGGAAATGTAGAAACTGTGGACATATCCATGTAGGGACAGAAGCTCCAGAAATATGCCCAACATGTAAACATCCAAAAGCATACTTCGAAGTACAAGCAGAAAACTATTAATTTTAAAAGATTAAAACTTATCTCGAGTATAATTATTATACTCGAGATAGGTAGTTTTTTTGTTCTTAATGAAAAAGAGTAATATTTGAGATGTAAGGGTATTGAAAAGAACCCTCAGTCGCATAAATGCGACAGCTCCCTTATTTAAGGGAACCAAGGATAGAGCCGAAATTAAAGATTACGATCTTGCCTCCCTTATGTAAGGGAAGTGGTGCGAAGTACCAGATAGTTTATATATTTTTTAATGAATAATGAAGAATGAATAGTGAAAAATGAATAATTAGTGTAGGGTGTCGCCGCCCTCGGCGACCCGATGCTGCGAAGCAATACCAGCCTGAAAATTATTCATCATTAATTATTCACTATTCATTAAAAAATTAATAATGTTGTAAATAAAATTAATGAATAATGAAAAATGAATAGTGAATAATTAGCGCATGTAGGGGCGATTTTAATCGCCCGTTTTTCGAAGAAATTGCTAAATGTAGGGGACGGTCTTGACCGTCCCAAAAAAGAAAAATACAAAATAGAAAATGTAAGGAATTTAAGAAAATGGTAGGGTGATTTTAATCACCTGCTATTTTTTTGGAGAACTCATGAGTATCATAAAACGAAAATTTATTCTTGCATTTTTTGATAAAATTCAATATAATAAAATCGAAAAAAGAAAAAGGAGAAAAAATCGTGGGAGGATTTGTACACTTACATGTCCATAGTGAATATAGTTTATTAGATGGAGCGAACCGAATTAAAGACTTACCAAAAAGAGCAAAAGAATTAGGTATGGACGCCATTGCACTTACAGACCATGGAGTTATGTATGGTGCTGTGGAATTTTTTAAAGAATGCAAAAAAAATGATGTAAAACCAATTATTGGTTGTGAAGTTTATGTTGCACCAAGGGGAAGGAAAGACAAGGAAGCAAATTTAGACACAAATTATTCTCACTTAATATTACTTGCAAAAGATAAAGTTGGATATCAAAATTTAATTAAATTAGTTTCTATAGGCTTTATTGAAGGATTCTACTATAAACCAAGAATTGATTTAGAAGTTTTAGAAAAATATCATGAGGGACTTATTTGTTTAAGTGGATGTTTAGCAGGTAGTATTAATCAAGCTATATTAAAAAATGATATAGAAAAAGCAAAAGAGACAGCAAAATGGTTTAAAAATCTTTTCCAAGAAGATTATTATTTAGAATTGCAATTTAATGGACTAAAAGAACAAACATTGGCAAATCAAAAATTGGTAGAAATCGGAAGAGAGTTAAATATACCATTGGTTGCTACTAATGATGCACATTATCTAAAAAAGGAAGATAGTTATAATCATGAAGTATTGCTTTGTATTCAAACTGGAAAGAAGATTCAAGATGAAGATAGAATGCGTTTTGAAACAGATGAATTTTATATTAAATCACCAGAAGAAATGAGTGAATACTTTAAGAACCTTCCAGAAACAATTGAAAACACGGTAAAAATAGCAGAAAAATGTAATTATGAATTTGAGTTTGGTAATACAAAATTACCAAATTATGATGTTCCTAAAGAATATCCTACACATTTGGCATATTTTAAAGAATTATGTGAAAAGGGATTAAAAGAAAGATATGGAGAAAATCCTTCAAAGGAAATAAAAGAAAGATTAGATTATGAAATATCTGTTATTGAAAAAATGGGATATGTAGACTATTTTCTAATTGTATGGGATTTTATTCATTATGCAAGAGAAAATGGAATTCCAGTAGGACCAGGGCGAGGCTCAGGAGCTGGATCAATTGCAGCATATGCAATTGGTATTACCAATATTGACCCAATTAAATATGATTTACTTTTTGAGAGATTTTTAAACCCAGAAAGAATTAGTATGCCAGATTTCGATATAGATTTTTGCTATGAAAGAAGACAAGAAGTTATTGACTATGTAGCACGAAAATATGGGCATGACCATGTAGCGCAAATTATTACATTTGGAACTATGTCTGCTAGAATGGTAATTCGAGATGTAGGAAGAGTATTAGATGTACCTTATGCAGAAGTAGACAAATTAGCTAAAATGATTCCAATGGATTTACATATTACGATTCAAAAGGCATTAGAACAAAATAGAGAATTGAGAGAATTATATGAAAATGATGAGGGTGTAAAAAAATTAATTGATATTGCAATGGGACTAGAAGGATTGCCAAGACAGGCTTCTACACATGCTTGTGGTGTGGTTATTACGAAAGACCCAGTTGATACTTATGTTCCTTTATATGTAAAAGATAATAACATATCTACACAATTTACAATGACAATATTAGAAGAATTAGGACTATTAAAAATGGACTTCCTAGGATTAAGAACCTTAACTGTAATTGCGGATAGCCTAAAATTAATTAAACAAAACAGAGGAATTGATGTTACTTTTGACAAAGAAATGAATGATCCAAAAGTATTCAAATTATGGCATGATGGAAATACTTCTGGAATCTTCCAATTTGAAAGCCAAGGAATGACAAATTTCATGAAAGAACTAAAACCAGATAGCTTGGAAGACATTATTGCAGGGGTATCTCTCTATCGACCAGGTCCAATGGATCAAATACCAAGATATATAAAAAATAAGTTAAATCCAGAGCACATTGAATATACACATCCAGCACTGGAACCTATTTTAAAGGTTACTTATGGTTGTATGGTATACCAAGAACAGGTTATGCAAATTGTAAGACAATTAGGTGGATATTCACTCCGGAAGAGCAGATTTAGTAAGACGTGCCATGGGAAAGAAAAAATTAGATGTTATGGCAAAAGAAAGAGAATATTTTATTCATGGTCAAGTAGATGAACAAGGAAATGTTATTATTCCTGGTTGTGTAAGAAATGGAATTGATGAACAATCTGCTAATAAAATATTTGATGAGATGGCAGAATTTGCAAAATATGCTTTTAATAAATCTCATGCAGCAGCTTATTCTGTTGTTTCTTATCAAACTGCTTATTTAAAGGCTTATTATCCAGAAGAACTTATGGCAGCAACACTAAATAGTTTTTTAGGCAATTTAGATAAAGTACCAGAATATATAGATGAATGCAAAAGAATGAAAATTGAAATTTTAAAGCCAGACATCAATAAAAGTCAAACGAAGTTTACAGTAGATGAAGGAAAAATAAGATTTGGTTTAGGCACCATCAAAAATGTAGGAATTTCTGCAGTCGATATTATTGTAAAAGAAAGAGAAGAAAGAGGAGAGTATAAGGATTTTTCTGATTTCTGTGAAAGAATTGCATCAGAAACAGTTAATCGAAAATGTATAGAAAGCTTAATTAAGGCGGGGTGTTTTGATACCTTTGGCCAAACAAGAAGTACATTGTTAGCATCTTTTGAAAGTATTTTAGATACCATTACTACAAAAGAAAAAAATAGTTTAAAAGGACAAGTAAGTATGTTTGAGATGGTAGGAGGAGAAAGCAATTTAGATGAAATAAAATATACTTATACAATTTTACCGGAAATGTCTAAAAAGGACTTATTATCTTTAGAAAGAGAAATGTTAGGTATTTATATTTCAGGACATCCTCTAGAAAATTATAAAGAAGCTATTGCAGAACAAACAAATATTAATACTTTAAAGATACATGAACTAACAGAACAACTACAA
>CALXQB010000032.1 GCA_944390445.1 uncultured Clostridia bacterium | reverse complement strand
AAAAAGTTTAAAGAAGTAAAATGATAGTGGTTCCAGTATATCTACATATAGATGTATATGTCAGCGAGTACATTTAGATAATTTATGATTGAATATTGCTTGAAATTTTATGTGAAATGATATATAATTTAAAGTATTATAGGGATTTCCTATTTTTCCCCCTTTTTCCACTAAATAGTGAGAGGGATTCCCTCTAGCTTTTTGGTTTAACATATATAGAGCAAAACAACAATAAAAGATTTAGGGAGGTTGAGTTATGTCTATTAGAACGGAACTCAAAGAAAAATTACATAAGGTCACAAACAAACAAGCTGAAGAAGAACGGAGGTTAGAGCTTGAAGCAATAAAAATGATTGAGGAATTTGTAATTCCGAAATTCAGAGAGATTGCTGATGCCCAGCCTACTTCTTCTATACTCAGAATTGATTTCCACAGCAATATAGGATGTTGGAATTATACATCTAATATTAATAACTGGGATAAAAGAAAAAATTCTCCTTATGACTATTCAGTTGTTTCAAAAGCTGTCAAAATCGCTTTCAAATTTGATATTGAAGGAAAGATAACTGATGACGGTAGTGGCGGAGACACATTATCATTTATATTAGACCTTAGGTAATACTCATAAAAAGATTAATTCTTTTCCTCACTTTATCTAGTGAGGTTTCTTTTTTATCGTGCTTTTCTATAAATATGGTATACTTTAATAAATTAATTGATATTTGTATCAATCGTTAAGAGAGAAAAAGTTGTAAATAACTACGGCGTTTGCTCCCAAAATTACTCCCACAAAATTCTAAAACTACTTATTTTAAGTAATTTCAGAATTTTGCGGAAATAATTTAGCAATATTTTTCTAAAAATTCAGTTGCATTCATTATTTCAGGTTTATCTATATCAATATCGTTGAAATCTTTATCACCTGTTATAAAAACATCAACATCTTCAATAATAGCTGTATGCAAAATAATATAATCATCTTTATCCCTTATTTCAAATAATTTATTTTCTACTGTGGTTGGAGAATAAACTAAAATAAACGGAAAATCTTTTAAAAATTCATCTAAATCATTTTGTGTTACTTTAAATTATGTATCTACTAATTCTTTTAGTTCTTTAATTGTATAGGAGCAAATTACTATTTCGTGTTCTGTAGAAAGCTTATAGATTAGTTGATTCATCATATCACTCTTAAATACAAATGCTGAAACAAGAATGTTAGTGTCTAACATTACTTTCATACTAATCCTTCTTTCTATTTTTTTTCTGAGGTGTAATAGGAATAGGAACAGATGAAAAACTAGTTGATATAGATAACTGGGACTAATTGTTTTAGATTAAAAATGTATATAATATTGGTAATATTTTATGTGAGCACAAAAAAATTAGGAAAATATGAAAAAAGGCTTGCAATAAGTGTAAAAAGCGTGTATAATAATTACAGCAAATTAAGATACTAGAAGAGTGGAAACCAATTCCACTCTTCCGTTATGTTAAGGGGTGTTATTTTGGAAGATTTAATTCAAAGAATAAGAGAGTTATTAACAAGTAATATTATAAATTTAGGTTATGAATTATATGATATAGAATATGTAAAGGAAAATGGAGAGTATTATTTACGAATTTATATTGATTCTCCTAAAGGAATATCTATTGATGATTGTGAAATTGTAAGTAATAGTATTTCTGATTTATTAGATCAAGCTGATTATATCAAGGAAGCATACTTCCTAGAAGTATCTTCTTCTGGAGAAAGGAAAAAATTAAAAGGAGTGATAGATAAAAATGAAAGCAATTAATAATAAGGAATTAATTGAGGCATTAGACGAATTAGAAAAGGAAAGAAAAATAGACAAAAATTATTTATTAGAATCCATAGAAACTGCATTAGCTACAGCCTATAAGAGAAATTTTGATAATGAGGAAAATGTCAATATTACAATGGATTCTGCAACAGGGGACATACATATTTATGCCAATAAAGAAATTGTAGAAACTGTAGAAAATCCACAATTACAGATTAATGTAGAACAAGCACAAAAAATAAATAAAAATTTAGGAATAGGAGATACCATTGGAATTGAAATTTTCCCAAAGGATTTCGGCAGAATCGCTGCACAAACAGCAAAACAAGTGATTATACAAAAAATAAGAGAAGCGGAAAGAACCATTATTTTTTCAGAATTTAATGATAGAAAAGGGGAGATTGTTTCTGGAATTGTACAGAAAGCAGATGGGCAAGCTGTTGTATTAGACTTAGGAAGATTAGAGGGCATCATGCCTTTAAAAGAGCAAATCCCAACAGAACACTATAAAGTAAATGATAAGCTAAGAGGGTATGTGCTAGATGTAGAAAAAGGAATAAAAGGAAATGTTCAAGTAATTGTTTCAAGAGCGCACAGCGATTTTGTTAGAAAATTATTTGAATTTGAAATCCCAGAAATTTATGAAGGCTTGATTGAAATAAAAAGCGTATCTAGAGATCCTGGATATCGTAGTAAAGTAGCAGTATATTCTCCAAATGAAAATATTGATCCAGTTGGTTCTTGTGTTGGACAAAAGGGCATTAGAATTCAAAATATTATCAATGAATTAAATGGTGAAAAAATCGATGTAATTGAATGGAATGAAGACCCAGCTATTTTTATTGCATCAGCACTTTTACCAGCACAAGTTATGGCAGTAGATGTAAAAGAAGATGAAAAATTTGCACAAGTGGTGGTACCAGATAATCAATTATCTTTAGCAATTGGAAAATCTGGACAAAATGCAAGATTAGCTGCCAAACTAACAAATTGGAAAATAGATATTAAAAGTGAGTCACAATTTAGGGAATTATTAAGCCAAGCAAATAATGCGGAAACTGTAGAAGAATAGGATGTGATATTTTTGAAAAAAGTACCACAAAGAACCTGTATAGGTTGTAATATAAAAAAAGACAAAAGAGATTTCATTCGAATTGTAAAAAATAAAGAAAATGAAATTGAAGTGGACAAAACAGGAAAGATGCAAGGAAGAGGAGCATATATTTGTGATAGTATAGATTGTTTGGAAAAAGCAATTAAATCAAAGAGATTAGAGAAAAGTTTTGAAATGCAAATATCAAATGAGATTTACGAAAAACTAAGAGGTGTCATGATTGGTAACAAAGAATAAAATTTATGGCTATTTAGGACTCTGTATGAAAGCTGGAAAGCTAGCTTTTGGAACAGAAGCCGTAATAGAAAGTTTAGAAAAAAGGAAGGCAAAAATGGTTTTAATGGCAAATGATTGCAGTGATAGAACACAAAAAAAATTTCAAGAAATAACAGAAAAACATCAAATACCACTATTTACAATTGGAACAACAGAAGAAATAAGTAAAGCAATCGGAAAAGATAATAAATCTGTAGTTTCTATTAAAGATAGTAATATTGCAAAGGAAATAGAAAAAATCATTAATGGAGGTGATACTATTGGGTAAAATGAAAATTCATGAATTAGCGAAAAAGTTGAACTTAAATAGTAAAGAGGTTTTAGAAAGAGCAAAAGAATTAAATATTAATGTAAAAAGTCATTTAAGCGCCATTGAAGATGAGGACGTTGCTAAAATAGAAGCATCCTATCAAACAAGCGGTAAAAAAGAAGAAAAAGCAGAAAAACCATCAAAAGAAACCAAACAAGAAAAGGCTCAACCGGTTATTATTAGAAGAGAAGTCATTATTACAGATGAAGAACTTGCCAAAAAACAAGAAGAAGAAAAAAGAAAAAAACAAGAAAGAGCTAAACAGGATATTGGTTTTGTTCATAATGAAAGAAAAAAGGATTTTAATATTGTTTATCGTGATAAAAAAACAAAGCCTCTTACAGTAAATGAACTATTTGGCATTAAACCAGAAAAAAAGGAGCCAGTAGAACAAAAAATAGTAGCAGAACCAATAGCGAAAGAAGAAAAACCAGTAGAAACTAAGCCAGAACCAATTGTAGAGGAGAAAAAAGAAATACCTCAAAGAGTTGAGACACATCAAGCAGATGTAGAGAAAACTCCAGTTTTCCAAAATAATCAGCAAAATCATGTTAATCGCAACAACGAAAATCAAACAAATAGAAACAACCAATCATTTAATCGAAATAATTATAATAGAAATAATCAAAATGGTTATAATAGAAATAACCAAAATGGATTCCGTAGAGAAAACAATACACAGGGAAACTATAATCGCAATAATCAGCAAGGATATAAAAATAATCAGGGATTTAACAGAAACAATAATCAAGGTAATTTTAACAGAAATAATCAAGGCTATGGTAGAAGACCTCTTGACGAAAAAGGCATTGAAAAAAATATAAAGAACATCATGTCAACAGAGATAGTAGAAAAAGAAAGCGTAAGAGAGTACGCAAATAAAGCAATTGACAAACAAAAAAATAGAGAAAAAGAAGAAGCTAGAAACAAAAAACAGGGAAAAGTAAGAAGAAATGGAGATTTTGACAGTATCGATACTGATAAATTAAAAAATTTAAAACAAGAAAGTAAACTTTCCCACATGTTTAACGAAGGATCAATGCTTGATTATTATGATTTAAGTGATAGCAGAAATAGAAAAAATAAAAAGAAGTTGCAAAAACAAGAAGAAAATCATGTAAAACAAAAAATCTTCAAATTGACAGATATTACGATTCCAGAGACAATAACCGTAAAAGATTTAGCGACAGAATTAAAGAAAACAACAGGAGAAGTTATAAAGAAATTACTAGGATATGGAATCTTAGCAACAATTAATAATGAATTAGATTTTGATACTGCCTTTTTAATTGCAGGAGAGTTTGGCGTAACCGCACATAAAAAAGAAACGGTAACAGAAGAAGATATCTTATTTGATGAAAGCGAAGATAAAGCAGAAGAATTAGAACCAAGGCCACCAGTAGTAGTCGTTATGGGACACGTAGACCATGGAAAAACTTCTCTTCTTGATGCTGTTAGATCAACAAATGTAATAGAAGGAGAAGCAGGTGGAATTACACAACATATTGGGGCACATAAAGTAGAAATCAATGGACGAGAAATCACATTCTTAGATACACCAGGACATGAGGCATTTACTTCCATGAGAGCAAGAGGAGCTCAAGTAACGGATATTGCTATATTAGTAGTAGCTGCTAATGACGGAGTTATGCCACAAACTGTTGAAGCGATAAATCATGCAAAAGCGGCCAATATTCCAATTATTGTAGCAATCAATAAGATAGATTTGGAAGGAGCAAACCCAGAAAAAGTAAAACAGGATTTAATGGAATATGGTTTAGTAGCAGAAGAATGGGGTGGTGATACCATTTTTGTACCAATCTCTGCAAAGAAACATATTAATATTGACACTTTACTAGAAATGGTTTTATTAGTAGCAGATATGAAGGAATTAAAAGCAAATCCGCACAAACAAGCAAAAGGAACAATTATTGAAGCAAGACTTGATAAGAAAAAAGGACCAATTGCTACTATGTTAGTACAAAGAGGAACACTAGATACAGGAGATACCATTGTAGTGGGATCTGTTATCGGTAGAATTAGAGCAATGAGAAATGATAAAGGGCAACTTGTAAAATCAGCAGGACCATCTACTCCAGTTGAAATAAGTGGACTAACTGAAGTGCCGGAAGCGGGAGAAACTTTTTATGAAGTAAAAGACGAAAAAACAGCTAAGCACTTGATTGAGAGGAGAAAACGTCAAGCAAGAGACAAAATATTAAATGCAACAAGCAAAGTAACATTAGATGATTTATTTAACCAAATTGAAAAGGGAAATTTAAAACAATTAAATATTATTGTAAAAGCAGATGTACAAGGCTCCTGTGAAGCGGTAAAACAAGCTTTAGAAAAATTATCTGATGAAAAAGTAAAAGTATCAGTGATTCATTCTAATGTGGGAGGTGTAACAGAAACAGATGTTACCCTTGCTAAAGTATCAAATGCTATTATTATTGCATTCAATGTAAGACCAGAACCAATGGCAAAAGAGATGGCAAATAAAGAAGGAGTAGAAATAAAAACATATTCTGTTATTTATAATGCAATAGAAGATGTAAAAGCTGCTATGAAAGGATTGCTAGACCCAGAATATAAAGAGACTATTATTGGAAATGCGGAAGTAAGACAAACGTTTAAAGTTTCTAATGTTGGAACTATTGCCGGATGTTATGTGACAGATGGAAAAATAACAAGACATTCTATTATTAGAGTTATCAGAGATAATATTGTCATCCATGAAGGTAAATTGGCATCATTAAAGAGATTCAAGGATGATGTAAAAGAAGTTAGCAAAGAGTATGAGTGTGGAATTCAGTTAGAAAATTATAATGATATTAAAGAAGGAGATATTTTAGAAGCTCATATTATGGAAGAGATTAAAGATTAGATGGCAAGGAGTAATTATGCAAAAAGGAAATAATAATAAATTAAATCGTATTGATGAAGAATTAAAAAAGGAGCTTAGTCATATAATTAGTTATGAACTAAAAAATCCAAAAGTAACAGGATTAATTAGTGTAACTGATGTGAAAACAACACCAGATTTAAAATATGCTAAAGTATTTGTTAGTATTTTAAATGCCAAAAATACAAAAGCAACTTTAGCCAATTTAAAAAAATCTGCTGGTTTTATCCGTACCCAAATTGCCAAAAAAGTAAACTTAAGAGTGACACCAGAATTTGTTTTCGTACTTGATGAAACAATGGAATATGGAGCGAAAATAGATTCCATTTTGAATGACATTATGAAAGACATAAAAAAGGAAGAAGAATAAAACTTTAGAAAAAGGAAGAAAAGAGAATGATTTTAGAAGATATCAAGCAAAAAATTGAAAAGGCGAACTCTATTGTATTATTAACACATGAAATGCCAGATGGAGATGCTGTAGGCTCTACAATTGCTATGTATATTGCATTAAAAAGATTGGGAAAAAATGTAGATATGATTATTGAAAATTGCCCAAGAACCTATGACTTCTTACCATTTAGAAATGAAATCAAAGAAGAAGGTAGCCGAGAAAAATATGATTTAACAATTGCATTGGATTGTTCTGATATAAAAAGGTTAAATGGATTTTCCAATTATTTTGAGACGGCAAAAGATAGAATTGTAATTGATCACCATGGAAGTAATACCATGTTTGGAGATATCAACTTTGTAAATCCGGTATCTCCTGCATGTTGTCAAATATTGGTTTTAGTATTAGAATATTTAGGAGTAGAAATTGACAAAGAAATTGGAACTTGTATTTTAACTGGAATTATTACAGATACAGGGGGATTTAAATATGATACCGTAACAGCAGAAACCTTTGAATTAGTGGCACAATTATTAAATAAAGGAATTAATGTTTCTAATGTTTATAAAAAGGTATTGCAAATGATATCTCGATCTAGTTTTGAATTAAGAAAAATAGCAATGAATCGTTTAGAATTTTTAGAAGAAGGAAAAATATCGTTTACATACATTACTAAAAAAGATGAAGAAGATTGGAATGCTGTAACAGGAGAACATGAAGGAATCGTTGAAATGGCAAGAGATATAGAAGGCGTAGAAGTAGCAGTATTTTTACGTGAAACAGAAAATGGATATAAGGCTTCCTTAAGATCAAATAATTATGTGAATGTATCAGATATTTGTTTGATGCTTGGTGGTGGAGGACATCCAAAGGCAGCAGGAGCAAATCTACCATTTCCATTAGAACAAGCAAAAGAAAAAATAGTAGAACAAATAAAAAATTATCTTTAAAAATGAAAGAAATAGCAGATTGCTATTTTCTTTTTTTTACGATATAATAAACGAATAAAATATATGAAAATTAAAGGAAAATAGTATGGATGGTATATTAATTGTAAATAAAGAAAAGGGATATACTTCTCATGATGTAGTAGGAAAACTTCGAAAAATATTAGGAATAAAACAAATTGGACATACCGGAACATTGGACCCTAATGCTACTGGGGTATTACCCATTTTAATAGGAAAAGCGACAAAAGCTTCTCAATATTTAATGGAACACGATAAAACATATATAGCTACACTAAAACTAGGAGAAAGAACAAATACACTAGATGGAGAGGGAGAAATAGTTGAAAAACAAACAATAGAAGAAAGTTTATTAGATAAAAATAAAATAGATGCTGTTTTGCAAACTTTTTTAGGAAAGCAAGAACAAATTCCACCAATGTATTCTGCTATTAAAATAAAGGGAAAGAAATTATATGAATATGCCAAACAAGGAAAAGAAATAAAAAGAGAACCAAGAAGCATAGAAATTTATGAAATACTACTTAAAAAAGTAAACAAAGAGAAAAAGGAAATTATTTTTGAAGTACATTGCTCCAAAGGAACTTATATAAGGGTTTTATGTGAAGACATTGCCAAAAAAATAGGAACAATTGGTTATATGAAAGAACTAGAAAGGACAGAAGTAACTCCATTTACTATAAAACAAGCTCTAACTTTGCAACAAATAGAACAACAAAAGGAAAATATCAAGAAATATCTTATATCCATTGAAGAAATATTCAAGCAAAAAAGAAAAATACAATTAGATGAAAAAAAACAAACTTTATTCTTAAATGGAACCCAATTGACATTTCCTTTAGATAATGATATATATAGAATATATTTTAAAGAAAAATTTATAGGAATA
Source organism: uncultured Clostridia bacterium (assembly GCA_944390445.1). Lineage (GTDB taxonomy): Bacteria > Bacillota > Clostridia > TANB77 > CAG-508 > CALXRW01. Next base: position 6,922 of record CALXQB010000032.1, on the reverse strand, counting down.
GGAAAAATAGAAAACCATTTGCTAAAACGAGACATTATACTAGAAAGTACAAAATAACCTATGAAAACGGGGGCGATTTTAAATGCCCGCACTTCGAAGAATTTGCTAAAAATGTAGGGGATGGTCTTGACCATCCCAAAAAAGAAAAATAAAGGGGATTAAAAATGAAAAAAAGAAATGAAACAAGAAAAATATTTGTGGATGGAATTCAAATAGGAGGACAAAATAAAGTAGTTATCCAATCTATGACAAATACCAGAACAAAAGATGTCAAAGCAACGGTAAAACAAGCACTAGCATTAGAAAAAGCAGGATGTGAAATTGTACGTTTCGCTTGTTTAGATGTAGAAGATGCCAAAGCCATTAAAGAAATAAAAAAACAGATTCATATTCCAACAGTTGCAGATATCCACTTTGATTATCGTATTGCCTTAGAAGCTGTTAATAGTGGAGTAGATAAGATTAGGATTAATCCAGGGAATATTGGAGATGAAGAAAGGACAAAACAAGTAGTAGAAGCATGTAAAAAACACAAAATTCCAATTAGAATTGGAGTCAACAGTGGCTCTATTGAAAAAAGTTTGCTAGAGAAATATGGAAAACCAACTCCAGAAGCCATGATTGAAAGTGCTGCTAAACATGTGGAGATTCTTGAAAAGTTGGATTTTTATGATACAGCAATCTCTTTAAAAGCTTCTAATTTAGATATGTGTATTCAAGTATATGAAAAAGCAGCAGAAACATTTGATTATCCTTTACATTTAGGAGTAACACATGCAGGAACAGAATTTAGTGGAACAGTAAGTTCAAGCATTGGATTAGGAGTATTATTAAGAGAGGGAATAGGAGATACTATGAGAGTTTCTCTATCTGCAGACCCAGTAAAAGAAATAAAAGTGGCAAAAGAAATTTTAAAAGATTGTAATTTATATCAATCACCTACACTAATTGCATGCCCAACTTGCGGAAGATTGCAATATGACTTAATACCTGTGGCAAATGAAATAGAAGATTTTCTTCAAACCATAAAATCTAACATTGTAGTTGCTGTAATGGGCTGTGGTGTCAATGGACCACAAGAGGCAAGACATGCGGATATTGGTATTGCAGGAGGTATTAAAGAAGGATTACTTTTCAAAAAGGGAGAAATTATACGAAAAGTAAAGCAAGAGGATATGGTAAGGGTGCTAAAAGAAGAAATATTAAATATGGAAAAAGAGAGAATGAAGTAGAATGAAAAAAACAATCATCTATGGAATCATTAGTATTATATTCATTTTATTATTAGCTGTGATAAGCTATATTATAATTAATAAAACAGCAAGAGAAAATGCAATAGATACAATATTAAATACAAAGGCATGGATGGATATTACGTTTTCAGCTAAATATAAGGATTTAAGAAATACGGACACTACGAAAACTTTTTATAAGTCTGAAAAAAATATTAAAATTCCGATGCTTTTATACCATGACATTGTAGAAGAAGAGCCAGAAAGAGACTTATTTTACATGTATACCACACAAGAACAATTTGAAAAACAAATTTCAGGACTACAAGAATTGGGTTATCGATTTATTAGTATGGAAGAACTAATACAATATAATAAAAATGAACTTGCTCTACCAGAATATGTAGCTTTAATTTGTTTTGATGATGGGTATACAGGGAATTATTTAAGAGCTTATCCAATTGCGAAAAAATACCAAGTTCCAATCAATATATATGTTATTGATGAAATGATGGAACAACCTGGATATTTAACGTGGGCACAGGCAAAAGAAATGGCTGACAGCGGGTTGGTAAGTATTAACACACATGGGAAAAGACACATCCATTATGAAGAAATTTCTACGGTGGAATTAGTAGCAGAAATTACTTATGCACATGAGCAGATAGAAAAACATTTAGGGAAAAAAGTAAGGAAAGTTTTTACATATCCTTATGGAACAAATAGTAAAGAAACAAGGGAAGCATTAAAAGAAGCAGGATTTATTCAAAACTTAACAGATAATAAAATAAATTATGGAAAAAGTATTGATTATTCAGGGTTACACAGGATTTATGTATTAAATAATGAATCTGCGTACAAAATAGCACAGAAAATTTACGATATTAATCCATTACAAAGAGTAATTAGAAAAACATTAAAAGGAACCATTCAAAAAATGTATCCACAACTTTTGAAAGTAGAATAACAAAAACCTAAAATATAAGGATAATTTTAAATGTAGTATGTAGGGGCGATTTTAATCGCCCGCGCTTTGAAGAATTCGCTATAAATGTAGGGACTTGTCTTGACAAGCCCAAAAGAAAAAATGAACGGAGGAAAAGATAAGGAAACAAAGGGATAAAAATTTCAATAAGTATTGATTTTTTAGGAAAAATGTAGTAAAATAATAATGCTTTAATAAAGCACTACCTTGTACTTAGCTGTAAGAGATATCCAACTTTTGCTCAGTATAAGGCAAATTGAATAAAAAGGAGATGGATTTATGACAAAGGAAAGAAAACAAGAAATTATTAAAACCTATGCAAGACAAGAAGGAGATACAGGTTCTCCAGAAGTACAAATTGCACTTTTAACAGAAAGAATCAATGAATTAACAGAACACTTAAAAATTCATACAAAGGATAATCATTCAAGACGTGGATTGTTAAAAATGGTAGGTAGAAGAAGAAACTTACTTAATTATTTAATGAGAACAAACTTAGAAGACTACAGAGAATTAACAGAAAAATTAAATATAAGAAAATAAAATCGCGAGGCAGAAAAGGCGATAATAATTCGCTTTCTGCCTATTTTTCTGATTTTAAAAATATATAAAGAAATTTGTTTACAAAAGAAAAGTAGCTTGTATTCATTAAAATATGATCATTCTAATGAATAGAGGTTACTGTTCTAAAATTGTAAGCATATTTCAAAAAAAGAGAGGATTGTGATAAATATGTTCAAAACATATAGTATGGATTTGGCAGGAAAAATGCTTACTATAGAAACAGGGAAAATGGCTGGACTAGCTAATGGAAGTTGCTTAGTAAAATATGGAGAAACAGCAGTATTGGTAAATGTAACAGCATCAAAAGAGCCAAAAGAAGGAATTGACTTTTTCCCATTATCTGTAGACTATGAAGAAAGATTATATGCAGTTGGAAAAATTCCAGGAAGTTTTCAAAAAAGAGAAGGAAAGCCATCTGAAAAAGCAATTTTAATATCAAGAGCAATTGATAGACCTTTAAGACCATTATTTCCTAAAGATTTAAGAAATGATGTTGTTGTGAGTTGCTTAGTATTATCTGTGGACCAAGATAGTAGTCCTGAAGTTTGTAGTATGATTGGAGCAGCGGCAGCTTTAGCAATATCAGATATTCCATTTAATGGACCAACAGCTGGGGTAAACGTAGGATATGTAGATGGAAATATTGTAATAAATCCAAATGCAGAACAAAAAGAAAAAAGTGATTTGAATCTTACATTAGCAGGAACAATGGAAAAAATAACTATGATAGAAGCAGGAGCAAATGAGATTCCAAACGAAATTATGTTACAAGCCATTAAAGAAGGTCATAAAGAAATTAAAAAAGTGTGTGAATTTATTACAGTAATCCAAAAAGAAATTGGAAAACCAAAGTTTGAATATCCATCTTTTAAAGTAGATGAAACATTATATGAAGAAATTGCACAAAAATATAAAGAAGAAATGTACCAAGCAGTACAAGCTGTCGATAAAACAGATAGAGATGAAAATATTGAAAAATTGACAGAAAAAATAGAAAACTACTTTCTAGAAAAATGGGGAGAAGAAGAATTAGAAAATCAAAAAACTGGAATAGCAGATGCTATTTATAAACTGGAGAAAAAATGTGTAAGAGAAATGATTTTAAAAGAGCATAAAAGAGTAGATGGCAGAAAATTAGACGAAATCAGACCATTATCTTGTGAAGTTGGATTATTACCAAGAGTACATGGAAGTGCTTTGTTTACTAGAGGACAAACACAGGTACTATCTGTTGCAACATTAGGAATGACAAGTGAAGAACAAATTTTAGATGGATTAGATGAAGAAGAAAGCAAAAGATATATGCACCATTATAATTTCCCTGCATATAGCGTAGGAGAAGCTAGAGCTTCTAGAGGACCAGGAAGAAGAGAAATTGGACATGGAGCATTGGCTGAAAAAGCATTAGTTCCTGTACTTCCAAGTGAAGAAGAATTTCCATATACGATAAGAGTAGTATCAGAAGTATTATCATCTAATGGATCAACATCTCAAGCTAGTATTTGTGGTAGTACATTAGCTTTAATGGATGCAGGTGTTCCAATTAAAAGACCGGTTGCTGGAATTTCTACAGGATTAGTTACTGACGAAGAAAATCCAGATAATTATGTTATGTTGACTGACATTCAAGGATTAGAAGATTTCTTTGGAGATATGGACTTTAAGGTAGGAGGAACAGAAAAAGGAATTACTGCAATACAAGTAGATATAAAAATAGATGGACTAACATATAATATAATTGAAGAAGCATTTGAAAGAACAAAAAATGCTAGGAAATATATTTTAGACGAAGTTATGCTAAAACAACTACCAGAACCACGAAAAGAAATTTCAAAATATGCACCTAAAATTATTCATATTACGATAGACCCAGAAAAAATTAGAGATGTTATTGGCAGTGGTGGAAAAGTAATTAATAAAATTATTGCAGAAACTGGTGTAAAAATTGATATTGAAGATGATGGAAAAGTATTTATATATTCAACAGATAGTAAGGCAGGAGAAAAAGCATTAAGAATGATACAGGATATTGTAAGAGAAATCGAAGTGGGGGAAATCTACGAAGGAACAGTAGCTAGAATTGTACCATTTGGAGCTTTTATCGACTTAGGTGGAGACAAAGAAGGACTATTACACATTTCCAAAATTTCTAGAAAAAGAATTGAAAAAGTCGAAGATGTATTTAAAATAGGGGATAAAGTAATGGTAAAAGTAAATGAAATTGATGATCAAGGCAGAATTAACTTAACAAGAATTGGGCTAGAAGGAATAGAAATAGAAGAATAAACAAAAAATTAAAAATTTATTAAAATTGATAGAAAAGTTGCATATTTTATCAATATCATGTATAATAATAATGTTAAAATATGTCTAAAGAAAAGGAAGGAGAAAAATGAAATATTTATATATTCTTCAACAAGCATTAATATGGATTATAACAATATTTTGGGTTTATCAAATAGCAATTAGTATTTGCTCATTTATTAAGCTAAAAGATAAACCATTATTAAAAAAGAAAAACCATAAATTTATGGCAATTATTCCAGCGCATAATGAAGAATCTGTTGTAGCAAATTTAATAGAAAGCTTAAAAAAACAGAATTATCCTAAAGAACTATTAGACATTTATGTTATTGCAGATAACTGCACAGATAGAACGGCAGAAGTAGCTAAAAATGCAGGAGCTATTGTATATGAAAGATTTGACGAAACAAAGAAAACAAAAGGATTTGCTATGCAATGGCTTTTAGCACAAAAAATCGAAGAAAATGCAGATTATGATGCTTTCTGTGTGTTTGATGCAGATAATATTGTAGATGAAAATTTCATGGTAAATATGAATAAAAAGCTTTGCCAAGGAGAAACTGTTGTACAAGGATATAGAGATATTAAGAATCCAACTGACACTTGGATTACAGCAGGATATGCAATTTTCTATTGGATGATGAACCGTTTATATCATTTAGCAAGATATAATTTGGGATTATCTCCTTTGATTAATGGTACTGGATTTATGGTAAAATTTGATGTTATAAAACCAGAAGGTTGGAATACACAAACTTTAACAGAAGACATTGAATTTTCTTTAAAAAATATTATAAAGGGAAACAAACTTGGCTGGGCAGTAGATGCTAAAGTATATGATGAACAACCATTAGGCTTCGTACAATCATGGAAGCAAAGAACGAGATGGACAGTTGGACATATACAATGTATGGAAACATATACAAAGGATTTAGCATTGGCAGTAAAAAAATATAAGACATTAATGAATCTTGATGGACTTTTATATATCGTAGGAAGTATTCCAATGTTTATTATTACAATTGTCTTATTAATTTTAAACTTTGGTTTGTTTATGGGAAATGAACTTACAAATGCACAATTAGTAATGAGTTATTTAAGATATCTTGTACCAACATTTTTCCTACCAATCTTAACAGCAATGCTAGTAATGAAATTGGACAAAAGACCAATTAGGCCTATGATAAAGGGATTACTATGTTATCCGTTATTCTTGGGATCATGGCTTGTTATCAACTTTAAATGTTTATTTAAAAGAGATACAAGATGGGAAAAAATTAACCATGTTCGTGATGTAAAAATTCAAGAAGTAAATAGTGTAAAAGTAAGAAGCTAAATGAAATAAACTAAAATAAAGACTATCCATTTGAAGTATTGCTATACTGAAAATGGATAGTTTTTTTACTTTATAGGAAATAATATGAAACTTCAAAGTTTCGCAACATGAAGTGAAAATAAAATGTAAGAGTTTTTTATCCAGCCTATGAACTTATATTTTTTCATAAAACTCTCAAGGTTCAAGGAGTAATCCGGCAGCTAGATGAGCTGTTCGAGCTTTTATTTCAAAATATAAGTTCATAGGCTGGATATATATGAATTTTTATTTTCAAAAGAAATTGCATTTCCTATAAAGCAAGAAAGAGATATGTGATCAACATATCTCGTGAACATTAGAGTTCTTCGATAATTCTCTTGCTTAAGCTAAATATAGTATACTACATTTTTATTATATGTCAAATGTTTTTTTAAAATACATTTTAACTGTACATTGCAATATTAATTGCACGTTAATTTTAAAAATTTTATAAAATGTTATGCTGCCTTTAATTCTTCTTTA
>CALXQB010000031.1 GCA_944390445.1 uncultured Clostridia bacterium | reverse complement strand
ATTTTAAAATAAAAGAAGAAATAAAAGAAGTAGAGAATAAACCTTTCTATTTTTCAACAGGAGAAGAATATGTTATTGACAAAGCAATACAAACAATTGAATTTGAACTTGATAAAAAAGGTGGAAAAATTAAGAGCGAAGCAGGAATGACCAACAGAGCACTTTCAATACAAATGGAACAAGAAAAAAGAGAATTTTCTGTAGATAATACATTTTCTATTTTCCTAATAGAACGTGGTAAAGATACACCATATTTTGCGGCAAAAATTTCAGACATCACAAAATTCCAAAAATAAAAATTATATCTTACTTCATGATGCAAAATATGAAACTTTGTATAATTTTTACGTAAAAGAAAAATGATTTTTAAAAATATTGCGAAAAATAACAAAAATATTTATACAACGAAACAAACGAAAGTGTTGAAATAAAAAGGAAAATACAAAAACGCAAAATAAAAAAAGATTTTTGAAAAATATATTTTTTCAAAAATCTTTTTTAAAAGTATTGACATTTTTTAATACTAAGTATAATATCATTCTAACAAAAAATAATAAAATTTTTTACTTAAGAAAGGATGATAAAAATGGAAGATACTTTAGAAAAAGAATTAGACATAAAAGTTGTAAAAAGAAATGGAAGAAAGGTTGACTTTAATGGTGCTAAGATTGCAATGGCAATCAAAAAGGGATTTGATAGTGTAAGTCCTGAAAATGCAAGAGAAGAAGATTTAAAATACCATACAGATGATGTTAATTTAATTTATCATAATGTAATACAAGATATTAAAAAATCACAAAAAGAAAATATAAAAATTGAAGAGATACAAGATTTCATTGAAAAAGAATTAAAAGAAAAAGGATATGAAGACGTATACCAATCTTTTTCACAATATCGTGAAAGAAGAGCAAAATCAAGAGAAGCATTTTCAGATGAAAAAAGATTGCATAAATTTTTAAAATCAATTGAAAATTTAGGCTTAAAAGCAGCATTTGAAGAAAATGATAAGAGAGAAAATGCAAATATTAATGGAAATACTGCAATGGGAACAATGCTAGAATTTGGTAGTACAGTTTCCAAAGAATTTTCAAAAACATATTTAATGAAAAAACAATTCGCTGAAGCACACGAGAGTGGAGAAATCCATATACATGACATGGATTTTTTACCAATGGGAACAACAACTTGTTGTCAAATCGAATTGGACAAACTGTTTAAAAATGGATTTTCAACAGGGGATGGAAGTATCCGTGAACCTCAAGATATTATGACATATTCAGCATTAGCTGCAATTGCCATTCAATCCAATCAAAATGATCAACACGGAGGGCAAAGCATACCAGCATTTGATTTTTATATGGCTCCAGGTGTATTAAAAACATTTAAAAAGCAATTTAAACAAACAGTTTGTGACATTTTAGATTATACAGAATTTAATAAATTTATTGCCATGAATGGAATTGAAAGAGAAATTGATAAGATTAATTCCATTGAGTTTGACATTAGTGATTTTTATAAATTTACAAGAGATTCTGAAGAATTACAAAGAATGTTTCGTATTGCCTATGATAAAGCATTGAAAAAAACAGACAGAGTTACTTATCAGGCAATGGAAGCATTTATCCATAATGTAAATACCATGCATTCTAGAGCAGGAGCACAAGTTCCATTTTCATCTGTTAATTTTGGAACAGATACTTCTCCAGAAGGCAGAATGGTAATTAAAAACTTTTTATTAGCAACAGAATCTGGTTTAGGTAAAAGCGAAACACCAATTTTTCCAATCTCTATTTTTAAAATTAAAGAAGGGGTAAATTATAATGAAACAGATCCAAATTATGATTTGTTTGAATTAGCTTGTAAAGTAACAGCAAAAAGATTATTTCCTAATTTTTCATTTATGGATGCACCATTTAATAAAGAATTTTATAAAGAAGGCGATTACAATACAGAAGTAGCGTATATGGGATGTCGTACAAGAGTATTGGGAAACACGGTTGACCCAGATAAATCTGTTACAGGAGGAAGAGGAAACTTATCTTTTACAACTGTTAATCTACCAAGATTAGGAATTAAGCATGGAATTTTAGATGGAAGAAAAGAACCAGATATAGAAGCGTTTTATAAAGAATTAGATGAAAAATTAGAATTAATTAAAGATCAATTACTAGAAAGATTCGAAATCCAATGTAATAAAAGAGTACATAATTTTCCATTTTTAATTGGAGAAGGTGTATGGATTGATGGAGAAAAATTAGGACCAAACGACAAATTACGTAGGATATTAAAACATGGAACATTAACATTTGGTTTTATAGGTTTAGCAGAATGCTTAAAAGCATTAACTGGAAAACATCATGGAGAAAGTAAAGACGCAAACAAGTTAGGAATGGAAATTATAAAACATATAAGAGAGAAAGCAGATCAATACTCAGAAAAATATAAACTAAATTTTTCTGTTATTGCAACACCAGCTGAAGGGTTATCTGGAAGATTTACTGAAATAGATAGGGCAGTATATGGAAAAATAAAAGGCGTTACAGATAGAGAATATTATACAAATTCTTTCCATGTTCCTGTTTATTATCCAATTTCTATTGCAGATAAAATAAAAATAGAAGCACCATATCATGCATTAACAAATGGGGGACATATTACTTATGTAGAACTAGATGGAGATACAAGTGAAAATATTGAGGCAATTAAAAAGGTTGTACATCTAATGAAAGAAAATAACATAGGATATGGAGCTATCAACCATCCAATAGACAGAGACCCTGTATGTGGATTTTCTGGAGTAATTAATGATATTTGTCCGGGATGTGGTAGAACAGAAGGAGATGTTCCTTTTGAAAGAATTAGAAGAATTACAGGATACTTAGTAGGAACGACAGATAGATGGAATAATGCAAAACTAGCAGAATTAAGAGATAGAGTAAAACATCAATAAAGATACTACTTAGAATGTAGGTCTCGTCATGATGAGACCAAAATACAAAGGAGAGATTGCTATGAAAATTAGGTTGGCAAGAGATTTACAACCAGATAGTATTGTAGATGGAGAAGGAATTAGAACTGTTTTATGGACGCAAGGATGTATTCACAATTGCCCAGATTGTCATAACCCAGAAACACATAATCCACAGGGAGGATATGAAGTAGAAATAGAAGACCTAGAAAAAGAAATTGACCAATTACAAGGACAAGATGGAATTACTTTATCGGGTGGAGACCCTATGTTACAGCCTCAAGCAATAGGAAAAATCGCAGAATATAGTAAGAAAAAAGGGCTAAATGTATGGTGCTACACAGGATTTACTTTTGAACAATTATTAAAAAGAGCTCAAAATGAAAAAGGCTTTAAAAAAACATTAGAAAACATAGATGTATTAGTAGATGGAAAATTTGAAAAAGAACAAAAAAGTTTAAACTTGTATTTTAAAGGTTCTAGAAACCAAAGAATATTAGATATGCCAAAAAGTTTAGAACAGGGAAAACCAATTGAAATAGAGAGCTACAAAGAAGAAAGAACGATCGAAACTTATAAAAGAAAAGAAGAAAACATTTATATTTAAAAATATTACTAAAGGAAATGGAGATTTTTGAAAAATATTTCAAAAATCTCCATTTCCTTTAGCGCTTTTCTAGATTCCTAATTCTGTTATATGATGATTAGCTCTTGTTTTACTTAAATCAATAATTCTTTGATTTTCTGACCCTCTAAATTTTAAAGAAGGGTTTTTCTTTTCTTCTATAAAACGACCATCTACTAAAACATCAATATTTTCTAAACACTCTTCTGTAATAGGATTGTTTCTTTCTTTTAATTGTTCATATGTATAACCACTATAACACCAGATATTTAATTTAGGGTTTGTTTCTTTTACATCTTTTATAAATTTTAAAACATCCTTTTGATTTTCTGGGCATAAAGGTTCTCCACCAGAAATGGTAACACCCTTTAAGATAGAATTTTCTTTAATTTTATTTAAAATTTCTTCACTATTAAAAGGGGTTCCATAGTTAAAATCTTGTGCTTCTAAATTATGACAATTACGACAATGATGCGGGCATCCGCTTACAAATACAACTGCTCTCCATCCCAAACCATTTGAAATACTTTCATCATAAAATCCAGCTAAATTCATAATCAGACACCAACCTTTAAAATAATTTTATAAAGTCATTTTATAATATAAAAAAAATGAAAGTCAATAAAAAATCGACAAAAAATTATTACATTTTTATTACAAAAGGTTTACAAAAAAATAAAAGTAGGATAAGATTATAGTACCTAAAGAAAGGGTGAGATAAAAATGGAAGAAAAAGCAAAAGAAAAAAAGAGTTTTATGATATGTGGTATTAGCATATGGAGAATTATGACGTATTTTGTTATCTATAGTGTTGTGGGTTTTGTTGTAGAAACGTTGTATGGATTAGCAACAAAAGGAGTGCTAGAAAGTAGAAGAAGCTTTTTATATGGACCATTCTGCTCTATCTATGGACTTGGTGCAGTGATTATGATATTATCTTTACAGTATTTTAAAAAGAACAATTTTACCCTATTTATAGGAGGTTTTATTGTAGGTTCTATTGTAGAGTATTTTATAAGCCTTGTTGGAGAGATGTTATTTCATGTAAAATGGTGGGACTATTCAGGAGTACCTTTTAATGTTAATGGAAGAATTTGTTTTTCCTTTTCCTTATTTTGGGGAATACTTGCTATTTTTCTAATGACATATCTAAATGTGAAAGTGGATAAATGGATCAATAAAATAAAAGAACAAAAAAAGATAAAAACATTAAAAAAGGTCGTTTTATTCTTTATTATTTTCTTGATATTTGATTGCCTCATAACAGGTTTTGCTCTAAAAATGTTCTTTACGCGACTTGTATTAGAACATGATTTAGAAATCCAAAATGCAGATAAATATTTAGAAAGTGGTAAAAAATTATATGAAAATCCTATTATTAAAGATATTTCAGATACTCTCTTCTCAGACAAAAAAATGCTAAGAACCTTTCCAAATTTAAAAGTGACAGGCAAGGATGGAAACATTATATATATTGATAGTGTTTTAAAAGATATACAACCTTATTATTTGAAGGTATTTACTCCAAGACAGAAATAAAGGTTAAGAATAGTTATTTTATCAATTCTTTTTTTGATCAGATTTGCACTTTTAGGAAGGAATGAAAATAAATATGAAATTAGTTATACAAAGAGTTAAATATGCAAAAGTAGAAGTAGAGGAAAAAATTACAGGAGAAATAGAAAAAGGTTTTCTAATTTTAGTAGGGGTAGAACAAAATGATACAAAAGAACAAGCAGATTGGCTAGCAAATAAAGTGTGTAATTTAAGGATATTTGAAGATGAAAATGAAAAAATGAATTTATCTTTAAAAGATGTAAACGGAAAAATGTTAATTATATCTCAATTTACACTTTATGCAGATTGTAATAAAGGAAACAGACCAAGTTTTATTCAAGCGGCAGAACCTAAAAAAGCGGAAGAGTTATATGAGTATTTTAAACAAAAATGTAGAGAATTAGGGCTTGAAGTACAGGCTGGAATATTTGGAGCACATATGGAAGTAGAATTCTTAAATGATGGACCTGTCACTATTATTTTAGAAAAATGAGGAATGAAAAAGAACATTAGGGACATTCCTTAAAGTTCAAAATATTTGAACTTTAAGGAACGTCCCTAATGTTCACTTTCTCCTAATTTATTGATTATATAAATTTCCTTCATACAAATCTTCAATATAAACATCTTTTTCTTCTTGAGAGTCAACAAAACCGATTTTAGCAATATTATCCTTTACTTCTTGAATCCAAACAGGACGTTCATTATAATAAACTTCACTTAAATTCTTTTGATTTAGAATTTCAGTTATTCTTTGTTTATTCATTTAAATTACCTCCTTGCTTTTTACTTAAGTATATCCAAAATCATAAAAAATATAATGATAAGTTGACTAAAATTTGCATAAGATATAAAATAGATATAAGGTGAAAGATATATTCATGAATAAGAGGAGGCAATATGAAAATACAATTACAAAATTCTAAAAATGTATATGAATTATTTCAAAAAGAGATAAAAGAGAATCCAAATCATATTATTGCAACTAAAATAAATAATGAAATTGTTTCATTAAATACAATAGTCCAAGATGGAGACGATGTAGAATTAATTGATATAACAGATAAGGAAGGAATGCGTATTTATCAAAGGGGACTTTTATTTGTTATGGCAAAAGCATTTTCAGAAATCGTGCCAGAGGCTTTAATTACAGTTCATTATCAACTTTCAAATGCAATTTATTCTCAAATTGTTAATCAAAAAGTAGGAGAAGATATCATTCAAAAAATTGAAAAGAGAATGGCAGAAATTATAGAGAAAGATATAGAAATCAAAAAAATAAAAATGACAAAAGAAGAAGCAAAGGCTTTTTATGAGAAAACGGGAAGTAGTAAAGGAAAATTACAATTATATGCAAAAGAGAAAGAATATGTATCCCTTTATTATTGCGAGGAGTATTATAATTATTTCTATGGTGTTATGCCAATTTCTACTGGATTTATGCCTATTTTTAAATTAGAAAAATATCAAGACGGCGTATTATTAAGGTACCCAGCAAGCTCTAATCCTAATCAGTTGGGAGAACATAAAGAAAACAAAAAATTATTCCATGCATTAATGGAATATGAAGACTTGCACAGAGAACTAGAGGTTCATACAATTCATAAATTAAATATGGCAGTAGAAAGTGGAAAAATTAAAGATATTATTTTATTAGATGAAGCTTTACACGAAAAGAAAATAGCAGAAATTGCAAATGATATTGTAAAAAGAGAAAAAGTAAAAATGATTTTAATTGCGGGGCCATCATCTTCTGGGAAAACAACTTTTGCACAAAGATTAGGTATTCAATTAAAAATCAATGGACTAAAACCAGTAACCATATCTGTTGATAATTATTTCCTAGAAAGAGGGCAAACACCTAGAGACGAAAAAGGAGAATATGATTTTGAATCAATAGAAGCGATTGATTTAAAATTATTTAATGAACATTTAACAAAACTATTGGCAGGAGAAGAAATAAAAGTGCCTACTTTTGATTTCCTTACAGGAACAAAACAATATAAAGGAAATACTATGAAATTAGAAGAGGATGATGTTTTAGTAATCGAAGGAATTCATTGTTTAAATGACAAACTAACCCAAAGCATTCCAAAAGAACAAAAATATAAAATTTATATTAGTGCTCTCACAGTTTTAAATGTTGACTATTATAACCGTATTTCTACAACAGATTCTAGATTAATTAGAAGAATTGTAAGAGATTATAAATTTAGAGGATATTCTGCATTGCATACTTTAAGAATGTGGGATTCTGTAAGAAGAGGAGAAGAAAGAAATATTTTTCCTTTCCAAGAAGAAGCAGATATGATGTTTAATACTTCTTTAATCTATGAATTAGGAGTATTAAAACAATATGCTCTTCCTCTGTTAAAAGAAATTGACAAAACAGAGAAAGAATATACAGAAGCCAAAAGGATGTATGATTTTTTAAGATATTTTTTAGATATTCCATCAGATGATGTTCCTAAAAATTCATTGCTAAGAGAATTCATTGGAGGAGGAGCGTTTGAACAATAAAATTAGATTCTTAATCTGTTAAAAAGGAGAGATAAAAATAGAAACAAGTAAATTTACAAAAATAGATGAAACATTTATATGTGAAAATTGTGGACAAGAGGTTCCACCTTTGGGATATTCATGCAGAAATCATTGCCCTAACTGTCTGTATTCTAAACATGTAGACAAAAATCCAGGGGATAGACAGGAAGAATGCCATGGAATGTTAGAACCAATTGGAATAGAAATAGATAGTAAAAAAGGATATGTTATCATTTTTAAATGTAAAAAATGCGGAAAGATAAGAAAAAATAAAGCTGCAAAGGATGATAATATGGATTTAATTATAAAACTTAGCTGTAACCAGTAATAAAAACAAAAGTGTATACAATTAGAGATTTTGTTTAATAGGAAGCATCTACCAATAGAGGTTTTTTGAAAATAAAAGAAAAAAATACTTCCTATTTCCAAATTTTATGATATAATAACAAAAAAATTAAAGGAGATAATGAGATGAAAGATAAACCATATTATGAGGTTCGTAAAATTAAAGATATAAGAGATTTAGTAAATAGCAGTTGTGAATTATATGCAGAAAGAAATGCGTATTTATATAAAAAAGATGGAAATTATACTCCCATTTTGTTTAAACAAGTAAAGAAGAATATGGATGAACTAGGAACAGCTTTAATCGAATTAGGATTAAAAGATAAAAGAATTGCTGTCATTGGAGAAAATCGTTATGAATGGGCAATATCCTATCTAGCAGTTATTAATGGAGTAGGTGTAGTAGTTCCACTAGATAAACAATTACCAGAAAATGAAATATTGAATTGCCTTCATAGATCAGAAGCAAAATGCATTATATATTCTTCCAAATTAAAAGAAAAAATTGACAGTATAAAGAATCAAACAGATGCTTCTATTTTAATTGATATGGATATAGAAGAAGATGAAAATGGAGTATATTCTTTGAAAAAATTATTAGGAAGAGGTAGAGAACTTTTAGACCAAGGAAATAAAGAATATTTAAATGCCGAAATTGATAGTCATAAAATGGCAGAATTGTTATTTACATCTGGAACTACGTCTGAATCTAAAGCAGTTATGCTTTCACACAGAAATATTTGTTTTAATATAGAAAATCAATGTAAAATGTTAGAAATTGTTCCAGAAGATATCTTTTTATCTGTATTACCAATCCATCATGCTTATGAATGTACTTGCGGATTTTTAACCCCATTATATAGAGGAGCATGTGTGGCATATTGTGAAGGCTTAAGACATATTGCAGAAAATATGAAAGAAGCACATGTATCTGTTATTCTATCTGTTCCAGTAATGTTTGAAATGATTTATGGAAAACTATGGGAAGGGATTAGAAAACAGGGAAAAGAAAAATTAGTAAAAAGAATGATTAAAATCACAAATTTCTTAGACAAGTTACATATTCATATAAAACGAAAAGTCTTCAAACAAATTCATGATCAATTAGGGGGAAATGTAAAAGTTTTAATTGCAGGTGCTGCAGCAATTAATCCAGAGGTTGCACAAGGATTCAGAGATCTAGGAATTTTAGCAGTACAAGGATATGGACTATCAGAATGTGCTCCAATTGCTGCTTTAAATAGAGATGTAGATTATAAAGATGATGCAGCAGGTTTACCATTAGTAAATACAGAAATAAAAATTGTTGATCCTAATGATGAAGGAGTAGGAGAAATTGCAACTAAGGGAGAACATGTTATGCTTGGCTACTACAAAAACGAAGAAGCAACCAAAGAAGCAATTCAAGATGGATGGTTACATACAGGAGATTTAGGGTATATTGATAGTGATGGATTTGTCCATATTACAGGTAGAAAGAAAAATGTTATCATCACAAAGAATGGAAAAAATGTATATCCAGAAGAAATTGAAAAATTATTGAGTGATTCTCCATTTATTAAAGAATCTTTAGTATACGGCAAACGTAATGGAGATAATATCACAATTACTGCACAAATTTTATTAGATAAAGATTATATTGAGCAAACTTATGGCAAATCTATAACGGACGAAAAAATTAAAAAATTGGTTTGGGAAGATGTAAAAAGAATTAATCAAAAATTGGTAATTTATAAACATATAAAAGCAATTGAAATTCGTGAGAAAGAATTTGAAAAAACGACAACATTAAAAATAAAAAGATATAAAGAAAATGTATAAAACGAAAAAGAACATCTAACAATTAACAGATGTTCTTTTTCTACATAACCTCTTCCATAAAGCCTCCTTTGCTTAAATCTTACTTATTTGTCTTACACTCTTAACTCTAAAACACTTAAAACACATTACTCCATTTAAGGGAAAACAAATAAGTAGTAGAAGAGTTAAAAGACTATGCCGGTAAATCTTGTTTACCTTAGCTAATCTTACTATATATTTTACTATAATTAACATAAAAAGTCAACGATTATTAATAAAAAATATAAAAAAGTATTGTAATTTATTTCGGAAAATGATATAATACAAAAACGAAAAATAAAGCCATTGAAAAAGCAAAGTATGTAGATAGGAAACATATAGAAAAGAGAAATAGGTTATAAGCTGAGAGCCTATATATATGTATTTACAGAAATTTCACTTTGGAGGTCTTGAATTGAAGAGGAGTAGATTCAAGCGGTAGAACCGTTATCGCTAAAGAGGTTAATAGA
This sequence comes from uncultured Clostridia bacterium, assembly GCA_944390445.1. Classification (GTDB taxonomy): domain Bacteria; phylum Bacillota; class Clostridia; order TANB77; family CAG-508; genus CALXRW01. The sequence continues at coordinate 5,475 of CALXQB010000031.1, read as the reverse complement.
GATATTAATAAATTTAGGTGGTACCACGATCCATTCGTCCTATTGGTAGGAAGAATGGATTTTTTGATGAATAGGAAAAATTGCTTTTTCTTATTCATCAATTAATAAGGAAGGAGTAGATTTATGAAAGAAGAAGTTTTAAAAATGAAAGAGAAGGCAATACAAGAAATTCAAAATGCAGAAGACCTAAACTCATTAGAAAATTGTAGGGTAAACTACTTAGGAAAAAAAGGAGAACTTACAGCAGTATTAAGAGGAATGGGAAGCTTATCTGCTGAGGAAAGACCAGTTATTGGGGCATTGGTAAATGAAGTAAGAGATGAAATAGAAAAAGAAATTGGGGTTACAAAACAAAATCTAAAAAAGAAGGAATTAGAAAAAACATTAAAACAAGAAAAAATTGATATTACCATGCCAAGTAAAAAACAAGAACTAGGTTCTATTCACCCAATCACACAAATTATTGATGAAATAAAAGAAATCTTTATTGGAATGGGATATGAAATTGCAGATGGACCAGAAATAGAATATGCAGAATATAATTTTGATAAACTAAATGCACCTAAAAATCATCCATCTAGAGATTTGCAAGATACGATGTATATAACAGACGAAATTTTATTAAGATCACAAACATCACCAGTACAGGCAAGAGTAATGGAAACACAAAAACCACCAATCAAAATTATTTGCCCAGGTACAGTATATCGTTCTGATAGTATTGATAGTACACACTCTCCTGTTTTCCATCAGATAGAGGGATTAGTAATCGATACCCATGTTACCATGGCAGATTTAAAAGGAACATTGGAAGTATTTGCAAAAAAATGTCTAGGGGAAAAAACACAAGTTAGATTTAGACCACACCATTTCCCATTTACAGAACCAAGTGCAGAAGCTGATGTATCTTGTTTTGTTTGTGGAGGAAAAGGGTGCAGAGTATGTAAAGGAGAAGGATGGATTGAACTATTAGGCTGTGGTATGGTACATCCTAAGGTACTACAAAATTGTGGAATCGATCCAAAAGAATATACAGGATTTGCGTTTGGATGTGGTGTAGAAAGAATTGCTATGGCAAAATATGGAATTGATGATATGAGACTTTTGTTTGAAAATGATGTAAGATTTTTAAAACAATTCTAAAGTCCATTTTCAAAATAAATAAAAATGAGAGGATTGAGAAAAAATGAAAGTTGATATAGAATGGTTAAAAGATTATTCTGAAATTGATGTAAGTTCAAAAGAATTAGCAGACAGATTAACAATGACAGGGTCAAAGGTAGAAGGAATTGAAACAAAGGGAAATGATATTAAAAATGTTGTCGTGGGAAAAATATTAGACATAAAAAAACATCCAGATGCTGATAAATTAATTGTAACACAAGTTGATATTGGAGCAGGTAAAGTACAAATTGTTACAGGAGCAGACAATGTAAAGGTAGGAGATATTATTCCTATTGCAAAAGATGGTTCTGAATTACCTGGTGGTGTAAAAATAAAAAAAGGATTGCTAAGAGGAGAAGAATCCTGTGGAATGATGTGTTCTATAGGGGAATTAGGTTTGACATTGAATGAATATCCAGATCAAATAGAACATGGAATTATGATTTTACCAAGTTCTTATGAAAAATTTTTAGGAATGGATATTGTAGAAGTATTAAATTTAAAGAAAGAAATTATTGAATTTGAAATAACTCCTAATAGACCTGACTGTTTATCTGTAGAAGGATTAGGAAGGGAAACTGCAGTTTCTTTAGGAAAAGAGTTTAAAAATCTACATAAAAATTTAGATGAATTAAAGCTAGAAAATAAGAAAGAAATAGAAGGATTAAAAGTAGAAATTAAAGCACCAGATTTATGTTATCGTTATGTGGCAAGAGTGGTAAAAAATGTAAAAATAGGACCGTCACCAGAATGGATGAGGAAGCGCTTAAATGCTTGTGGAATGAGAGCAATTAACAATATTGTAGATATTACGAATTATGTTATGCTTGAAATGGGACAACCAATGCATGCTTTTGACATTAATAGTGTAGAGGGTAAACATATTATTGTAAGAAGAGCAGATAAAAATGAAGAAATTACCACTTTAGATGAACAAAAAAGAAAATTAAATGAAGAAATGTTAGTAATTGCGGATGAGAAAAAACCTGTAGCGATAGCTGGTGTTATGGGTGGACTTAATTCTGAAATTGAAAATGATACAGAAATGGTAGTATTTGAGTCTGCAGTATTTAATGGGGGAAGTGTAAGGCTAACCGCTAAAGAAGTGGGATTGAGAACAGAAGCTTCTAGCCGATATGAAAAAGGATTATCACCAGAAAATGCCCTAAGAGCAGCTAATAGAGCAGTAGAATTAGTAAAATTTATTGGTGCCGGTGAAGAGGTAGAGGGAGTCATTGATGTTTACCCTACAAAACAAAAAGAAAATAAAATAGAAATGAATCCTGATAGAATGAATGCTTTATTAGGAACTGATATTTCTAGAGAAGAAATGAGTAATATTTTTGAAAGCTTAGGAATAAGAGTTGAAGATAACATGGCAATTCCTCCATACTTTAGACAAGATATTGAAGGAGAAGCAGATTTAGCAGAAGAAGTATTAAGAATTTATGGATATGATAAATTAAAAAGTACTTTAATTCATGCAGAGTCTACTGCAGGTGGAAAAAATAGAGCACAGAAAATGGAAGACAACTTGAAAAATCTTTTAAAAGATAAAGGCTTTTCAGAAATATATACTTATGGTTTTATGAATGAAAAAGATTTAGAAAAATGTAATCTAAAAGAAGAAAATAAAATTAAAATATTAAATCCTGTTAGTGAAGAATTTAACATTATGAGGCCTTCAACAATTCCAAGTATGTTAAATGCTATTAGCTTTAATGCCGCACAAAAAAATGAAAATGTTAGATTGTTTGATATTTCACGTATTTACCATAATGATCAAAATCAAATACAAGAGGGAAATTTACCATCAGAAGAAAATATGCTAACAATAGCAATGTATGGAAACTGTGATTTCTATGATCTAAAGGGTTATGTAGAAAATGTCTTAAAAGAATGTAATGTAAAAAGATATGAAATCAGAAAAGAAGAAAACAAGCTAAGTTATCATCCGGGAAGAGCTGCTAATATTTGTGTGGGAAAAGATACAATTGTAACATTTGGAGAAATTCACCCTATCGTACAAGAAAATTATGGAATAGGAGAAAAAGTATATCTAGCAGAAATACATATTGATAAGATTTTAAAATATGCATCTAAGGAAAAGAAATATACACCAATTCCAAAATATCCTGCAGTAGAAAGAGACATCGCTATCATCGTGGATGAAGCAGTAGAAGTAGGAGAAATTGAAAGAGTTATTAGTAAAAAATGTAGAAAAGTGTTAGAAGATTTGAAATTATTTGACGTGTATCGTTCTGAAAAATTAGGAGAAAATAAAAAAAGTGTAGCATATGCTATAAAATTCAGAGCAGAGGATAGAACATTAACAGAGGATGAGATTAATACCTATATGAATACGATTATTAATGATTTAGAAAAAGAATTAAAAGCAAGTTTAAGAACATAAAAGAATAAAGGAGGAAATTGGATGCCTAAAAGTTTGTCTCCTCAAGAATTTTCCAGAATGTCTTTGCAAGAAATAAAGATAGGTAACATTGTTAATCAAGTTCATTCAGAAGAAGATATAGAAAAAGATAGAGAAATTTATAATTTATTGGCAAAGAAAAAATGGGATCAAGCAGAACAAAGGACATTACAGCATTTACAAGCAAAGCCATATGATGTTTTTATGAGAAATTTTTTAACTTATATACAAATTAAGAAGAAAAAATATGATATTGCAGAAGAATTAATAGAAGGAACAGAATTATTAGATGATAAAGACTTAAAGTGTAAAACTTATGGTTTATACATAAAATTTTTACTTGGTCAAGAAGAAGAGGTAACTAGAAAAAGAAAAGAAATCGATGCCATATTACAAACATCACAAAGTGAAAATGTTCCCAACAGTTTATTATATGCTCCAGAAATTCTTTTCTTAAAAGATTTTGATGCTGCAAGAAAAAAGAAGGACCAAGATTTGGAGATTATGTATTGAAATTTTAGAATAACTATGGTATATTTTTAGGTGAAAACATGAGAAAGGATGAAAAAACAAGAATGAGTGTAAAAAAAGATAAAAATAAAATATGGACGAGAATTATAGCTGGAACTTTGGCTGGACTTATGGTGTTAGGGGTATCTGCGACCATTATTTTTAGTATTTTTGCTTAAAATGTTTACAAAACAAGAGAGGAAATTAATGTGGAAAATTTAAAAAAATTTTATGAAACAAATATTGTATCATATTTAGAAGGATTATCACAATCTCCATGGGATTTAGTGATTATGATATTAGATATTGTGATAGTAATGTTCCTAATTATAAAATTTTTACAGATAGCAAAAGAAACAAGAGCTTGGCAGCTTTTAAGAGGAATTTTCTTTTTGATTATAATAACGGTATTAAGTTCAGTGCTGGGATTTAAAATATTAAACTACATTTTAACTTCTTTTATGACTTATGGGGTTTTAATTTTAATTGTGATTTTTCAGCCAGAATTAAGGAGAGGACTAGAACAATTAGGAACTAGCAAAATAACAAAATTTTTTGGGTTAGATAAAGATATTGCAACAAAAACAAGAGAAAATATATATAAAATTGTAATTGCTGCAATGGAATTATCAAAAGCAAAAACAGGAGGACTAATTGTAATCGAAAGAGAAATTAAAATTAAAGACATTGTTAGTACAGGGATTCCAATGAATTCTGATATATCTCCACAATTATTAGTAAATATTTTTACACCGAATACTCCATTACACGATGGCGCAGTTGTAATTAGTGAAAACAAAATTGCTGCTGCTGCTTGTATGTTACCTCTTGCTAATGATAATGATATTGCAAAGGAGTTAGGAACAAGACATAGAGCAGCAATTGGAATTTCGAAGGAATCAGATAGTATTGCAATTGTTATTTCAGAAGAAACAGGAAAAATATCTGTAGCAAAAGATGGAACATTAATTGCAGATGTAAAAGAAGAGGCGTTGAAAAAAATTCTTATTAAAAATATTGTCATAAAAAGATTTGGGGAAGAAAATGCTTCCCGCAAATTTCCAAATATAAAATTTAAGCAGAAAGAAAAGAAAAAATAAACAGACAAAGGGATGGCAACTCAGAAAAAGGGACAGGGCTTTTGCCTCAACAAAACGGATAGATCAGTTAGATAATCTGATAATAAATAATCCTTTTGTTGAGAAATAAGCCCTGTTTCTCTGTTATTTTTATATGACAAAATCTAGATGAAGAGGCGTGGAAATGAGAAATATAAGATTAGTGATTGAATACGATGGAAAAGCATTTAACCGGTTGGCAAAAACATCATAATAAATTAAATATACAAGGCAAAATTGAAAGAGACATCG
>CALXQB010000030.1 GCA_944390445.1 uncultured Clostridia bacterium | reverse complement strand
CCAATATCAGAGCCCTTTTACTGATATTTCGGTGGTTTAAAATGTTGGAGCGGGTAGTGGGAATCGAACCCACGTAACCAGCTTGGAAGGCTGGAATTCTACCATTGAACTACACCCGCAATTCAATTGACGAAATTTATTATAATGTAAATTTTAAAAAAAGTCAATAGAAATTTTAAAAAAAGTGAAAAAAATTGTGCAATGTTATAATTAACGTGAAATAAAAAGGATAGAGTGGTGGTAAGAGAAAAATAGGAATTGATATTATGTAAATAATTTGATATAATAGAATTATCATCCAATAAGGAGGAAAAGAAGATGTTGAGGGCAGAAACGGTAATTACTATCTTTCTTGGAATTATAATAATTCTAGTTTCCATGATTTTATGGAGAGTAATAATAATTCTGGGAAGGAAAATCTTCGAGGCAACGGCAAGCTTTTTCTGCTTGTTTGACCTTGACCGGGCATCTGGGAAGATGCTCTCAGCTATTTTCTGGACAGGACTGGGTATGTGCGTTATAGCACATTTATTGTGCTTTTAACGTACATACTAGAAAAACGCTAGGATTTATTCCAAGCGTTTTTCATTTTTAAGAGGATAAAATTAAGCTAAGTTTTTCTTAATGGTATCAAAAGCAAAACCGCAAATAATAAATTGTACAGCAACCATAAGACTAGCTTTAAATAATAATAAACCAGAATAATATAAATCAAAAGAAATAGGGTTTAGTTCATAAGTAATTAAAACAAAAGAAGAAAGACAACCAATAAATAAAGATACTAAAAAACCGTATTTCATGATTTTTACAATATTCTTTTCTAAATTTTTAATTTTATGTATTAATATTTGAATCATAAACATTCCTTCTTTTTTTAAATCTATTTTTATGTTAACATAAAAACACAGAAAAAGCAAAGGAAATTTTTCCCAGTATAATGGGAAAGAGTTGAAGAGGACAATTTTTTTTCAAAATATATCTTGACAGTTTACAATAATATGTATAAAATATAATAGTAAGTTAAAATATATTCTAAAAAATTAGTTATATATATTTATCTGTACATTGAAAATTTAATTTAAAGAGGTGGATGAAATGTCAGGAAATGAAATTTTAATCATAGTAGCCACCTTTCTTGTCTCATTTGCAATTGGAATTGTTAGCGGAGTAGCTTTTAGAAAAAAAATTGCAGAATCTAAAATAGAGAGCGCAGAAAATGAAGCAAAAAGAGTATTGGAAAATGCCAATATAGAAGCTGAGAATAAAAGAAAAGAAGAAATATTCAAAGCGAAGGAAGAAATACTAAAAGCAAGAAATGAATTAGATCAAGAGATTAAAGAAAGAAGAGGCGAAATTGGATTACAAGAAAAAAGAATGATTCAGAAGGAAGAAAACCTTGAAAGAAGAGGAGCAACTTTTGAAAAAAGAGAAAAAGAATTAGAAAGTAAACATCAGGAAATAGAAGCACAAAAAAGCTTATTAGAAGAAACAATAAATAAGCAAATGACAGAACTACAAAGAATTTCTGGATTATCAAGGGAAGAAGCCAAAAAACAGTTGTTATCTGAGTTAGAAAAACAGATAACAGATGAAAAAGCAGCTTTAATTAAAGAATTGGATGCAAAGGCAAAAGAAGATGCAATTAAAAATGCAAGAGAAATTGTAAGTTCTGCTATTCAAAAATGTGCAGCAGACCATACATCAGAAACCACAGTTTCTGTAGTTGCACTTCCAAACGATGATATGAAAGGTAGAATTATTGGTAGAGAAGGAAGGAATATTAAAGCATTAGAAACATTAACGGGAATTGACTTGATTATAGATGACACTCCAGAAGCCGTTATATTATCAGGATTTGATCCATTAAGAAGAGAAGTAGCTAAAATTGCTCTAGAAAAATTAATTGATGATGGAAGAATTCATCCAGCAAAAATTGAAGAAATGGTTGAAAAGGCAAAAGAAGAGGTAGAAAGCTACATTAAATCTGAAGGAGAAAGAGCAATGCTAGAAACAGGAGTAAATGGTTTAAACCAGGATTTAGTAAGACTAATTGGAAAACTAAAATACAGGACAAGCTATGGTCAAAACGTGTTAAACCATTCTATTGAAGTTTCTAATCTAGCGAGAATTATGGCAGAAGAGATAGGTGCAGATGCTAAAGTGGCTAGACGTGCCGGATTATTACATGACATAGGGAAAGCACTAGACCATGATATGGAAGGAACACATGTACAAATTGGTGTAGATGTTTTGAAAAAATATAAAGAAAGTGAAGCAGTCATCCATGCGGTACAAGCTCATCATAATGATGTCGAGCCAAAAACAATAGAAGCTATTTTAGTACAAGCTGCAGATGCAATATCTGCATCAAGACCAGGAGCTAGAAGAGAAACACTTGAAACATACATCAAAAGATTGGAAAGCTTAGAAGCGATTGCAGATTCATTTGAAGGAGTAGAAAAATCTTTTGCAATACAAGCAGGAAGAGAAATAAGATTAATTGTAAAACCAGAAAAAGTATCAGATAGTCAAATGGTAATCATGGCAAGAGACGTAGCAAAACAAATTGAGGATCAAATGGAATATCCAGGTCAGATTAAAGTAAATGTAGTAAGAGAAACAAGAGCAATAGAATATGCAAAATAAGAAACTATAAACTAACCTTGTTGTATATAGAAAAAGGACTAGTGAAAAACACTAGTCTTTTTCTGTGCAATTATTTTTAAAACATTGACAAGAAAGAAATAGATATAATAAAATAAAAATCAAATAATGATTCAATAGGAATGTATGAAATAAAATGGAGGTAGACATGAAAATATTAATGGTTGGAGATATTATAGGAAGTGTAGGTTTAAATAAACTGAAAGAGGAATTACCTAAAATCAAACAACAAAATCAAATTGATTTTATTATAGCAAATGGTGAAAATATTGCAGAAGGTATGGGAATTACTGAAAAAGATTTTAAGGAATTGAAAAAAATAGGAGTAAATGTTATAACATTGGGAAACCATACTTGGGCAAAAAAAGATGTGTTTAAAATCATTGAAGAAGATAGTATCATTAGACCTGCTAATTACGTTAAAAATATTCCAGGACATGGATATGGTATTTTTAATTGGAATGACAAAAAAATTGCTGTTATGAGTTTGATGGGAAGAGTAGATATAAATGTATTATCTGAAAATCCTTTTATTGTCGCAGATAATATAATACAGAAATTAAATAAAGAAGCAGATATGATAATTGTAGATTTTCACGCAGAAGCGACAGCAGAAAAAATTGCTATGTTATATCATTTAGATGGAAGAGTAAATGCAATTCTTGGAACTCATACACATGTACAAACAGCAGATGAAAGAGTAACAGAAAAGGGAACGGCTTATATAACAGATGTAGGTATGACAGGACCTAAGAATTCTGTAATAGGAATGGAAGTAGAAGCATCCATAAAAAGATTTTTAACCTCTTTGCCAGAAAGATATAAAGTAGCTGTAGGAGAGGCAATATTAAATTGTTGTATGATAGAAGTTGATGTCGATAATTGTAAAACAAAAAATATAATCAGAATTAATAATTAAAAAATGTTGAAAAATAAGTAATTTGATAGATGAAAAATTTCCTTTTTTTAGGAAAAACTCTAGACTTTTTTTGGAAAATATATTATAAATATATTCGTAACCAATGTTAAAAAATAAAAAAAGTAGGAGGAAAAAAATGGAAGTTTTAAAAATTTCATCAAAATCAAACCCAAATTCAGTAGCAGGAGCAATAGCAGGTTTAGTAAAAGAGACAAACAAAGCTGAAATGCAAGCAATTGGTGCAGGTGCGCTAAATCAAGCTATTAAGGCAGTAGCTATTGCAAGAGGATTTGTAGCACCGGCGGGCGTAGATTTAATTTGTATACCGGCATTTGCGGAAGTCCAAGTAGAAGGCGAAGATAGAACGGGAATTAAATTAATCGTGGAATCTAGAAAATAAAAATAAATTGAATAGAAAATAAAAATGTTGAATTAAGCTAAATCAAGCAAACTCAACATTTTTTTATTTTTCTATTGCAAGTTATAAAAAGTTAATGTATGATGATACGGGGTGAAAAAATTGAAAGCAAATCTTTTTCAGATTATATTTATCATAATTGTAATCATATTGATTATTATAGCTGTTGTTACTATTTATCAAAGAGAAACAGAAAAAGAACAACAAATAAGTGAACAAACAGTTGCAGAACAAGAAATATACCAAGATATTAGATTAGGAATTGCACAATATGATACTATTAACCCTCTTATTAGTAATAATAAATATGTTCAAGAAATAAGTAGAATGATATATGAACCACTTTTGAGAATAACAGAAGATTACAAAATAGAAAATTGTTTAGCACAAGAATGTTCTAAAACATCAGATACTACTTATCTAATAAAATTAAAAGAGAATATAAAATGGCATGATGGAGAAAATTTTGATGCAACAGATGTCAAATTTACAGTAGATAAATTAAAAAGTGGGGAAGTAAATTCTATTTATGTGCAAAACGTAAAAGATATTTCACAACTAGAAATCATTGATGAACAAACTATTAAAATTACTTTATGGAAGGCAGTTCCTTTTTTTGAATATAACCTTATTTTCCCAATATTAGCAGAACATCAATTTATAACAGAAAACTTTGTAAGTTCTACTGTAAATCCAGCAGGAACAGGTATGTATAAAATTAGTGAGGTTACAACTTCAGAAATAAAACTTGTTAAAAATGAACAATATTGGGAACCAAAAGAATTTAAAACCCAAGAAGTTAAAATTAATTTTTATTCCTCTGTGGGGGAATTATATAATGCATTTAAACTAGGAAATATTGACCTTATTAGTACCAATAATATCAATTTAGATCAACATATAGGAACAATTGGCTTTTATAAAAAAGAATATAAAGGAAGAGAATATGAAATGCTTGCTCTTAATACAGAAAATAAAGTATTGCAAAATAAAGAAGTAAGACAAGCTATTGGATATGCAATTGACAAAAATAATATTGTTGCTAATGTATTTGGAAATGAATATTATACGGCAGATTTTCCTCTTGATTATGGAAACTGGTTATATAATGGACTTACATCACCTCAGAATTATCAACTAGACTTAGCAAAACAAATATTAACAGAAAATGGGTGGGAAAACAAATATGGAACTTGGCAAAAATATATAGATTATTATACAAGACGAACCAACTTTACTTTGGTTGTTAATTCAGATAATAGTACCCATGTTTCTGTTGCAGAATTTATAGAGGAACAATTAGAAAACTTTGGGATGCAAATTACAATTAGAAAAGTAAGAGATTCGCAATATCGTAGCTACTTAGGAAACAAGAATTATGACATGATTATCATAGGCATAAATTCTGCTTTGAATCCTAACATGAATACCTTTTTTGGTGAAAATAACTATGCCAAATTTAAAAACGAAGAAATGAATACGATACTAAACGAAGTGCAAAATATAGCAGATGAAAATTTATCAAAAGAAAAGTATGCAAGAATGGCACAAATATATTGGGATGAAGTTCCCTATGTGAGTTTATATCGAAACAAAAGTACAGTTGTATGTAGCCAAAATTTAATGGGAAATATAACACCAAACTGGTACAATCTTTTTTACAATATAAATGAATGGTACCGATTAAAATAAAAAGAAAGGAAGAAACATATGAAAGGAAAATTATTTGTTATAGAAGGAACAGATGGAAGTGGAAAACAAACACAATTTCAAAAATTACAAGAGAGGTTGGAAAAAGAAAAAGTAAACTATAAAACGATTGCTTTTCCTAATTATGATAGTCCATCATCATCACTAGTAAAAATGTATCTATCCGGGGAATTTGGAGAAAATGCAAAAGAAATTAGCCCATATATTGCCTCCACTTTTTTCGCAGCAGATAGATATGCTACCTATAAAAAAGAACTAGAGAATTACTACGAGACAGGAGGAATTATTCTAGCAGATCGTTATACAACAGCTAATATGGTTCATCAAGCAGGAAAAATAGAGGACAAAAAAGAAAGGGAGAAATTTTTAAACTGGCTGATGGATTATGAATTTCATTTATATGGTATTCCAGAGCCAACAGAAGTATTTTTCCTAAATATGCCACCAGAATATGCACTAAAATTAATTGAAAACAGAGAAAATAAATTTACACATAGCACACAAAAGGATATTCACGAAAGAGATAGGAATCATATGATAGATAGCTACCATGCTGCTTGTGATGTTATGAAGCAATATGGATGGTTCGAAGTAGAATGTGTAAAAAATGGAGAAATTAGGACGATTGAAGATATCCATGAACAAATTTATCAAGAATTAAAAAAATTTATAAAAAACTCTTGACAAAAAAAAATAAAGCTATATAATAATACCAAACAAACGTTTTAATATTTTAGGAGGTAAATATGAGTATCGAAAATTCAGAAAAAGCAAAAGCACTAGAAATGGCAATGGGACAAATTGAAAAACAATTTGGTAAAGGTTCTGTTATGAAATTAGGAGAGGTTAGTAGCATGAATGTGGAAGCAATTCCAACAGGTGCTCTAAGTTTAGATATCGCATTAGGAATTGGAGGTATCCCAAAAGGGAGAATTATAGAAGTGTTTGGACCAGAATCTTCTGGTAAAACTACATTAGCTTTACATGTAATTGCAGAATGCCAAAAGATGGGAGGAGAAGCAGCTTTTATTGATGCAGAACATGCATTAGACCCAGTATATGCTAGAAATTTAGGGGTAGATATAGATAATTTAATTGTTTCACAACCAGACACAGGAGAGCAAGCTCTAGAAATTGCAGAAGCACTAGTAAGAAGTGGTGCTATTGATATCATTGTAGTAGACTCTGTAGCAGCTTTAGTACCAAAAGCAGAAATTGATGGAGAAATGGGAGATGCTCATGTTGGTTTACAAGCAAGATTAATGTCACAAGCACTAAGAAAATTAGCAGGTGTCATTAATAAATCAAATGCAACTATTATCTTTATTAACCAATTAAGAGAAAAAGTTGGAATTATGTTTGGAAATCCAGAAACAACACCAGGCGGTAGAGCATTAAAATTTTACGCATCTGTAAGATTAGATATTAGAAAAGTAGAAAATATAAAAGTAGATGGAGAAGTATTGGGAAATAGAGCAAAAGTAAAAGTCGTTAAAAACAAGGTGGCACCACCATTTAGAGAAGCGGAATTTGATATTATTTACGGAAAGGGAATATCTAAAGAAGGAAATATATTAGACATTGGAGTTAACTTAGATATCATTGAAAAAAGTGGTGCGTGGTTTAGCTATAAAGGAGAAAAAATAGGACAAGGTAGAGAAAAAGTAAAGGAATTCTTAGCTAAGAACCCAGAAGTTGCAAAAGAAATAGAAGAAAAAATAAGAGCAAACTTTAACCAAGCCTTTGAAAAAAGCTTAGGAGATATGGAAGAAGTTGCAGAAGAAGAATAGTTCATGTGTCTTGACCAGCTTAGAAAAATTATTCATCATTCATTATTAATTATTCACTATTCATTAAATATAATCAGTAAGATTGTAGCTCGAATTAATGAATAATAAAAAATGAATAGTGAATAATGAATAATTTATACGTAGGGGCTTGTCTTGACAAGCCCATTCTTCAAAAAATACGAGATTTATCTAATAGAAAAACGAAATTTTACAATGGAGAAAAGAAAAAATGGAAGAAGAATTTGACAAATTAAAAACAAAAGTATTAAAATACATATTATATAAAAAAAGGACAAAAAATGAAATTTTACAAAAATTCTCAAATGAAGATCAAGAAATATTAGAAGAAATAATTTCCTACTTAGAAGAAGCAGGGTACATTAATGAACAAGAATACATTGAAAAAAGTATAAGAGAGTTTATGAATTTAAAAAATTTATCTTTACAAGAAATCCAATATAAATTATTGGCAAAGGGATTAGAAAAAGAAAAAATCGAAGATTATATTTCTGAACATAAAGAAGAATTAGATGAATATGAAATGAAATCTGCTAAAAAAATCATACAAAAAAAACAATCAATACAAGAAATAGAAGAAATAACAGAATATTTAAGAAAAAAAGGTTATCGTAAACAAATGATACAAAAGGCAATAGAAGATGAAGAATAAAAGGGAGTCATAGTAAAATGGAACAAATACTTACTTTAGAAACAAAAAAATACGAAATTAAGCTTGAAAACTTCGAAGGCCCACTAGACCTATTATGCCATCTAGTAGACAAAAATAAAATGGACATTTATCAAGTAAACATTAGTAAAATAACAGATCAATATATGGAATATATTAAACAAATGGAAGAACAAAAGTTAGAAGTAACAAGTGAATTCATCATTATGGCTTCTACTTTATTATACATAAAATCAAAAGGATTGCTTCCAAATGAAGTGGAGGAAGAAGCCGAACTAACAGAAGAAGAGTTAGTAAGAAGGATTATTGAATATAAAAAATATAAAGAAATTGCCAAAAAACTTAGAGAATATTATGAAATTAATTGTAAAAGATTCTATAAACTTCCGGAACTAATTGAGTTACCGAAACAAAAAATAGAAAAGACATATCAAATACAAGATATTTCTACTAAATATGAAATGCTATGGAAGAGAAATGAAGAAAAGATGAATCAAAATGCAAATAATATTGAAAAAATAAAGGTATTAGAACAATATACTGTAGCTAGTAAAGTAAAGCAAATGTTTAAAGAATTATTAAAAAAACCAAGATTTATTTTCAATAAACTATTTTCCATAAACCAATGCCCAAAAGAAGAAGTGGTAACTGCTTTTAGTGGATTATTGGAACTAACCAGAAGAAACAAAGTTGTTGCTAACCAAGAAAAAACATTTGGCGAAATTGTGGTAGAAAAGAAAAAATAAATAAAAAATATCCCTCCATCTATGAGGGATATTTTTTATTGCATAGTATTTAACATTTTAGCTAATCTAGATTTTTTCCTAGATGCAGTGTTTTTCTTAATAACACCTTTTGAACAAGATTGATCTATTTTTTTAGTAGCAGCTACTAATAAAGTTTGAGCATTCTCCTTGTTTCCTTCTGTAACTGCAGACTCAAATTTTTTAATTGCAGTTTTAACACCTGTTTTAATCATATTATTTTGAGCTGTTTTCTTTTCGATAATTCTAACTCTTTTCTCAGCAGATTTAATATTTGGCATACTCTTTAGGCACCTCCCTTTAAGATAAAAATAATTTGACTTTACATATTTTAACACGAAAATTAAGATTTGACAAGTGTTTTTAAAAAAATACTTACCAAACGCGAAAACCAAAACGTATTATTTACGATATTTCATTTTCTGAAGTTTCCAACTCAGAAGTACAATTTGGACATCTTGTAGCCTTTATATTGATTTCAGAAAAACAATAAGGACATACTTTGGTAGTAGGTGCTTTTGCTTCTTCTTTGTCTGCTTTTCTTCTTTTTAATTTTCCTTTTTTTTCTAATTTTTTCAATTCTTCCTCTTTCATTTTCTCCCACTTTTTATTTAATTTATTAATATAACGAACAAAAAGGAAAATAGAAAAAGCAATAATAAGAAAATCAAGAATAGTTGTTAAAAATGCTCCATATTTAATAGAAACATCTCCAATTTGAAAAGCTAAAGTAGAAAAATCTATTTTACCTGTAAAAACAGAAATTATAGGCATTATCATATCATTTACTAGAGAAGTCACAATTTTTTGGAAAGAGCCACCAATAATAACACCGACAGCTAAATCCATAATATTTCCTCTCATTGCAAATTCCTTAAATTCTTTTAACATATTTTTAGCAATCATCTCCTTTATACTTAAAGTTCTTACATTATATGCAAAAAGTCGACTTTTGTCAAATGCAGAACAGAGGGGTGGCAATATCATTAACTCATATGAAATATTTTCTTTATTTTAATTTCAACCATATATACCTATATTTTGAAGCAAAAGCTCGAACAGCCTGCTGCTTACGGATTACTCCTTGAACCTTGAGAGTTTTGCGGATAAAATATAGGTATATATGGTTGATTTTCTATTTCCTTAACTTAATGACATTGCCACCCCTCTGTCTGTTTATATAACTCAAAAACCAACTTTTGCCAAAACCTATTGTAAATCCGGACAGGTTATGATATAGTATGAAAGGATGGAAAAAAGGAGTGATATCATGATAGCTCTTGGATGTGACCATGGAGGATATTTGCTAAAAGAAGAAATCAAGAAGTATTTAGACGAAAAGCAAATACCTTATAAAGATTATGGAACAAACAGTTTAGAAAGAACGGATTACCCTATTTATGCAGAAAAAGTAGCAAAAGCAATACAGAAAGAAGAATGTGACAAAGGGATACTAATTTGTCGATCAGGACATGGGATGACAGTAGTTGCCAATAAATTTAAAGGAATTAGAGCAGCCAATATTATAGATGAAGAAAATGCAAAACATGCCAAAGCAGATGATGATATTAATGTAATTACATTATCAGGTGATGAAATGAGGGTAAATACAGCAATTTGTATTATTCGTACCTGGCTTGGAACTGAATTTAAAGGCGGGAGATATTTAGAAAGAATTCAAATGATAGAAGAGATAGAAAAAGAAAATATGAAATAGGAAGGTTTTTATTATGTGGGGAGATATTGCAATTGCATTTATGATTGCTTTTATTACGGCATTTGTTGTAACACCATATACCATTAAATTTGCAAGGAAAGTAGGAGCAGTAGATAGACCAAAAGATGAAAGAAGAATTAATAAAAGACCAATGCCAAGATTAGGTGGACTAGCTGTTATTGCGGGATTCACAGTATCAATTATTTATCTTCTAATTATTATGTCTATTGAAGGAACGATTAATTTAAATGGAGAAGAAAACTATGGTATTAAGCTGATTGGTTTCTTTATTGGTGCAGTTATACTGGGAATTACATGTTTTATTGATGATGTAAAAAATATTCCTGCATTAGTTAAATTAGCAGGACAAATTTTAGCTGCTGCAGTGGTGGTTGCTACTGGAACAAGAATTGATAACATTAATATTCCTTTTTTACAATTCTATGAATTAAATGAAATATTTTCAATTATTTTGACAATTGGTTGGATTATAGGTATTACCAATGCCATAAACTTAATTGATGGACTAGATGGATTATCCTCTGGAATTACTTTAATTGCATGCCTTTCTTTAATTATTATATTTTCTTTAAATGATTCACCATTAATTGCTATTATTTTAATAACAGCATTAGCGGGAAGCTTAACTGGATTCTTGCCATTTAATTTTAATCCTGCAAAAACATTTATAGGAGATACAGGTTCTAACTTTTTAGGATATTGCTTAGCAGTTATTTCCATTTTAGGAATTGCTAAAACTTATACAGCAATTGTAATCGTTGCACCACTAATTGTTTTAGCTTTACCTGTATTTGATACCATATGGGCAATTATTAGAAGAGTGATAACAGGAAAATCTATTAAAGCTATTATAAAGCCAGACAAAGGACACTTACATCACAAATTAATCGCAAAAGGATATACACAAAAACAAGCAGTATTTATTCTTTATGGAATTAGTGCTACCTGCGGAATGTTTGCTATTATTTTATTAGAAAGTGGTATTTTTAAAGCTATCTCCTTTGCCTTGATGATTATTGCAGCAGTGGCAATAGGATATAAAAATATTTTTAGAATTAAGCCAAAGAAAAAGGAGGAAGAAAATTGAAATATGATTTAATTGTAGTAGGAATGGGACCAAGTTCCATTTTTCTAGCTTATGAGCTAATTAAGCTAAATCCAAACAAAAAAATATTATTAATAGAACAGGGAAAAAGAGTTGAAAAAAGAAAATGTCCAGAAGAAAAAGTGGGGAAATGCTTAAAATGTAAACCACTTTGTGATATTACCTGTGGATTTTCAGGCGCAGGTGCTTTTTCTGATGGAAAGCTTTCTTTGTATAATCCTGAGGATGATGAAATTCATGTAGGAGGAAATTTACAGGAATATATTGGCGTTCCTAAAACCAAGGAATTAATTGATTATACAGATAAAATTTATTTAGACTTTGGAGCAGATACAAAAGTAGAAGGAACAGAATATAAAGAGGAAATAAAACAATTACGTCAAAAAGCTAAAAAAGAAGGAATTGATTTAATAGATGTACCGATTAGACATCTAGGGACAGAAAAAAGTCATGAATTATATAAAAGAATAGAAGATTACTTAGAAAATAAAGTAGAATTACAATTTGAAACTACTGTTAGTGATTTAATAATAGAAGAAGGACAAATAAAGGGAGTAAAAATAAAACCAGCTAGGGAAATAGAAAATGAGGAATATCCTTTAGAAGAAGTTTTTTCTGATGCTGTTGTATTAAGTGTAGGAAGAAAAGGGGCTAATTGGCTTGCGGAAATGTGTGAAAAACATGGTATTAAAACGAAATCAGGAATTGTAGACATTGGCGTACGTTATGAATTACCAGATGAAGTGATGAAAGAAGTGAATACCTATTTATATGAGGCAAAATTTATTGGAAGACCAGGTCCATTTAAAGATAAAGTAAGAACCTTTTGCCAAAATCCAAGTGGATTTGTAGCAACAGAAGTGTATGATAATAAATTAACATTGGTAAATGGGCACTCCTACAAAGAAAGGAAAAGTAAAAATACTAATTTGGCACTTTTAGTATCACATAATTTTACTTATCCATTTAACAAACCAATTGAGTATGGTCGTAATGTAGCTGAAAATGTAAATGCTTTAGGGAATGGGAATGTATTAGTACAAAGATTGGGAGATATTTATAGAGGAAAAAGAACTTGGGAACAAGAATTAGAAAAAAATACGGTAACACCGACATTAAAATCAGCAGTACCAGGAGACATTACTTTTTCACTTGGCTATAGAACGATGACAGATATCTTACAATTTATTAGAACATTAGACAAAGTAATTGAAGGTTTTGCAGACCCAGATAACTTATTGTATGCACCAGAAATAAAATTTTATAGTAATCAATTGGTAATTAACAATCAATTCGAAACTAGTATTAAAAATCTATATTCCATTGGAGATGGTGGAGGATTAACAAGAGGTCTTATGATGGCATCTTGTTCTGGTGTTCAAATGGCAAGGAATTTAAGGTAAAAGTGAAACAAAAGCAAGGGAAAAATTGTATATATGTATAAGAAATCTTAATTTGACAATTGTCATAATTTAGAATATAATAAAAGAAATTATGTCTTTAACGCATTGGGGGAATTATGAGCAAACAAATAAATATAGGAATTGGATTCGTAACAGGTAGACCAAATGTATGTAGAATTATTAATAGTTACTATAAAGAAGCAATAGAACAACTAAAAGAGGATGGAAGAAATCTAAAACTTACTTTTTTTATTTTGTATGATTTAGGATATCAATACACAAAGAGAACAGATTTTTACAGCATTATTCCAGACGTTTATAAAGAAAATATAGAGATTAAATACATAACACCAGAGGACATTGAGGAAGAAAAGAAAATTTTAATTTCTAGATATGAACTAAGCAAAGAGGAAAGTAATTTATTTCTAGGGCATGGACATGCCAAAGGAAGAAATACTGTTCTTTATTATGCTTTAAAAAATAAAATGGATTATTTACTATTTTGGGACGATGATGAATACCCAGTAGCTTGTATCAAAGGGGAAAATGGTGAAATTACATGGAAAAAACAAAATAATATTACTATGCACTTAAAATATATTGAAAGGGCTGATGTTTCTATAGGATATCATTGTGGGTATATTTCACCAATCCCTTATATTGACTCAGAAGAAATAGATGAGGAGATATTAAAAGATTATATAGAGGGGCTAAGTAACGAATTGGTTCATTGGGATTCTATTAAAGAAAAATTTGAAAAGAATAATGGAGTTACATTTGCTGATCCTAAAATTGCAAATGGTGAAGGAGTTTATGAAATAAAGGGAGAAAATACTAAAAAATGGGTAGCTGGTTCTACTTTATGTTTAAACCTAAGGCATATTGAAAAAATCCCAGCTTTTTATAACCCACCAGAAGCAAGAGGAGAAGACACTTTCTTTTCGACATTATTAGATGAGTCAAAAGTAATGAAAGTACCAGTATATCATTTCCATGATGGATTTTTAAAATATACAGGGATTATGAAAGGAAATTACCCAAAAACATTGAGAAAGATTCGTTCTACAGAAGATGAGATAGAACAAAGATTTTTAAAAGCCTCTAGAGGATGGATAAAATATAAACCATTGCTAATGTACATTATGGATAAAGAACATTACGAAGAAAAGATAAAAGAAGTATATGAAAAATTAAAAAAGAGTATTCCAACAATTAATACATTGTTCGAAAACAGTGATTTTAGCTGTATTTTAAAAGAATTAAGAAGCTATGATAAAAATGTTGAAAAACATTATCAAGAATATTTAAAAATAAATGAAATATGGAATCATATTAAAGACACAATGACCTAGAAACGAAAGATAAAGGAGGTAATTATGTCAGAAATAAAATTTAGTGTTGTAATGCCAGCATATAATGCGGCTAAGGAAATTGAAAAATCTATAGAGAGTGTATTAAATCAAGATTACACAAATTATGAATTTCTAATTATTAATGATGCATCTACAGATGAAACAGAACAAATTGTAAAAAAATATCCTCAAATTAAATTGATTACTCATGAAGGAAACAAAAAAGCTGGTGGAGCAAGAAATACAGGAATAAAGGAAGCAACGGGAGATTATATTTTATTTCTAGACTCCGATGATTTCCTTGCTACAAGAGATGTTCTTACAAAATTACATAATATCATTGGAGAAGAAAGACCAGATATTGTATATACTGGATTTGAAGCAATAGGAGAAGCTTTTACAGGAACTTTTCTACCAACAGAAGAAAATTCTGTGTTAGAAAAAAGGTTAGTAGAATGGAATTATGAAAATGTTTGGGATGTTTGTTGGAACCGAAAATTTTTATTGGAAAAGAATATAAAATTTGTAGAAAATAGGTTTTATGAAGATTTTGTATTTTATTATAAGGGTATTATGCAAGCTAAAAGCTATAAAGTAGCGTCATTTCCAGTACATATTTATTATAGTGGAAGACCAGAAAGCATGACCACAAATATTAACGCCAAGAAAATGCAAGATTTTTACTACAACATGATGGAGCTATTTGAATTTTGCGAAACAATTTCAAAAGAGTATCAAGAATTTATTATTGAAGCTGCAAGAAGAAATAATTCATATGCGAACCGATTATTAGATATGATGAAAAGAACTATAGAACAATAATTATTAAAAGGAGAGAGAAAATTGTATTTAATTGTAGGACTTGGGAATCCAGAAACAGAATATGATAACACTAGACATAATATGGGATTTCATGTCATCAATCAATTAGCAGAAGAATACCAAATTGAAATAAAAAAAGCAAAATTTAAAGGTCTAGTAGGAGATGGTATCATAGAAGGACAGAAAGTAATTCTGTTAAAACCACAAACATATATGAATTCCAGTGGCGAAAGTGTATTAGAAGCACAAAGTTTTTATAAATTAAATTTAGAAAATATTATTGTAATTTATGATGATATTGATATTGAGCCTGGAAATATTAGGGTTAGGAAAAAAGGTAGTCCAGGAACACATAATGGTATGAAATCAGTTGTACATTATCTGGCAAGCGAAGATTTTATTCGAGTAAGGGTTGGAATTGGAAAACCAGATTCAGAGACAGATTTAATATCTCATGTTATTGGTGCAATACCAGAAGAAGAGATTAAAATCCTGGAAGAAGGAACCAAAAAAGCAAAAGAAGCAGTAATTGAAATTCTAAAAAACGGAATTTCTTCTGCAATGAACCAATATAACTAAAGAAATATCCCATTGGGGTCGCTTCCTAATGGGATAAAAATGTCCCATTAGGGACGCTTCTATTTTGGTATAAATTTATT
>CALXQB010000029.1 GCA_944390445.1 uncultured Clostridia bacterium | reverse complement strand
TTATTGTATAAAAAAGAGGTATCAAATGTACGAAATTATAATCGACAAAAATAAAGTAAATACACAAATTCTAATATTAGAGAATGGAATTTTAGTAGAAAAATATGAGAAAAAAGAAAGACTAGAAGGCAACATCTATGTAGGAAAAATAAAAAATAAAGTGGAAGGAATGCAAGCGGCTTTTGTAGATATAGGTGAAGCACACAATGCTTTTATTCACAATAGAGATATGGAAACAGAAGCAAAAGCAGGTTCACCAATTCTAGTACAAATAAAAAAGGAAGAAACAACAAAAAAAGGAGCAAAATTAACAACTAAAATCATGTTAACTGGGAGATACATAATACTCATGCCAAATGCAAGTTTTATTACCATATCACAAAAAATAGAAGATGAAAAGGAAAGAAATAGATTACTAGAAATTGTAAAGCAAATGATACCAGAAAAATGTGGCTCTATTATTAGAACTTCGGCAGAAGGAAAAGAAAAAGAAGAATTACAGGAAGAAATGGAAAAACTAATCAAACAATGGGAAAGAATAAAAAATACCAAAATAGAAGAATTTCCTAAAAAAGTATATCAATCACCAACGATGTTGCAAAAAATTATATTAGACTTAGTGGATAAAAAAGTTACACGAATATTAGTAAATGACCTTGAAGTAAAAAAACAAGTTGAGCAGGAATTACAGAATATAGAAGAAAAAATAGAAGTAGTCTATCAAGAAGATGTATTATCTTGCTTTGGATTAGAAACAGCCTTAGCTAAATTAGAAAATAGAAAAATTTGGCTTAAATCTGGTGCATTTATTACAATAGACAAAACAGAAGCACTTACTGCTATTGATGTAAATTCTGGGAAATATATCGGAAAACAAGATTTAGAACAAACATCCTATGAAGTAAATGCAGAAGCAACAGAGGAAATTGCAAAACAAATTCGCTTAAGAGACATTGGTGGAATTATTATCATTGATTATATTGATATGAATAATGAAGAAAATAAGGAAAAAATTAAAGGACTGTTAAAAAAATATTGTAAAAAGGATAGAAGTAAAACACAAATAGAAGAATTTACAAAATTAAACCTATTGGAAATGACAAGAAAGCATATGTTTTCCAATGATTAAAAAAAGAGGTGAAAAACTTGAAAGTAGGATTTGTATCATTAGGATGTTCTAAAAATTTAGTGGATACAGAAATGTGTATCCACATTTTTCAAGAAAATGAATTTACTATTATAAATCAACCAGAACAGGCAGATATTATTGTAATTAATACATGTGGTTTTATTGATTCTGCAAAGCAAGAAGGTATAAATACTATATTAGAAATGGCAGAATACAAAAAGAAAAACTGTAAATGTTTAATTGTAATGGGATGTTTAGTAGAAAGATATGAGACAGAATTAAAAAAACTATTACCAGAAGTTGATTTATTTATTCCCATTAAGGAGTATAAAAATTTATGGGAAAAGATAACTAAAAAACTAAATTTACAAGCAAAAAATAATTGTCAAATGGATTATTTCAAGAGGACAATCACAACCGGAAATAAAACAGCCTATTTAAAAATTGCAGAAGGATGTAGTAATTATTGTACCTATTGTGCTATACCATATATTAGAGGGAAATATCAATCTAGAGAAAAAGAAGAAATTTTAGAAGAAGCAAAACAATTAGCAAGGAAAGGAATAAAAGAACTAATTGTGATTGCACAAGATACCACAAAATATGGAATAGATTTATATGGAAAGGAAATGCTTGCAGATTTATTAAAAGAACTAGAAAAAATAGAGGGAATCCGTTGGATAAGGTTCCTATATGCCTATCCAGAAAGTATAACGGAAGAACTGATTCAAGTGGTAAAAAACAGTACAAAAATTTGTCATTATTTTGATATTCCAATTCAACATATAGCAGATCATGTTTTAAAAAGAATGAATCGTAAAAGTGATGGAGCATCTATAAAAAGAATCATAGCAACAATAAGGAAAGAGATTCCAGATGTGATTATAAGAACTACTTTAATTTTAGGTTTCCCAGGAGAAACGAAAGAAGATTTTGAGGAATTGTACCGCTTTGTAGAACAAGAAAAATTTGATAGACTAGGAGCATTTGCATATTCTAAAGAAGAGGGAACACCAGCGGCTAAATTTAAAGAACAAATTCATCCAGCAACGAAAAAAGCAAGATGGAAAAAAATAATGGAATTACAAAAGAAAATCGTAGAAGAAAATATGAAAAAATATATTGGCACAAAGCAAGAAGTATTAATAGAAGCAGAAGAAAAAGACTATTACATAGCTAGAAGTAAAATGGATGTGCCAGACATGGATGGAGTTATTTACGTAGAAAAAAATAAATCTATCCATATAGGAGACTTTGTAGAAGTAGAAATAACAGGAACAGAAGAATATGACATGATGGCAAAAAAATAAAAAAAATTTTCTTAAAAGATAATTAAGATTTTATTAAAATGATTATTTCCTTAAAATATCATGATATAATAGTCCTCAAGAAAAAGGAGGACTATTTTTTATGAAAATTTTAAAAGTAGAAAACTTATCAAAAGTTTATGGAAAGGGAGAAACATCAGTCCATGCTTTAAATGATGTATCATTTGAAGTAGAAGAAGGAGAATTTGTAGCTATTATTGGAGCATCTGGCTCACGGAAAATCTACATTACTTCATATCTTAGGTGGGGTAGATAGACCGAGTTCAGGAAAAGTTTGGATAAATGATACAGACATTTATTCTTTAAATAATAATGATTTAGCAATTTTTAGAAGGAGACAAATTGGTTTAATTTATCAATTTTACAATTTAATTCCTATTTTAAATGTAAAAGAAAATATAGAATTGCCATTATTGTTAGATGGCAAAACTGCCTCAAAAGAAAAGGTAAATGATATTATTAAAACACTAGGATTAGAAAATAGGATTACACATTTGCCAAATCAATTATCAGGAGGGCAACAACAAAGGGTATCAATTGGAAGAAGCTTAATTAATGAACCTTCTTTAATTTTGGCAGATGAACCAACAGGAAACTTAGATAGTAAGAACTCAAAAGAAATTATCGATTTATTGAAATTTTCAAATCAAAAATATAAACAAACATTAATTATGATTACACATGATCAAAATATTGCGAAAGAAGCGGATAGAATTATTACCATTGATGATGGAAAGATAAAAAATGACGAGAGAGTGAGGTAATAACATTGAAAATATTAAATCACTTAACAAACCGATATTTAAAATTAAATAAGAAAAGAACGATTGTAACTATTATAGGTATTATTTTATCTGGAGCAATGATTAGTGCTGTAACTACACTAGCTGTTAGTTTTCAACAATTTATGATTTCAGTAGAGGAAGACACTGGAGGAAAATGGGAAGGAAGTTTTCAAGAAATATCCTATGCGAATGCACAACAATTAGAAGAAAAAAAGGAATTTAAGGAAACTTTTATGACCGCAGAATATGGACTAGCAGAAAATCCGTATCGAGAAGAAGAATTCATTCGTATTAGACAATATGATGAGAAATCTTTAGAGAACTTTTCCGTAAAATTAGTAGAAGGAGAATATCCTAAAAATGAAAATGAAATTTTAATGCGTGAAACTTATATTGGTAAAGAACTAAAACCAGGAGATACTATTACGCTAAATTTAGGGAAAAGAATTCATGAAGGAGAATTTTTAAATATCAAAAATCAATATATAGAAGGAGAAATCTTTGAAACAGAAGAAACAAAAACTTTTACCATATCTGGAATTATGGAAAGACAAAACTTTGAAGGGTATGGAGTACCTTATACAGGTGCAATTGTATTAACTGATGTAGCAACATTACAACCTGATACAAAAGTAAATTTTAGTGTGATTATGAAAAAACCAAAACAAATTTATGACACCATGGAAGAGATGGCAAAAGAGTACCAATTATATGAAACAGAAGAACTTATGGATGAAAACCTCGATTTTAATGACAGCTTATTAATTTATAAAGGAGTAAATGGGGCAGATTCTTTTACAGTAACTGTATTTGTAATTGCTGGTATTTTAATTTTTGTGATTGCAGTAGGTTCTATTATGGTTATTTATAATAGTTTTGCTATTTCTGTATCAGAAAGGAAAAAGCAATTTGGAATGTTATCTTCTGTGGGGGCAACCAAAAAGCAAATAAAAAAATCTGTGTTATATGAAGGCGCCATTTTAGGACTCATAGGAATTCCTATTGGAATTTTATCTGGAATTGGAGGCATTTATGTAACATTGGGAATTGTAAATGAATTATTACAACCACTATTTGCTGAACAAGATAGATGGAATTTAACAATAAGCATTTCTTATCCTGCTATTTTAATTGCTATTGTATTAATTGCTCTAACAATCTATTTTTCTGTTATTATTCCGGCGAGAAGAGCAAGTAAGATAACACCAATAGAAGCAATTAGGCAAACAGATGATATAAAAGTAAAACCTAAAAAATTAAAAACACCTAAATTTTTAAGAAAAATATATGGAATGGAAGGAGATATTGCTCTTAAAAACTTAAAAAGAAGTAAAAAAAGATATCGAACAACAGTTGCCTCTCTTGCTATTAGTATTATTCTATTTATTACTTTTAGTAGCTTTATAGACTATATGTTTATGGGATTTGATAATATGTATTTAACAGCAGATTATGATTATACGATTTGGACTAATATAAAGGAAGATACATATGCACAAACAGATAACATGATGAATGATATATTATCCATTCCAGAAATAGAAAAGGGAGTATATATTAAAGAATGGACAGCCATGACAGAACTATCAGATGAACAAATGCATTCACAAGTAAAAAAACAAATAGAGAAAAACGAAGACATAAAACACATTTATGCCAAAAACGAAAATGAAAAATATGAAATCAATATTTCTGTTGTAGCATTAGATGAGAAAGCTATGGAAGAGTATAGAAAAAAAGCTAGGGTGGATCAATTAGGACAAGACGAAGTGATTGTAGTAAATCATATAAATGCTTTAAGTTCCTACCAAGCAGAATATGATTTAACGAACTTAAAAAAAGGAGAACAAATTACTATACTCCCGATATCCAGTGAAGATGAGAAAATAGAAAAAAATGTAACAGTTGCAGGTCTTACAAAAGAATTACCTTATGGTATTATGAATTCTATGGGAACATTATACCTAGTGACATCACAGGAAAATCTTAAAAACTTAGCACAAATGGAAGAAAATTACTATATTGGAGCAAATCTATTTATTGAAACAGATGAGTCTGAAAAACTTGAGGAACAAATAACAATTATAGAAGAAAAATATCCAGAGATATCTATTTCTATTCAGCATGTTGGAGAAGAAATTTTAATCATGAAAAATCTAAAAACTATTATCTCTATTTTCTTATATGGATTTATTGTATTAATTTCTGCAATTGGAATAGCAAATGTATTTAATACGATATCTACAAATATTTTGCTTAGAAGAAGAGAATTTGCAAATTTAAAATCTGTTGGAATGACAGATAAACAATTTAAGAAAATGCTAGACCTAGAATGTATCTTTTATGGAACCAAAGCGCTGATATTCTCATTACCAATTGGAATATTACTAAGTTATCTCATTAATAAAGGTTTTATGGGAACAGTAAGTTTTGCTTATATATTCCCATGGAAAGCAATACTAATTTCGATTATAGCAGTTTATGTTATTGTATATATTACAATGAAATATGCAAGGAAAAAAGTAGAAAAAGAAAACATAGTGGATGTATTAAGAACAGAAAATATTTAGGTAAATGGGGACAGTAGGTAAAATGACTGTCTCCATTTTTTTCATTGACCAATTTTAATTCTTGTGGTATGATACCAATAAAATAAAAAAGTGTTAAGTAATTTAGGGGAGATTTTAATCGCCCGTTCTTCGAAGAAATTACTTAAAACAAGATATTTTTAGGAGGTTTACTTATGAAAAAAAGAATCACCATTTGTATATTTTTAATTATAATCGTATTTTTACTTTGTGGTTGCAAAGATAAAGAAAAAGAAGAAATTATACAAGCAGTAAAAAATGAGCAAGCATCAGCAAACTCTGTACAAATAGAAGAAAACCAAGAAGAACAAGGGACACTTACTAAAAACTTGTTAAGAGAAGTACTTGCAAAGCCTCAAGTCTATTTAAAATATAAAACACAAATGGACTTAGGAATGGGAGAAGAAGAAGTTACCGTTTCTTATGCTCTAATGGGAGATATGGAATATATTGAAACAGCAAGTTCTGTTAGTCATGTCAGCATGCTAGAGACACAAGAAGGAAATTATACTATAATGCATGACCAAAAAGTATATATGAGAACAACAGATGATGTGGATTTGGAACTAGATGGAGTAGGAGATGACAATATAGAAGACGAATTAGAAGATGCCAGATTTACATCAGGCAAAGAAAATATAAATGGTGTAGAATATGATTATGAAGAAATGTTTGAAGATGGAGAATATAGTAGATTCTATTATAATCCATCTACTAAACTATGGGAATATTGGAGAATCGGAGATAATCAACTACTAAAAATAGAAGAATATCGAAATGAAGTAGATGAAAATTTATTTAAAATACCAGAAGGATATGAAGAAGTAACTATGCCATAAAAATTAGGGAGAAAAAATGAAAAAGAAAATCATTATTGTATCAATTATAATAATTGCTGTCATATTAGTAGCGGGAATTTATCTAAGTACAAATATTGCGATAAATAAAAGAAATGTTTTGAAAAACGTAGAAGGGGAATATTCTAGTATCAAAATTACTGATTTTGATACTGCAAAACAATCCATTGATACAGAGAACATAAAAAACCATTTGCATATAACATCAATTGAAAATGAATTACAAGAGGATAAGAGTAGCACAATAGGCGATGTCCTAAATACATATAAATTTAAACAGATATATAATGGTATTGAAGTGTATCAAAAGGGAATTATTGTATATACAGATAAAGATGGAAATGCCAAAGGAATCATAGAAGATTTGCAAGACATCAAAGATTTAAATGTTACTCCTAAAAAGACAATTGAAGATATAGATAAAATAATAACAAAGAAATATGGACAAGAAGAAATAAAAGAAAAAAAACTAATTATATATCCAAATGAAAATACAAACACTTTGGCATACAAGTATGTAGTGGGTGAATTTGATGAAGTAGTAATAATAGATGCCAATAGTGGCAAAATTATATCAAATGGGTTACAGATATATCAAATAGAAGAGAAAGATTTACAGCCATTCTTAAAAAATGGTGTATATGAATTAACAGACGAAAATAGAAGTCTGGTACTAGCTAAAACATCAGAACCAAATTTAAAAACAGGAAGAACAAAATACGAAAATTATGTAATTGAGCAGGGCACAACGCTAAAATTAGAAGAAGAAAAAGCAGTAGAAGGAATGATAACTTTACAAAAATGCTATGACTATTATAAAGATAAATTCTCTTATTATTCATTAAATGGAGATTATAATAGTCAAGTAGAATTAACCATAATTCCAAATGTAGAATCATATGATTTTGGAAAAGGAAGTAAAGATAATAATTTTGGAGATAATGCTTGTTTTATAGTGCCACAACATATTCTTTTAGGAAGTAATCATTTATATAATGCAAATGTAGAAGTCTTAGGACATGAATATACTCATGGAGTATTTGCTTATAGATTAGGAATTACTGAAAATGATGAATATTCATTTGAAACAAAGGCATTAAATGAAGCATATGCTGATATAATGGGAATGTGCATAGAAGCCTATTATAATAATACAAATACAATAGATGGAATTATAAGTTCAGTTGACACAAGAAATATAAAAGATTCAAGTCTTACTTATTCCTATTTAAAACTAAATAGTTTCACACAATTTAAGGACGAACATAAATATAGTACTATAATATCCAAGGCAGCATATTTGATGAGTGAAAACATGCCACTAGAACAGTTTGAAAAGTTATGGTTTAATTCAATGGAACTCTTGCCTAAAAATGCGACTTTTGCTGATTGTGAATATGCTGTAATAAGAGTGGCAGAAATGATGGATTTGGGAGAAGAAACTATAAATGGTATTAAAAAGGCATTTTTAAGTGTTGGAATGCCTGAGTATGAAGAAATATTAGGAATCACATTAGATGTAACGGATGTATTAGATGATTTTCCAGAAATTAATAAGGAAAATGACATCTATATGGATGTATTAAACGGAGAAAAAGAATTTATAGATGAATATGATATTGTGATGAAAATAGATGATTATTTAAGTTCTTTAGGATTGGAAAATCAAAGTATAGAATATACAATTTTAGATATGGATCAAGATGAAGATGAAGAAATGGTAGTTCTTTTTGGAGGAGAATATTATTTAATTTTTAATTATGAAGAGGAAAATGATACTGTATATGCTTTCCAAGATGTGCTTAGAGGAATTTTAGGATTAAAAACGAATGGGCTTTATGTAGGTTCTGGTGGAGCCGCAAGTAGTGGACTAATGAGAAGTACATTTCAAAGAAATGAAAGAACACAGGAGACACTAGCTGAAAGAGATTTTAATGTATTTAAAATTGGAGATAAAGCAGTAAGCGAGGAAGAATATAACCAGTATATGGAAAGTGAATACCAGACAAAGGAAGATGTAAAATGGACTACTTTTCAAGCAGGAGACGAATTAGATGGAAATGTGTATATATACATATATCCTAATTTAGGAATGGAAGTAGATGGTTCAAAAGAAATATTATATTTCGAAAAAGGAATAGTTACACTTCGAGAACAATATCTTGGCACCAAAAAAACAGGTACATATTCTATACAAGATGGCAATGTAGTTGTTACATATACAAAAGAAATTCTATGGAATCAAGGATTGAATCAAGATGAAACAAAGGATATTTCTGAACAAGTTATTTATAAAATAGATTCTAATAATGTAGTAACAACCGAAGGAAATATTGAAAAAATATACATGAAAAACAATGGAAGATAAAAATTTACAATAATCGTTAATTTTTTTATTCTTAAAAATTTTTCAAAAAAACTATTTATTTTTTTTAATTTAGTATATAATACAGATAGAAAATTACGAAGGAGGAATGAATATGTTAAAATCAAACGTAGGTTGGAGCACAAATGAAGATAGCTATATGCAAGGAAAGGATTCAGCTGCAAAAGCAGTTGTAGACTTAGTACAAACAAAAGTAGCATTTCTATATACATCTGTAGATAGTAATGTAGAAAAAGTATTAGAAGGAGCAAAGGCAGAACTAGGGACAGCACCAATGATTGGATGTACCTCTAGTGGAGGTATTATTGTACCAGATGGATTTATTTCTGGAGAAAAAGGATTTACCGGAATTTTAGCTTTAGGAGATGAAGAATTAACGGTTGGTGTAGCAGGTTCTAAGAAACAAAAAACAGCTAGAGAAACAGGAAGAAAAGTAGCAAAAGAGGCAATGGAAAGAGCAGGGAAAGACTGCGTTCCAGCATATTTTTACATGGTAGCTTCCCCAGGAGAAGAAGAAGAATATGTAAAAGGAATTGAAGATGTGATTGGAAGAATTCCTTTCTTTGGAGGTAGTGCTGCAGATAATACAGTAGAAGGAAAATGGAGTATTTACACAAATGATGCCATTTTTTCTGATGGTGTTGCTGTTGCATTTTTCTATACATCAAAACCAATGGCAAATGTTTATACAGGAGCTTATCATGAAACAACTAATGCGGGAATTATTACAAAAATAGAAGGAAAAAGAACTCTAGTAGAAATTGATGGTACACCAGCAATTAAAAAATATGCAGAATGGACAGGGAAAAAAGAAAAAGACCTAGATGCTAATAACTTATTAGTAGCTACTATTACAGAACCATTAGGAGTAAAAGACCCATTAGGAGATTTAATTGCAATTCGTCATCCAATGTTTGGAAATAAAGATGGTTCTATGAATATAGGAGCAAACTTGGCAGAGAATACAGCAGTGATTCAAATGGAAGCTACAGTTGATGAATTAATCGAATCTACAGGAAAAACATTAAAAGAAGTAAAGAAAGAGTTGCCAGGAGAAATGGGAGCACTTTTACTAGTACATTGTGGTGGAAGAAAATTAGGAATAGGAGATAGAATTGACGAAGTTGTAAAACAATTAAAGAAAGAGGCAGGAAATGTTCCATTTATTACGATCTTTACTTTCGGAGAATATGGAGTAAAAGAACATAGTAGAAATACATGTGGAGGTTTAATGCTATCATTTACAGCATTTGGTAAATGAAGAGCAGATGAGGCACCATATTGTGCCTATAAAGAAAAAAGGAGGAAAGGTATGAAAAACTTAATTGGATATGACTGGAAAGAATCTTCTAATGGAGCAACCATTGATGTAACAAATCCTGCAACAGGAGAATTAATCGACACTGTACCAAATGTGAGCTTAGAAGATGTAGATGAAGCTGTTAAAATAGCAAAAATAGAACAGAAAAAGTGGCAAGAAGTTTCTATATATGAAAGAGCAGAAAAATTATATCAATTTGTAAATTTTGTGGAAAGAGACAAAGATAGATTAGCAAAACTATTATCAGAAGAAACGGGAAAACCAATTAAAGAAGCATATGGGGAAATTGCCAATGTAAAAATTGGAGTAAGAGGATTTGTAGAAAGAGCAAAACATTTATATAATGAAAGTATCCCAGCAGGAACAGAAGCAGGACAAGAGAAAACAATGCAAATTACAGTAAGACAACCAATTGGTGTTATTGTTGCCATTATTCCATTTAATTTTCCAAGTGATTTGTTTTGCCAAAAGGTTCCACCAGCATTAATGATGGGAAATAGTATTATTGTAAAGCCATCTAACTATAATCCACTTACCTTAATTGAATATGTAAAATTAATGTTAGAAGCAGGTGTGCCTGCAGGATGTATTCAAGTGCTAACAGGAGATGGACCAATTGTTGGACAAGCATTAGCAAGACATCCAGGAGTACATTTAGTATCTCTAACAGGAAGTACAGCTGCAGGTATTCAGACAATGGGAACAGCTTCTCAAAACTTAACACATGTTATGTTAGAATTGGGAGGAAATGATGCTTTCATATTCCTAGAAGATGGAGACATGGATTTAGCCATTAAAGAAACAATTTGGGGAAGATTATACAATGGTGGACAAGTATGTTGTGCAAGTAAAAGATTTTTGATCCATCGTAGTAGGAAACAAGAATTTATTGATAGAATGAAACAAGTAATAGAAAACTTAAATGTAGGAGACCCATCTAATCCAGAAACAGATATGGGACCATTAATTAATGAAAATGCAGCCAAAAGAGTAGAAGAACAAGTAAATAAAACAGTAGAACAAGGTGCAACAATAATATGTGGAGGCAAAAGAGATGGAGCTTATTATTACCCAACAATTCTAGACAATGTAACAAAAGATATGGATATTGCAAAAGATATGGAAGTATTTGGACCTGTCATTCCAGTAATTGCATTTGATGATGTAGAAGAAGCAATCAAAATCGCAAATGATTCTTCTTATGGATTATGTGGTTGTGTTATTACAAAAGATTACTCTTTAGGAATGAAAATAGCAAATAGATTAGAATGTGGAGGAGCTATTGTAAATGGAGCAAGTTTCTACCGCTCTTTCGAAATGCCATTTGGAGGATGGAAACATAGTGGAATTGGAAATGAAGGAGTATTAACTACCTTACAAGAAATGTCAAGACTAAAGACGATTATTTTAAAGAATATTTTATAGCTAACCAAAGAAAAACATATAAAAATAAGACAATAAGAAAGGATTGTGAAAAAATATGGCAGTAAAATTTGTTTTAAATGAAACATCTTATTTTGGAAAGGGGGCAAGAGAGGAACTACCAGGAGAAATTAAAAAAAGAGGATTTCAAAAGGTATTCTTAGTATCAGATAAATCTTTAGTAGAAGCTGGTGTAGCAAAAAAGATTGAAGAAATACTAGAAAAAGCTGGAATTTCTTATACATTGTATTCAGAAATTAAACCAAACCCTAATATTCAAAATGTTACAGATGGCGTAAAAGCATGCAAAGAATCAGGAGCAGATGTAATTGTTGCAGTAGGAGGAGGTTCTAGTATTGATACTGCAAAAGGAATTTCTATTGTAATGACAAATCCAGATAGAGCAGATATCAAATCTTTAAATGGAGCATCTAATACAGTAAATAGAGGTATGCCAATTATTGCATTACCTACAACAGCGGGAACTGCAGCAGAAGTTACTATTAATTATGTTATTACAGATGAGGAAAGAAAAATAAAAATGGTATGTGTTGACCCAAATGATATTCCAATTTTAGCGATTATTGACTCTGAATTAATGGCATCTATGCCAAAAAGCTTAGCAGCAGCAACAGGAATGGATGCATTAACACATGCAGTAGAAGGATATATTACAAAAGCGCATAATGAAATGTCAGATATGTTTCATATGAAAGCGATTAAAATGATATTTAAATATTTGCCAGCAGCAGTAAATGAAAAAGATGACGAAGCAATTGAGATGATGGGAATGGCACAATATATTGCTGGAATGGGATTCTCTAATGTGGGCTTAGGCATTGTACATTCTATGGCACATCAATTGGGAGCTGTCTATGATACACCTCATGGAATTGCTAATGCAATATTACTTCCAACGGTTATGAGATTTAATGGAGAAGTATGTTATGAAAGATTCAGAGATATTTTAACTGCTTTAAATGTACCAGCAGAAAATCTTTCAAAAGAAGAAGTAATTGAAACATTTGTAAAAATGATAAAAGAACTATCAGAAAAAGTAGGAATTACACAAACTGTATCTGAAGTAGGAGGAAGAAAAGAAGATTTTGAAATGTTGGCAGAAAAAGCAATGGAAGATCCATGTAAACCAGGTAACCCTAGAGAAGTAACAAAACAAGATTTCATCGATTTGTTTGAGAAAGCATATTAAAAAACAATCAAGAAAGAGCCGGAAATATTTCTGGCTCTTTTTGTAACGAAAAGCGAAGAAATACGTCTTGTAATGGAAGAGAATGTTACTTACTAGTAGGAGACGGATATGAAAGATATATTGATAAAGAGACAGGGCTAGTGATTAGGAGCATAGAAAAATCTACAGATGATGCAAAACGAGAAACAGATTTTATTGTAGATTATGAGTATCAATTTAACCAAGTAACAGAAGAGGATATAGTATGTAATTAAATTCTCGAGAAAGTGTTAAGATTTGTCGACACGAAAATAAAAATTCTAATATATCCGGCTCATGACCTTATATTTTTCCATAAAACTCTCAAGGTTCAAGGGGGTAATCCGGCAGCGGAAGGCTGTTCGAGCTTTTATTTCAAAATATAAGGTCATGAGCCGGACACTTCATTTTGCGAAACTTTAAAGTTTCATATTGTTTCCTATGCAATAAGAAAAGGGACTATGTTAAAAAGTCCCTTTTTCGATTTCTTCTATAATTTCTTTCCCTGTCATTTCACAAGGAATATTAATTCTTTTAATAAAATTTTTATCAAAATCTTTAAAATTATTTAGACCAAGATCATATAGTTGAAAATCAATACCATTATTTTTTAAAGCTCTTACTGTTTCATCTGTATAGGCACCATAAGGATAAGCAAATACTTTTAAATCTTTTTTTCCTAAATATTTTTCTATTAATTCATAAGATTCTTTTACATCATCACGAAGTTCTCTTACAGGAAGTTTGCTATAAAAAACATGTCTTTTACTATGGCTATATATTTCGACAAGGCCACTATTTTGCATTTCTAAACACTCATCCCAACCTAAATATTCTATACCATCAATTTCTTGCCCAACTTTATCTGTAATGATGTAAATAGAAGCTTTAACATGATATTTTTTCAAAATAGGGTAGATATATTCATAATTACTGTAATATCCATCATCAAAAGTGATAAGAAGAGGTTTCGATGGAAGCGCTATTTTCCCATTATAGGCATCATTTAATTCTTCCATAGATATTATCGTATAGCCATTTTCTAAAAATGTTTTTATATTTTCCTCAAAACTTTCGGGTGTATTTATATATTGAAAATTATCAGGATCACTTTCTGGAACAGTAGTTACGAAATTATGATAAAGCAGTACTGGAATTTTAACATCAGCTCTTTGTTCATATTTCATTTGCTTAAAAGTATATATTCCAACAATTACAATCACGATGAAAATAACTAATATTATCCACTTTTTAAAATTCAATTTCTGTTCACCTCTCTATATCATATTCTATTTAGACATTTTTTGATACTTATCACCATTTTTCAACAATTTTCATATGATATTGTGAGGTGATAAAAAATGTTTTTAATATCCGTTATGATTGCATTATTATATCTTATATGTGCAATAGGAATAAATATAAATTGGATTTATGATATAGCTTGTTATTTGGGATATTTTTTAGCAATTTATTTAGTAACATTTATAGCACTGATACCTGGATTTAATTATGTATTTAATTTAATTAGTTTATTATTTGATAAAAAAGAGAAAAAAGAATATTCTAAAAAAGAAGAGGATGTTACAATTTTAATACCAGCATACAATGCCAAAAATACAATAAAAGAAACATTAGAATCTATTCAAAAACAAAAATACTGTGGTAATATTTTTGTGAATATCATAGATGATGGATCAACAGATGGAACATTAGCTTTGCTAAAAACAATGGACTTAGATGACAATATAAATTTAATAGAAACATCTCATGGGGGAAAAGCAACTGCACTTAATAAAGGATTAGAAAAAGCAAAAACAGATTACACAATAACTGTAGATAGTGACACTGTTCTACATCCTTTGGCTGTAAGAAATATAATGAATCAATTAGTAAAATCTGATAAAAAAGTTGCTGCTACAGCAGGATGTATGTTTGTAAAAAATAACAAAAAAAGTTTTATTACCAAATTACAGGAATGGGATTATACTTTAGGTATATTTGGTGTAAAACTTATCCAAGGAAATTATCAATCAACATTAGTTGCCCAAGGTGCCTTTAGTGCATATAAAACCAAAATGCTAAAAGAAATAGGAGGATGGGAAAATTGTGTAGGTGAAGACATTGTTTTAACTTGGCAATTACTAAGTCAAGGTTATGAAACCAATTTTTCAAAAGATGCAATTGCTTACACAGAAGTTCCAGAAAAGCTACGAAACTTAGGAAAACAAAGAAAAAGATGGGCTAGAGGTATGATAGAAGCATTTAAAAAAGTAAAAATACTAAGATCAAAAAAACTTGGATTCAAATCTAAATTTTTAATGTGCTTAAACGTATTTTTCCCTTTTATTGATTTAGCTCTTTTAATTTTTGTACCACTTGGACTAATATTACTTGCTTTAGGAAATCCTTTATTAATAAGTTGGATATCACTACTTGTTATTCCTCTTGAATTGCTACTATGTTTCATAATTGAAATAAAAAGAAAAAGCATGTTAAAAGAAATTAATTGCAAATTAGAGAAAAGAAGTATACTAGCATTTGTTGTTTATGTATTATTATATGCTTTTATCTTAGCTCCTTATTGCTTAATGGGATATATGTCAGAATTAATCAATTCAAAAAAAGAATGGTAAAATTTGAACAAAGAAGTGGATGAAAAAAGTCCACTTCTTTCTAATATATAATTGCAGGTCTTACAGATCAAAGGAAAAATCTATACAAATATATTCCAAACAAATGTAGTAAACATACAAAGGAGGACACCACAAACTGTTGGAATGAGGAAAGAAATAATTGTCCATTTTAGGCTACCAGTTTCCTTTTTTATGGTTAGCAAAGTTGTGCCACATGGAAAATGCATCAAAGTGAAAAGCATAACATTAATAGCAGTAAGCATGGTCCATCCATTTTGCATTAAAATTGTTCCAATGTGGGAAGCATCTTCTAAATTTACTAAAGTTCCTGTTGCCATGTAACTCATTAAAATAATTGGTAAGACGATTTCATTTGCAGGAATTCCTAAAATAAAAGCAGTAAGAATATA
>CALXQB010000028.1 GCA_944390445.1 uncultured Clostridia bacterium | reverse complement strand
TTTTTATCTGGTAAATCAAAACCATTCTTTTTTCCATAGTCTGTAAAATCAGAATATTTACATTGTGGGCATCGATAGTGTGGTGGAAGAGAGTTTACTTCTGTAATTCCTGTCATATTTGCTGCAAATGAAGAACCTACAGAACCTCTGGACCCTACTAAATATCCATCTTCATTAGATTTCCAAACTAGTTTTTGTGCAATAATATACATAACAGAGAATCCATTTTTAATAATAGATTGTAATTCTTTATCTAATCTCTGTTGTACAATTTCTGGAAGTGGGTCTCCATATAATTCTTTTGCTCTGCCATAAGCGATTTCTTCAATTTGTTTTTCGCACCCCTCTAAGTGTGGTGGACATTTTTCACTAGAGATTGGACTAATTTTTTCGCACATATCTGCAATTTTATTGGTATTGGTAATTACTACTTCTTTTGCCTTTTCTTCTCCTAAATATAGAAATTCTTCTAACATTTCTTCTGTGGTTCTCAAATATAAAGGTGCTTGCATGTCAGCATCCTCAAATCCCTGTCCTGCTTGAAGAATTCTTCTATAGATTTCATCTTGCGGGTCCATAAAATGTACATCACATGTAGCCACTACTAATTTTCCTAATTTCTCTCCGAAGTGCCACTATTTTTCGATTATTCTCTTTTAAAGCTTCTTTATCTGGCACCTTTCCTTCTCGAATCATGAATTCATTATTTCCTAATGGCTGTATTTCTAAATAATCATAAAATTTCGCAATTTCTTCAATTTCTTCTTCTGGTTTATTATCTAAAATAGCTCTATATAATTCCCCTTGTTCACAGGCACTTCCGATCATTAATCCTTCTGAATATTTTAAATATAAGCTTTTAGGAATTCTTGGTTTTTTATAAAAATAATCTAAGTGTGAAAAAGAAATTAGTTTATATAGATTTTTTAATCCTACATAATTTTTGGCTAAAATAACGGCATGATACATTTCCAAGTTTTTTAAATTAATATTTTGTGTAAATGCTCCTTCAATTTCATTAATATTGGTGATATTTTTTTCTTTTAACATATCTAGCATAACATTAAATACTTGCATTAAGGTAATAACATCATCTAATGCTCTATGGGCATTCTCTACTTTTATATTTAGTTTTTCTGCTAAGATTCCTAATTTATATTTTTTAAAATCTGGGAATAAGTCTTTTGCTAATCCTAGAGTATCAATATAAGTATTATCTAGTTCATACCCTAATTGTTGACAATTATAGCGAATAAAACCAACATCAAAATTGGCATTATGAGCTACAATAACAGAATCTCCTATAAATTCTAATACTTTTGGCATAACTTTATCGATAGTTTCAGCATCTTTTACCATTTCGTCTGTAATATGAGTTACTTCTACTACTTCTTGCGGAATTGGTTTTTCGGGATTCACAAAGCATTCAAATCTGCCAATTTCTTTTCCATCTTTCATTTTGATGATTCCAAATTCTGTTATCTTTTCTGTTTGATAATGAAGTCCTGTTGTTTCAATATCTAGAATGCAGTATTCTGTATCTAAACTTTGACCATGACTATGAAAAACACTAGATACTTTATCAGATGCCAAATAAGCTTCTACTCCATAAATAACTTTGATATCTGCTCCTGATTTTCCTAGATATTTATGGGCATCTGGAAATGCTTGTACAACTCCATGGTCTGTAATTGCAATGGATTTCCATCCCCAGCTTACTGCTCTTTTTAGCAAATCTTCACAGCTTGTAACAGCATCCATCTGGCTCATTTGGGTATGCATATGTAGCTCTACTCTTTTTTCTTCACTTTCATCTACTCTTTTTACTTTTTTTCTTCCTGGTGTTTCAATGATGGTATTTGCCATAACGGTAATCTCTTTTGAAAACTGGTCATACTTTGCAACACCTGCTACTTTTATTCCTTTTGCTCCTTTGATTCTTCCTAATACATCTTTTGCTTGTTTCCCTTCCACAAATGCTTTACAAGTAATCGTACTTGTTCCATCATATAAATCGAACATGACAATTACTTTTCCATTTTTGATTTCTC
Source organism: uncultured Clostridia bacterium (assembly GCA_944390445.1). Taxonomy (GTDB): domain Bacteria; phylum Bacillota; class Clostridia; order TANB77; family CAG-508; genus CALXRW01. The sequence goes on along the minus strand of CALXQB010000028.1, from coordinate 14,257 downwards.
TAGAATCTGTATTAATAATTTCTCCATCCAAGCACACTTTATCCGTGTCTACTGAGATGTCTGCTACCTTTACCAATTCTTCTTTAATATTTAATGTCCTTCCATAGATAAGAGGAGATTTCTCTTCTGACTCACCTTTTTCTTCACTTACAGCTTTGCCTTCTGTAGTTGAAGTGGCCGGTTTATTTTCAACCTTTGGAACAAATTCTCTTGCTTTTTTTATGGCTTCTGTTTCTGCCTTTTTTACATATTCTTCAAATTCATGTTCTTCTTGCTTTTCTTGGTAAGTAATGAGGTAAGATTTTCCATAAATACGAGAAATTAATTCTTGTATTTCAGTATCTATTTTTAGTGCATGTAACAAGGTAATTCCTGCTTTATTTAATGTTAATTCTAATTTATTTTCTATCGTTTGAACTTTTGCATTTGTTAATATTGCTTTTGCCGCAGGATAATTTTTTCCAATATAATTTGCAATTTCATTCCATTCTTCTTGAACATCATATTCTACCGCTTCTTGGTAAGATACATCTATTATGGTCTTTTCCAATTGAAATTTCTTTTTTAAGTAGGTTTCAAAAGTAGATATATCTTTTATATTAATTTTTTGGTGGGAAATTAATTTTAATTCCAATTTGTTACTTTTTTTGTATAAGTTCATATTTTCGATTTCACAACTTAAAATACTACTTATATTTTCGCAATCTTTAAATACTTCTTGTATGGTTTTCATCTTCTGCATTTCCCCCTCTTTTTCGTTTTACGTTCATATTTTATCTCTTTCCCTTTCTTTTTTCAAGTAAAAAAGAAAGATTAAAAATTATTTTTAACCTCTCTTTATATTCTTATTTAAAAGATTCTTAATACATCATTATAAGCTACGTAAATGGATAGAAAAATCAATACTAAAAATCCTGCTGCTTGTATACCCATTTCTATATTTTCTTTTAATGGTTTTCTTCTAATTCCTTCTATAATTAAGAAAAGAATTTTTCCACCATCTAGTGGAGGGAATGGTAGTAAATTGGTTACTCCTAATGATAAAGAAATTAAAGCAATAATATATACATATTCTGTTATACTAGCTGTTTGCGCTACTGTTTCTGATATTCCTACTGGTCCCATTAATTGATCCATACTAACATTTCCTGTGAATAATAACCTTAAATTGTCAAGAATGGAAACAGAAAAATCTGCAGTGTCCCAAAATGCATAATATAAATTACTTCCAAAATTATTTTCTGCCACTTGCATTGTCATTCCTAATGTATAGGTATACAATATTTCTGGTTCTATCTTAATATCTATGATTTCTTCTCCTCGTTGTATCTGCATTTGTACTTTTCCTTCTGATTCTCTTATTAATTCTACAATTCTTACTGGGTTATCTTTTACTTCTTCCCCGTTTACTTGTAAAATGATGTCTTTTGCTTGTAAACCTGCTTTTTCTGCTGGGCTATCTGGAAAAATAACAGCAATTTCTGAATTTAGTTCCTCTGTTGTTCCTTCAAAAGAAATACCTATATTTTTCACTTCTTGTGTTAATGGCGTTTCTGTTATTTCCATTTCTTCACCATTACGGATAATGTCAAGTTTAACTGGATTTCCTTCACTTTTTGTTAATTCTTCTTGTATGTCTGTATATAATCTTATTTTTTTATCATTAATTGCTACAATTTCGTCATTTACTTGTATTGCTGTTTGTTCTCTTTGAATGCTTTCTACTTTATTAGATATATAATTTCCTGTACATGCTCCTAATATAAAATAAACTAATAGACCGAATATAATATTTACCGTTCCACCTGCTATAACAATAGCAATTCTTTTAGGAATACTAGCTTTGCTAAAAGAGCCCTCTTCTTCTGATCTCTCTTCCTCCCCTTCCATGCTCACAAATCCACCAAGTGGAATTGCCCTTAAGGCATATTTTGTTTCTTTTCCTTGTTTTTTCCATATTGTTGGACCAAATCCAATTGCAAATTCATTTACTTTTACCTTACATAATTTGGCAACTAAGAAATGACCTCCCTCATGAATTAATACAAGAAAACCTAATAAAAAAACAATTTTTAAAATGGTGATAATTAATTCTATCAATTTATCCTCCCTCTTGTTATCTCTCTTCCCCTTCTTCTAACGTAATCCCTGTATGTTCTTTTATTGTTGCTTTTAATAATTTCATCTGTTCTATTTCTTCTGGAGTTTTTTCCCTTGGTGATTTTAAAATAGCATTTAATCTTCTTGGTATTGTATTTACTATATCTAGTGAGTTTTTTGTCCTCTCTACTTGTATTGCTTCTGCTGCACTTTTATATACATTGTTTTCATTGGCAGAGGAGTATACTAAAATTGGTATTCTTGCATCATCTCTACCTCTTTTATATACTTCAACTATTTCTGCAATTCCTGAGTCTTCTATCGCCTCTACCGTATCTGTCAGCCCATCATAGGTCTTATCATATTCCGGTACTTTTATAAATCTACTATTATTTCCTGAAGCAATCAATTCTTCATTTCTCTCAAAGGCTGATAAAATCCCTTCTTCATAACAAGTTGCCATAACTCTAACAATTTTTCTTGTGCTTTCCGGCATTTTTTTCATTGTCTCGTCTAATATTCTTCTGTTTTTCATTGTTCCTTCGAATATAAAATTATATCCTCCATCAATCGCAGCCTTCATAATTTTAGGTGTAATAACAGAACTTCCTAAAGCAGTAATATCTGTATAAAAGGTAGGATAATATTTAGATAAAAGTTCAGCATTTGGATAAAATTTTCGATATTGATCATCATCGATTAAAATATAGTCTTCTCCTAATGCAAAAAATTCTCCTGCTGATAAAATAATTAGATTTGATTTACCTGCACCTACCTGTCCTCCAATGAATACAGCTGTTGGCCTTTCTTTTGCTTTTTCTTTACTTCTTAAATCAGACTTCATAAATGTTGATATAAAAGCTTTATTGTACATATTTTCAAAAATTTCCTTGTGTTTTTCCGGAGTAATTCCATATTTTTCTTTAGCTTGTTCTAAAGTTAATTTTTCCATATTTTTTTCTCCTTCATCATATTTTCTATTTCTTGCTCTAATAACTTTCTTTGTTGTTTTTCGTCTTCTCCAACATTCCTTGCTGATAATATTTTTTTCAATCTATCCATTGCAGATTTCTTTGCTTCTTCTCTGTTCTTTTCTCTTTCTTCTATTAATGCTTCATAAGCTGATTTATATCTATTATTTTTATTTTGGGAAGAATATACAAGCCTAGGTGCTAATATATTTTCTGTTCTTGCCAATACTTCTATTATTTCTGGTACTCCAGATTCCTCTATTACCTTTAATGTATTAAGGACTCCATCATATGACTTGTTATGTGTTAAAACATTTGTAAATCTTCCATAACCAACTATTTCTATTTGAGCTTCGTTTCTCTCAAATGCAGTTAACAAACTTTCCAAATTAGATGTTGCCATTACTCTTACTATCTTTGTAAAACAATCTGGCATATTTTTCATTGTCTCATCTAGTATTCTTGTATTTTTCATTGTTCCCTCAAAAACAAAATTATATCTTTTGGAAATCGCTTCTTTTAATATACTGGAAGTTATTGTTGCTGTTTCCACCCCAGTAATTTCTGTATATAATGTTGGATATTTTTTTAGTATTTCTCTTGCTCTAGGGTGTAGCATTCTATATTGATCATCATCTATTACTGTTGATTTTACATTCATTTTGCGAAACTCTTGTGTAGAATAAACGTCAATTCCCCCTTTTCCAGCCCCCGTTTGTCCACCAACGAAAACTGCAATCGGTTTTTCATAAGTTTTGCAATCAAAAAAAGTCATTTCTCTTGCTTTTTCAAGCATCTCTTCATACTCCACATTATTTGTTTTATAGTCTTTTTTTATATGTTCGATTTCTTCTAAACTAAACTCTTCCATTCTCTTCTCCTATTTCATAATCTCATCAATAATCGTCTCTTCTCCCGTGTAGAGTTTTTCTCTATACTCTAAGAGTTTTTTCAATTCCGTTTTATCCTTTTCTTCCATTGCTTTCGCAATTTTGCTTGATAAAACTTCAATTGCCACATCAAATTTTACATTTTCTCTCATTTTCTTTCCTCCCTTCTATACTGATTTTTGAATTAATTTAATTTTGTATTATTAATACATTTTTTAACTTCCATCATACATTTATAATCATTGTTAGAAAAAAGTAAGCAAATGGTGCTATGGCAATTACACTGTCAAATCTGTCTAGCATTCCTCCATGTCCTGGAATTAAGTTGCTAAAATCTTTAATTCCATTCGTTCTTTTTATAGCAGATGCTACTAAATCTCCTATTTGTCCAATGAAACTTAGTAAAACAGAAATAATTCCAATATAAATATAAGATATTTCCATATCCAAATAATGGTTTAATACAACTGTATAAATAAGAGATAGCACAACTGCACCTATTACTCCCGCAATACAGCCTTCTATTGTTTTGTTTGGACTGATTGAGGTAAATTTGTGTTTTCCCCAATTTTTTCCAACAACAAAAGCAAAAATATCTGTTCCCCATGCTACAAATAGGATATACCATACAAAATATTTTCCAATTTCTGGAGTCCCAGATAATAAAGGGAAAAACAAAAGAAATACAACAATATAGGCAATTCCAAAAAATGTAATCATAATATCTTTTAATGATGTTTTCATTTCTGAACCTATTAGTTGTGCAAATAAAATTAAGAAAATAGCTGGTATACTTACTTCTATGATCCCCATTGCATATTGTTCTGGTATAATATGTATAAAAGCAATAAAAACAGAGGCCACATATCCTAACCATTGCACAGGTTTTGCTTTACCCTCAAAGCTTTTAAAATACTCATGAATACATAACATGCTTATAAGGCTAAATAAAACATCAATTACAATGTTATTCCCTAAAATTAAAATAGCAGCTACTAATGGGAACCCTAGTAGACCAGACAATAATCTTTTTAAACTCATTCCTATTTTCCCCCAAATTTCCTATTTCTCTTTTGATATTCGTTAATTGCTTCTAATAAATCTTCTTCCGAAAAATCTGGCCAATTTTTATTTACAAAATAAAATTCAGAATATACTAATTGCCATGGTAAGAAATTACTTGTTCTCATTTCCCCACTTGTTCTAATTAATAAATCTGGGTCAGGCTGTCCAGCAGTGTATAAATTATTTGAAATTAAATCTTCTGTAATGTCTTTAGGTTTGATTGCTTTATTTTCTAATATTTGTTTTACTGCTCTAACAATTTCTGCTCTTCCACCATAATTAAAAGCAATGTTAAAAGTAGTGCCTGTATTATTTTTTGTTCTTTCTATTGCTTTTTCAATGCTCTTTCTTAGAGAATCTGATAATACATTAATATCTCCTAAAACCTTAATTTTTATGTTTTGTGTATCTACCCTTTTACTGAATTCGTCCAAATAATTTTTTAATAATATCATTAGGCTTCCCACTTCTTCTTCTGATCTTTTCCAATTTTCTGTAGAAAAAGCGTATACGGTAATATAGGGAATTCCAATTTTGTTTGCATATTGTACAATTTTTTCTAAGGTTTTGGCTCCTTCTTTATGCCCTGCTTTTGCATCCATATTGTGGCTTTTTGCCCATCTTCTGTTTCCATCCATAATAATCGCAATATGTTTTGGTAAATTTTCTGTGTTTTCCATGCACTACCTCTTTCTTACTTATTTATTTCGTTCCATCATATAGAGGGCTAATTCTTTTAAGAATTCACCTTTTTCTCCATATTTTTCAATTCTTTTTATTGCTTCTTTTGTTAATACTTCTAATTTCTTTTGAGATTCTTCTAATCCATATTTTGTTACATAAGTGCATTTCCCTTTTTCTTTATCATTTCCAATAGGTTTACCTAGGACTTTTTCATCTCCAGTTTCAGATAAAATATCATCTTTAATTTGAAACGCTAATCCTATATGGTTTGCATATTCTGTTATATTCTCAATGTCTTCCTCTTGTGCTCCTGCCAGGATCGCACCTATACGGCAACATGCTTTTAGTAGTGCCCCTGTTTTATTATTATGTATATATTCTAAGTATTCATGGGAAATTTGTTTTCCCTCATATTCCGTATCTACATACTCTCCAGCAATCATACGATCTACACTATGTGTAAATTCTGAAAGCGCTCTTATTTTTCTTTCTAATTGTTGTTCTTGCAATAATGATTTACTAATTACAATATATGCCTGATTTAGCAAAGAATCACCTGCTAAAATTGCTGTTGCTTCATTAAATTTTTTATGATTTGTTAATTTGCCATGCCTAAAATCATCATTATCAATTCCAGGTAAATCGTCATGAATTAAAGAAAAATTATGTATCATTTCCATGGCAACTGCAAATGACATACAGTTTTCTATATTTTCATTAAACAATTGATATGTTTTTAACATTAAAATAGGCCTTAATCTCTTTCCTCCTGCCATTAAACTATATTCTACAGAATGGTTTAATATGCTTTCTGGAACTGCTTCTTTTCTTAAATATTTTGCTAATTCTTCGTTTACTAATTCCTGATATTTTTTTAATTCTAATTTAAAATCCATTTTCTCACCTATTATAAACTTAATATTTCTTTTTCTTTTGCTTCTGAGATTTGATCGATTTTTTCTACTTTTTTATCTGTAATTTTTTGAATACTATCTTCTGCTCCTCTTAATTCGTCTTCTGTAATTTCTCCTGCTTTTTGTTTTGCTTTAAATTCATCCATTCCGTCTCTTCTAATTGCTCTAATTGAAATTTTTGCTTCTTCTGTTAATTTTTTTACATCTTTTACAATTTCTTTTCTTCTTTCTTCTGTTAATTCTGGAAATACTAATCGAATTACTTTTCCGTCATTATTAGGATGAATTCCAATATCTGATTTTAAAATTTCTTTTTCAATTTCTTTTAAGACACTAGCGTCCCATGGTTGAATTAATATCACTCTTGCTTCTGGAACAGAAATACCTGCTACTTGGTTAATAGGTGTAGGTGTTCCATAATACTCTACCTTAATTTTGTTTAAGATTGCAGGATTTGCTCTTCCTGCTCTAATTTCTGCTAAATTTTCCTCAAATACACTGATTGTTTTGTTCATTTTTTCTTCAATATGACTATAATCTGCCATTTTTATTTCCTCCAAACTTTTATTTTCATTCTACAATCGTTCCGATTGTTTTATCTCCTTGTACAATTTTTAAAATATTATCTGGTTCATTAATACCAAATACCACTAATGGTATTTTATTATCTCTGCAAAGCGAGGTTGCCGTAGAATCCATTACTTTTAAATCTTTATTTAAAATATCTAGATAACTAATTTTATCATATTTTACTGCTGTTTTATCTAGTTTTGGGTCTGCTGAATATACCCCATCAATTGTTTTGGCTAATAATATCACATCTGCTTGAATTTCTGCTGCTCTTAATGCAGCTGTTGTATCTGTTGAAAAATATGGGTGTCCTGTACCACATGCAAATATAACAATTCTTCCTTTTCCTAAGTGTTTCATTGCTTTTCTTTCAATATATGGTTCTGCGATTTCTCTCATCTCTATTGCAGTTTGTACTCTCGTATAAAGTCCCCTTGCCTCTAAAGCATCTTGCAATGCTAACGCATTAATCGCTGTTGCTAGCATTCCCATATAGTCTGAAGTGGTTCTTTCCATTTGATGTCCATATCTTCCTCTCCAAAAATTTCCTCCTCCAATGACAATTGCAATCTCTACTCCTAAATCACTTGCTTTTTTAATACTATCACATATTTCTCCTAAGACTTCAACATCAATTCCTGTTTTTTTGTCTCCTGCCATTGCTTCTCCGCTTAACTTTAGTAAAATGCGTTTATAAGCTAAATCAGGCATTTTTTCACTCTCCTTTTTTATCAATAGAAAGTTCTTTTTTCTATTTTTTCTATTCTATCATAAAACAATATAAAATAGAAAGGGCTTTTTAAGAATTTCTTAATATTTTTTTGTCCCATTGGGGACACTTTTCCCTTCCGACCTGTTAAGGCAAGCCACCACTTCTATCAAATAATTCATTCTTCACTATTCATTAATTGCACAAAAAGACTATCCATCTCGAGCATAATAATTACACTCGAAATAGATAGTTTCGATTGCTTTTCTTTTTATTAAATTATATCGTGTGTGTGCTACTCTCCCAAGTTTTTTTGTTCATTTTATTTTTCTTCACTTCCGTTTTTATATTTTAGGAAATATTCTATTTCCTTTTTTATCAATAATTTCATTTTTCTTCTCAATATCATCTCATTATTTCATTTTCTCTTTTATTTTGCAAAGGATATTTAAACTGTCGATTGGAGTTAGTTCATTTAAATCGATTTTATCAATTTCATGGGCAATTTCTGCTAGTTTGTAGTTATACATATCTAGTTGTCCTTCTACTACCTTCTTTTCTTCTTTATTTTTTACAGTTACTTTTCTTTCTAATGTTCTTAAAATTTCATTTGCTCTTGTTACAACTGTTTGTGGAACTCCTGCTAATTTTGCAACATGAATTCCATAGCTTTCGTCAGTTCCTCCTCTTACGATTTTTCTTAAAAAGATAATATCTTCTCCTTTTTCTTTTACCTCAATAGAATAGTTTTTTACACCTTCTATTTTCCCTTCTAAATCAATTAGTTCATGATAGTGTGTTGCAAATAATGTTTTTGCCCCACATTTTCGTCTATCTGCTATGTATTCTGCTACTGCCCATGCAATAGATAATCCATCATAAGTAGAAGTTCCTCTTCCTATTTCATCTAATATAACTAAACTTTTACTAGTAGCATCTTTTAAAATAGTGGCTACTTCCATCATTTCTACCATAAATGTACTTTGCCCCATACTTAAATCATCAGAAGCACCAACTCTCGTAAAAATTTTATCTACCACCCCTATTTTTGCATATTCTGCTGGGACAAAGCTTCCACATTGTGCCATTAAAGTAATTAATGCTACTTGCCTCATATAAGTAGATTTACCAGCCATGTTTGGTCCTGTTATCATAGCCAGTCTATCATCTTCTGTATTTAAATAAGTATCATTTTGTACGAAAGTTCCGGTTGGTAACATTCTTTCTATTACAGGATGTCTTCCTTCTTTTATTTCAATTTCTCCACCATTGTTTACAATAGGCATTGTGTAATTATAGTCTTCTGCAATGGTTGCAAAAGAAGTTAGTACATCTAAAATAGCTATACTATTTGCTGTTGTTTGCAATCTTTCAATCTGTTCTGTAATTTTTGATCTGATATCTGTAAAAGCCTTATATTCTAAGTCGATTACTTTTTCTTCTGCTCCTAAAACTTCTTCTTCTACTTTTTTCAACTCTTCTGTAATATATCTTTCACAATTTGTTAAAGTTTGTTTTCTAATATAATAGTCTGGTACTTGACTTAGGTAAGATTTAGTTACTTCTAAGTAATAGCCAAATACTTTTGTATAACCCACTTTTAAATTTTTAATTCCTGTTTTTTCTTTTTCTTTTGTTTCAATAGCAATAATCCAATTTCTTCCTTCTATTGTTGCTGTTTTTAATCTGTCAATCTCTTCATTATAGCCTAGCTTTATCATGCCACCTTCTTTTACAGATAGTGGTGGGTCATCTACGATTGCTTTATCAATTAGGCTATAAACATCTTGTAATTCATCTACTTCCTGATAAAGTTTTTGCAACATTTCTGAATTCGTTTGCTCTAATAATTTTTTAATATCTGGTAATTGTTTTAACGAATTTTTTAAAGATATCATATCTCTTGCATTGGTATTTCCATAAGATATTTTTCCCACCAATCTTTCAATATCATATATCTTTTTTAAACTTGCAATTACTTCTCCTTTTAGTATGGCATTTTCTTTTAATTCTTTTACTGCATTTAGCCTCTGGTTGATTTCAATCACATCAATCAACGGATCATTTAGCCATCTTCTTAAATGCCTTCCACCCATAGAAGTATTCGTTTTATCTAGCACCCATAATAGGGTTCCTTTTTTAGATTTATCCTTCATTTTTTCTGTTAATTCTAAATTTCTTCTTGCTGTGATATCTAATGACATATATTTTTGGATTTTATAGATTTTGATGGAATTAATATGTTCTAATTTTATTTTTTGCGTTTGTTCTAAATATGCCAATAAACCATTGATAGCACAGACAGCTAAAAGAGTCTCTTCTGGCTTTTCATTTTTTTCTCCTTTTTCATTTAGAAGATGATATTTTTGCACTAATTGTGTAAAATCTTCTTGAAAATAGGTTTCTTCTTCTCTCGTAATATAACTTTGAAATCTTTCTTTGATTTTATCCATTTCTTGCTCTGTTTCATATAATCTTTCATTCACCACAATTTCTGCTGGTGAAAATCTAGCTAGCTCATCTAATAATTTAGAAAAGTTATTATTATCTGTAATTTGGGTAGCTAAAAAATCTCCTGTTGTAATATCACATACAGCTAATCCAAAGTAAATTCCTGTTTTAAATATAGACATGATATAATTATTTCTTTTTTCATCTAGCATATTACTTTCTACAACTGTTCCTGGTGTTACTATTCTTACCACATCTCTTTTTACAATTCCTTTTGCAATTTTAGGGTCTTCCAGTTGTTCACAAATAGCCACTTTATATCCTTTTGCAATCAGTTTTGCAATGTACATTTCTGCTGCATGGTAAGGTACACCACACATAGGAGCTCTTTCTTCTTGTCCACAATCTTTACCAGTTAGTGTAATTTCTAACTCTCTAGATGCTGTAATGGCATCATCAAAAAACATTTCATAAAAATCTCCTAAGCGGTAGAATAATAAACAATCTTGATAATCTTCTTTTGTTTTTAAATATTGTTGCATCATGGGTGTAAATTCTGCCATTTTTCATTCTCCTTATTCTTTTTAACTTTTTACTCCTTTTAAATACCACATATGTTCTGAAACAATTTTGATGGGGATGGTTTTACCAATTAAGTCTTCCTCTCCTTCTAAAATTACAACTTTATTGGTATCTGTTCTTCCTGTAAGCATATGATCATTGTTTTTACTCTTTCCCTCTACTAATATATTTTGTACGGTTCCAATATATTTTTGATTGTTTTCTGCAATTTGGCTTTCTACTAATTGTTTTAATCTTTCAAATCTTTTATGCTTGATTTCCTCTAGGACTTGGTTCTCCATTTTATCTGCCATAGTTCCTTTTCTCCTAGAATAAATGAACATAAAAACTTGTTCAAAATGGACTTTTTTTACAACATCTAATGTGTCTTCAAAATCTTGTTCTGTTTCTCCTGGAAATCCAACAATAATGTCTGTAGAAAAAACAATACCCGGAATTCTTTTTTGCATTTTTTCTACTAATGTTAAGTATTGCTCTTTTGTATATTTACGGTTCATGTTTTTTAATACTTCTGTACTACCAGATTGTAATGGCAAATGTATAATTCTTGTAACTTTTTTTGAATCTGCTATTGCTTCTATTACATCATCTGTAAAGTCTTTTGGATGTGGTGACATAAAATTAATTTTTTGGATTCCTTCTATTTTTTCTACATCTCTTAATAAATGAGAAAATCCATATTTTTCTTCTCCGCTTCCTTGGTAGGAGTTTACATTTTGTCCTAATAAAGTAATTTCCTCATACCCTTCTTTTGCTAAGTTTTCAATTTCTTTTAAGATATCTTCTTGTTTTCTGCTTCTTTCTCTTCCTCTTACATAAGGTACAATACAATAAGAGCAAAAGTTATTGCATCCATACATAATGGTTACTAATGCTTTTTTCTTATCTTGTCTTTTTATTGGTACCCCTTCATATACTTCTCCATCAATGTCTAATACATCTTGTATTTTATTCTTTTCTAGCACTTTTTCTAAGTCTTCTGGAAATTTATGTAGGGTATGTGTTCCAAAAATAAGGTCAACATAGGGGTAACTCTCTGTTATTTTCTTTACCATGTGAGGTTCTTGCATCATACACCCACCAATGGCAATAATGGTTCCCTTTTTCATTTTAAATTCTTTTGCTTCTCCTAATTTTCCAAAAAGTTTTTCTTCTGCATTTTCTCTAATGCAACAGGTATTAAATACAATAATATCTGCTTCTTTCATGTTTTCTACTTTTTGATATTCCATTTTTTCTAGCATACCACATAGTTTTTCTGAATCGTTTTCATTTAATTGGCATCCCATTGTCAAAATGTAATAATAATGTGGTTTGGTAAATTTATTTTTTACTTGTTCTATATAATTTAATTGTTCTTTTATTTTCATTTTGTATGTTCCTTCCTTTTTTCTGTTCTTTTATTTTATTATAATTACCTAATTTTTTCAAGCAGAATCGACAAAAAAATACGAGTTTTCCTGTTGTTTTACGACCTTTTTGTCTATTGTCGTTAAATAAATTTGGATTTTTCTTTTTTATGGTATGTATGGAACAAAATTGTTACCACTAGTGCAACTAGCGTAATTCCTTTTTCTTCTCTTCTTTTTTGTTTTTTCTCCATTTTTCTCTTCCTCCGTTTCTTTCTGGGTTCGTCAAGACGAACCCATACATTTTTCGGGTAATTTCTTCGTAGAACGGGTCGCCGAAAGCGGCGACGCCCTACATATACATTTAATGAAACACAAAAACTATCCATCTTCTGCATGATGATCTGTATCATGCAGAAGATAGATAGTTATTTTTATTTTTTCTTTTATTCAGACAATATTGTATATTACTGTTTCTATGTTTTTGACTTTTGTTCATTCTTTGTTTCCCCTTTGTTTTTCCTTCATAAAAAGATTACACAATTTTTTTCGTTTGTCAATACATTTTTCATTTTTATTCATCATCTATGATTTCTTCTGTATATTCATACTCATACTCACTTTCTTCTTTCTTCTTGTCTTCCTTTTTCTCTTTCTTTACCTCTGGTTTTTCTTCTTTTTTCTTTTCTTCTCGTTTTTCTTTTTTGTCATCTATTATTTCATCTATGGTTTTATTGACAACTGTATTTGTTTTCTCTAATAAATCTGGAATATAGTCTAATAGTTTTTCAATGGTAGAAGTATAGTTAACTGGTAAAAGTTTTACAATATTTTCTTGTACCACTAAAAAGGCAATAGGATTAATACTTACTCCTGCTCCACTTCCCCCTCCAAATGGAAGACGGTATTGAATTTCTTCTTCTTTGTCTTTTCTTGTGTATTCATCAATGGTTTCTCCCTTAAATTCGCTTCCCCCTGCTGCAAATCCAAAACTTACTTTTGAGATTGGAATGATTACAATATTATTTGATGTTTCAATTGGCTCCCCTATAATGGTATTGACGTCTATCATGTCCTTTATGCTGTTCATTGCTGTTATCATCATTCCTTCTATTGGATGTTCTGCCATTTTCTTCCCCTCTTTCTTTTTTCAAAACGATATATATTATATGAATAATATGTACCATTTTTATACAAATTATACAATTCAAGTCTATTTTTATTAAATTTTTGTTTTGATATATGGGCAAAATTTCATAAAAATGTTTTTCTTTTTGATATTTTTTTATGAGTTTATTAAATAAAGTACCAATTGTGCTAGATAAAAAGGTAACAATCCCTGTTGTCAGCAACACATCTTCTGTATCAATCTTCATTTTTAAATCAACTTCTTCTAGTTCTGGATTCGCTATACGGAGGTATTGCCAAATTTCTTTTTTACTTGGCTTACGATGTAACATATTCTCTAATGCCTTTTCTCCTTTTTGGATTTTTTTAATCCATTGTAACCATCTTTCCTCTTCTGTACTACTTATGGTTAGTTTAAAATATTTTATTTTAGAAAAGAGATATAATCCAAATTCTATTTTATATTGTATTTCCCATTTTTTTGCCAAGTTAGAAATAGATAATTCTTTTATTTTTATTTTGAAAGATGACATGATAAATAAAGCAAATACTGTCATAAAGAAAATTAGAATTCCTAATAAAATTAAAAGTATCGTCATAGGCATTCTCCTTTTCTTTTATTTTTTCCATTTTTTGCTTATTTAAACTTTAGTATTAATAGTTTTTTATAGTTTCTAGAAAAATGGGTCGACGAAGGCGTCGACCCCTACAATTTTTTAGCAATCTTTTCAAAGCACATTTATTCCCTTCCTTTATATATATTTTTGAATAAAAGCTCGAACACACCTGCTGTTTACGGATTACTCCTTGAACCTTGAGAGTTTTATGAAAAAATATAAAAGAA
>CALXQB010000027.1 GCA_944390445.1 uncultured Clostridia bacterium | reverse complement strand
ATCTCTCATAACATCTTCAATAATAGAACGTAAACCTCTCGCTCCTGTTTTTCTTTCAATTGCTTTATCTACAATTAATTCTAATGCTTCCCTCTCAAATTCTAGATCCACATCATCTAATTTCAAAAGTTTTTGATATTGCTTTACAAGTGCATTTTTTGGTTCTGTTACAATTCGAATTAATGTCTCTCTATCTAGTTCTTCTAATGTTGTAATAATAGGAAGTCTACCTACAAATTCAGGAATTAATCCAAATTTTAATAAGTCTTGTGGTAAAAGTTCTTTTAAGATTTTAGATTTTTCAATGTCTTTATTGCTTTCTATTTTTGCACCAAATCCGATAGAGTTTTTTCCTATTCTATCTTTTATAATTCTCTCAATTCCTTCAAATGCTCCACCACAGATAAATAAAATATTTTGTGTGTTTATTTGTAAGAAGTCTTGGTGAGGATGTTTTCTACCTCCTTGTGGAGGTACAGAAGCCACTGTTCCTTCTACAATTTTTAACAACGCCTGTTGCACGCCTTCTCCACTTACATCTCTCGTAATAGATGGATTTTCGGATTTTCTAGAAATTTTATCTATTTCATCAATATAAATAATTCCTTTTTCAGCTCTTTCTATATCATTATCTGCAGCTTGAATTAACTTTAATAAAATATTTTCTACATCTTCTCCTACATATCCAGCTTCTGTTAGTGTTGTGGCATCTGCAATAGCAAATGGAACATCTAATATTTTGGCAAGTGTTTGTGCTAACATTGTTTTACCACAACCTGTTGGTCCTAATAATAAAACATTACTTTTCTGAATTTCTACATCATTAATTAGGTCACCATTATTAATTCTTTTATAATGATTATATACTGCTACACATAATGCTTTTTTGGCTTCATCTTGACCTATAATATATTCATCTAATTTCTGTTTTATTTCTGCAGGGCTTAAGAGTTTTTCTTCTCTTTCTTCATAAATATCTTCATCATAATATTCATTTTCAATAATATTATTGCATGTCATAATACATTCATCACATATATATACATTCTTTGGTCCTGCTACTATTTTTTTTACGAATTGTTGACTTTTTCCACAAAAGGAACATCTAATATTTTCATTTTTTGCCATTTGTTCTCTCCTAACAAAATGAACCATAAAAGTTTTGTGGTTCATTTTTTGTATTTTATTTAATTTTAAACTTTTTTATCTAATATAGAATCAATAAGTCCATACTTCAAAGCTTCTTCAGCTGTCATATAATGATCTCTTTCTGTATCTTTTTCTATTTGTTCTAAACTCTGTCCTGTTCTCTCACTTAATACTCTATTTAGTTTTTCTCTTGTTTTTACCATGTGGTCTGCATGAATTTTAATTTCTGTTGTTTGACCAGCTAAACCTCCTCCACCAATTAGTGGTTGATGGATTAATATTTCAGAATTTGGAGTTGCAAATCTTTTTCCTTTTTCACCACAGGCAAGTAATACAGCTCCCATACTTGCTGCTAATCCAACGCACATAGTTGATACTGGACATTTAATATAATTCATTGTATCAACAATTGCCATTCCATCTGTAATAGATCCTCCTGGACTATTAATATAAAAGAAAATTTCTTTATCTGGGTCTTCTGATTCTAAGAATAACATTTGCGCAATTACTAAACTTGCCGTAACATGGTTTACATCTTCGCTTAAGAAAATAATTCTATCTTTTAAAAGTCTTGAGAAAATATCATATGATCTTTCTCCACGATTTGTTTGTTCTATAACATAAGGAACTAAACTATCTTTTTCTAACATAAAATCCTCCTTTGTATTATTTTAATTTAGCATTTTCAACAAGAAAATCAATTGTTTTTTCATATTTTAAATTTTCTTCTATATAATTTTTGAATTGTTCATTTTGTTCTAATTCTTCTGGCTTTCTACTATAAGCTTCTGACATTTCTTTTATTTTATCTTTAATTTCATTTTCTTCTACTTTTACATCTAAATCTTTTTGAATCGCTTCTAAGACTAATCTAATTTTTACAGTTTTTTGTGCTTGTTCTTCATATTGTTTTCTAAATTCTTCCATGGTTTTTCCCATAATTTTTAGATATTGTTCTAAATTTAAGCCTTGATAAGAAAGTCTACTTTCCACATCTTTTACCATATTGTCTATTTCAGTCTCAATCATACCACTTGGAATATCTAACTCTACTGTGTCTGCAACAGCTTCTATTACAGCATTTTCAGTTTCATGTTTTGCTCTATGCTTATTTTCTTCTTCTAATTTTTCTTTAATACTCTTTTTTAATTCTGCTAAAGTTTCAAATTCACTTGTATCTTTTGCAAAATCATCATCTAATTTTGGTAGTTCTTTTTCTTTAATTTCATGTAGTTTCACTTTAAATACTGCTTCTTTTCCAGCTAAATCTTTTGAAAAATACTCTTCAGGGAAGGTTACTTTTATATCTTTTTCTTCATCTAATTTCATTCCAATAATTTGATCTTCAAAACCTGGAATAAATTGTTTGCTACCTATTGTTAATTCGTGGTTTTCTGCTTTTCCTCCATCAAATGGAACACCATCAATTGATCCTTCAAAGTCAATTACTGTAATATCTCCATCTTTTACTGGTCTTTCAACACTAACTAATCTTGCATTTTTTTCTTGCATATGTTCTAATTCATGATTTACATCATCATCAGATACATTATACTCAATTTTCTTGATTTCTATACCTTTATATTTACCAAGTTTTACTTCTGGTTTTGTTTGAATTACAGCTGTAAATATTAATTCTTGGCCTTTTCCTATTTGTTTGATATCAATATCTGGCCTACTAACAGCCTCAATATTGTTATTTTTTAATTCTTCTTCAAATATTCCTGGTACTAATTCATTAAAAGTGTCCTCATAAAAAATTTCTGTTCCATACATTTTCTCAACCATATGCATAGGTGCTTTTCCTTTTCTAAATCCTGGAACATTAAAATATTTTGCAGTTTTTGTATATACTTTTTTCATAGCTTCATCAAATTTTTCTGCTTCAATTTTAAATTCTAATTTTAATTCATTCTTTTTATCTGTTTTTTCTACTTTTACGCTCATTTTTTTCAATCCTTCCTATATTATTAAATGACAAATGATATTATATCACAATTTCTTTATATTTCAAGTATTTTAACAAATTTTTACCAAATTAAATTCCGTATAATCAGAACTAATCAACTTAAATTCAATTCCATCTACTTCGCCTTGTATTGCTTCTTTGTGGGCATCACCATGCAAATGTCCATAATAACATTTTTTTATTTTGTATTTTTTTATAATCTCTATTAAATTATTTTCTCCGAATGGCGGATAATGTGTACATACGATAATTTCTTTTTTATCTCCATATTTTTTTATACCATCTTGAATAGATAATTCGAGTCGAATCTTTTCTCTATTTTGTATTTTTTCATTTTCTACAGTTTCAGAATGAGTCCATCCTCTTGTTCCTGCAATAATATAATCTCCTATTAGGTAACTGTTGTTATATAAAAATTGAATATTTTCAAAAGATTTTTCTTTTAGAAACTCCTTCATTTTTGCAATTGTTGTCCACCAATAATCATGGTTTCCCTTTAATAATATTTTTTTCCCTGGTAATTGGTGAATAAAGGCAAAATCTTTTTCTGCTTCTTCTAAATACATTGCCCAAGAAAAATCACCTAATAGAATAACGGTATCCTCTTCTTTTACTGTTGCAAACCAATTTCTTTTTAGTTTTTCTTCATAATTATCCCATTTTTCTCCAAATATGTTCATCGGCTTGTTGGTTCCAAAAGATAAATGCAAATCACCAATTCCATATATTGCCAAATTCCCCACCTCTATATTTTTAAATTTGGAACTGCATTTAGAGTCAAATCCGAAAATTCTTTCTTTAAATATTTATAATATCCTACTGCACCAATCATTGCCGCATTGTCCGTACATAATTTTATATCTGGATAATAAACACGATAGCCGTCTTTTTCTAAATCTAGAAAAGATTGTCGAATATAAGAATTAGCAGATACGCCTCCACAGATTGCAATTTTATCCATTCCATATTCTTTTGCCGCTTTTAATGTATTCGTTAATAACATTTCTGTAGCCGTTTTTTCAAAGCTAATGCATAGATCAGCTTTGTTTAAATCTGGATTTTTATGATATAAGTTAAGAATAGCCGTTTTAATCCCACTAAAACTAAAATCTAAATTTTCGAAATGTGTTTTAGGTAATATAATATTAGGTTCTCCTTCTTTGGCTAATTTATCTACTTTTGGTCCTCCTGGATATCCCAATCCAATTACTCTTGCCACCTTGTCAAAAGCTTCTCCTATCGCATCATCTCTCGTTTTACCTAGAATTTCAAAGTTAGTATAATCATTCACTTTTACCAAGTGAGTATGCCCACCTGAAATAATCAAACATAAAAAAGGTGGCTCTAATTCTTTATGTGTAATATAATTAGCAGCTATATGTCCTTCTATATGATTCACTCCAATTAATGGTTTTTTTATAGCATAGCTTAGTGCTTTTGCATAAGAAACACCAACTAATAAAGCTCCTACTAATCCAGGTCCATATGCTACACTAACAGCATCTATTTCTTTTAAAGAAAGGTTTGCTTCCTTTAAAGCTTGTTTCATAATTTGATTAATTACTTCTGTATGACACCTAGAGGCAATTTCTGGCACAACTCCGCCATATTCCTTATGGATATCAATTTGAGAATGAATCACATTAGAAAGAACTTCTCTACCGTTTTTTACAACAGATACAGAAGTTTCATCACAACTGGATTCAATTCCTAATATGTTTAATTCGTTCATTTTTTTCCTTTCTTTTTCTACATAATAAAAAGATTAATTCCAAACATCTTAGAAACTAAGAAATTCATTCCATCAAATGTGGCACTAAATAATGGATTTAAAATGACAGAAGATAAGTTTGTTATCCAAATAATCATAAATATCATATAAAATATCATTTGATTATTCATGAACCATTGTCTTGCATTATATGGCAAAAAATGATTTAAAATTTTAGAGCCATCTAGTGGTGGTAGTGGAATTAGATTAAAAATCCCTAGCCCAATATTAATAACAACTGTATATTGTAAAACAAGGTTTAAAATATATAATACTTCTACATTGGTAATTATTCTTGTAACATTAATTACATATAAAATAATTAGAAATAAAAAAGCTAAAATAAAATTCGTAAGTGGGCCAGCAAAAGATACAATTGCTTCTCCTGCTGTCATAGAAATTTTTCTGTCAAAATTTCTCGGATTGATTTGTACTGGTTTTCCCCATCCAAATCCAGCAGTTAATAATAGAATTGATCCAATGGGGTCTAAATGATGCAATGGATTTAATGTTAATCTTCCTTGCATTCTTGGCGTATCATCGCCTAATTTATCTGCTGCAAAAGCATGAGCAAACTCATGAAAAGTAATAGCAATTAAAACTCCTGGAATTGTTAACACAAGTCCAAGTAATCTTTCAGGGCTAGTTAATAAACTGCTAAGTCCAAATAATAAAAGTACCCCTAATATAATCCAAATTATTCTATTATCAAATTGAAACAATCCTCATTCTCCTTTCAAATTATCATTAATTCAATGGCTTCATTGTTGGGAATAGTAAAACATCTCTTATAGAGGCTGCATCTGTAAGAAGCATTACCAATCTGTCAATTCCTATTCCTTCGCCACCTGTTGGTGGTAAACCATATTCAAGCGCATTAATAAAGTCTTCATCCATCATTCCTGCTTCATCATCACCATTTTCTCTTGCTCTTATTTCTTCTTTAAATCTTTCATATTGATCTATTGGGTCATTCAATTCTGAAAATGCATTTCCATATTCTCTTCCTCCGACAAAAGCCTCAAACCTTTGTGTTAGCCTTGGATCATAATCGCATTTTTTTGCAAGCGGTGATATTTCTATTGGATAATCATATATAAATGTTGGTTGAACCAATGTTTTTTCTACATATTCCTCAAAGAATAAACTAATTACATTTCCTCTTGTTTCTTTTCCCTTTGGAATTTCTATATTCTTTTCTTTAGCCAAAGCTACTGCTTCTTCATCTGTTTCAATGGTATTAAAATCAATTCCTATAACTTCTTTTATACTGTCTATCATACTGATTCTTTTCCATTTTCCCCCAAGCTCAATTTCTGTTCCTTGGTAAATTATTTTGGTTGTTCCACAAACTTTCATAGCACATCTTTGGAATATCTCTTCCGTAATATCCATCATATCATTATAATTTTCATATGCTGCATAGAATTCAATAGTGGTAAACTCTGGGTTGTGTCTTGTGTCCATACCTTCGTTTCTAAATATTCTTCCTATTTCATATACTTTATCAAATCCACCAACAATTAATCTTTTTAAGTTTAATTCTGTAGCAATTCTTAAATACATATCAATATCTAGAGTGTTGTGGTGTGTAATAAATGGTCTTGCAGTAGCTCCCCCTGATATGGTATTTAATATAGGAGTTTCTACTTCCAAATATCCTTTTTCATTCAATATATTTCTTACTTCATTAATAATCTGTGTTCTTTTTATAAATGTTTCTTTTACTTCTGGATTAACAATTAAATCTACATATCTTTGTCTATATCTTAAATCTGTATCTTTTAATCCATGAAATTTTTCTGGCAAAGGTCTTAAAGACTTAGCAAGTAAAGTAATTTCTTTTGCATGCACTGAAATTTCTTCTGTTCTCGTTTTAAATACAAATCCAGTAATTCCAACAATATCACCAATATCATAGGTTTTAAATTCTTTATAATTTTCTTCTCCTAAGTCATTGGTGCTAACATAGCATTGAATTTTTCCTTGTGCATCTTGGATATGACAAAAAGAAGCTTTCCCCATAATTCTTTTTGCCATTAGTCTTCCAGCAATTGTAACACCTTTTTGTTCTAAAGCTTCATAATTATCTTTTATTTCTTGGCTACTATGTGTTTTATTAAATTTTGTAATTGCAAATGGGTCTTTTCCCTGATTTTGTAATTCTTCTAATTTTTCTTTTCTAATCTTTAGCAGATGATTCATATCTAATTCTTGATTTTCTTCATCCATATTCATCCATCCTTTCGCCCTATAATTTACATTTTTATATTATATCTTAAATTCCTTATTTTGTAAATAGTTCTGTGTTCTTAGGTGGCGGTAATCGCAATCTTTTTTCTTTTATTGGTAATAATTTTTCTATTTTTCTTTTCCATTTTTCAAACCATAATACAACTTTCGTTTTTCTCGTAATTCCTATGTTTTTTTCTATTTTGATTAAATTTTCTACTGAGATACTATCATAACAGATATGAGCATTTTCAATATTTTGTGGTAAATGCTGTTTTCGAGTATAAATATCTAAGTCTTTTATAAAATCTTTATCTGAATTTAAAAAGTATTTTATATTTTTCCCTTGCAAAATTCTTTCTTTATCCCAAGCTATATCTATATTATACCATTTATAATTTATTCCTATTTGTAAGTAAGTATAATTTGTATTACTTTCTAATACATATTGACTTGCTATCATTTCGCATGGTATCTCTAGTTGATTTATTAATAATTGAAATGTCTTTAAAAGATTTTTGTAAAATGGATTTTCTTGTTGCAAAACGATTTCATAAATAGCTCTTATTTTTTCTAAAATATTCCATTCCGGTTTCATTTGTTCTATTATTTTTTTCATTTTCATTTTTAAATCTTGATAGTCATCATAAGAATACAACTGATTTTCGAAATAAAAATTTATTTTGTCTGTTATTTGAAGCATTTCTAATTTTGCATGTAAAGTTTCTTTTATATCAAAAAAAGAATTTTCCATTAGTTCTATTAGTAAGGCTTCTTTATTGTAGTTTATTAATTCTGCAATACTAGGAATAGAAATTAAATTTTCTAATATTGTTTGTGTATCTTCTATTGTTTCAATATTTAAATAAATACCTCTTTCTTGTTCTAAATTAAAAAAGTCAATTGTTTCTTTATTTTCTTTTGTCTGTTTGATTCTTATTTTTAGTTTTGCTTTTCCTATATTTTTTCTGTGAAGTATATTCAAATACAAGTCTCTAATAAAGTCATAATTCTCTACAGATCGAAAACTGACATATAGTTTTGATAAAGAATTACATTGTTTTAAAATTTCAGTATGAATAATGTTTTCAAATCCTGTTAATTCTAAAATTTTTATTTGCTTTAAATTTTCTATTTCTTCCAAATTTAAATTTATTTTATCCCCTTGTTCTGTACAATATAACTTTAAAGTCGTTAATTTAGGAAATTGTTTTATATCTTCTAATATATCCTCTATTCTATCATCTTTTTCTAAATTCAAAAAAATATCTGTTATTTCTGTATTCATTTTTAATTTTGCATTTACTTGCATTTCTAATTTTGAATTTCTAAAAAGCATATTTCCCCACCCATCTTTTGTATATTTGTCATTATATTATCATATTTTTAGTGGATTGTAAACCTTTTTTGTCTTTTAAAAAATTGCATTATGTAAAAAAGCTGGACCTATGGGTTCAGCTTTTTTGCAATTTTTTTACCTGTATTCCAATTAATAGGTATTTTTATTAATCTTTTTCTGCAATATTTTCAATGTTTCCAATACAATATAAAGGTATATTAATAAGCCAATTTTCTTTTCTATAATCAGACATTGAAGTTCTTACATTAATTGCAGTATTATATTTCTCTACAAATGTTTTTAAACTTTTGGCTTGCAAATTTTCACTAGCTTTTACTTCTATTGGAACAATATTCTTTCCTATCTGTACTATAAAATCAACTTCAGATGAACCAGTATCAGAAGACCAATAAAATACATCTAACTCTGTACAAGCTTTTAATTGACACAACACATATTGTTCTGATAAACTTCCTTTAAACTCTTCAAAAATATCATTTCCGTCTAGAAGAGTTTTTATGTCAACACCAGCCATTGCAGAAAGTAATCCTACATCTAATAAATATAATTTAAATGCGCTAAAATCTTGATAAGCCGATAATGGAACTTTGCTGTTATTTACTCTGTTTATTTGATACACTAGTCCACAATCAATTAGCCATGATAAAGCAATTTCATATTCTCTTGCTCTTGCACCTTGTTTTACTAAACCATATATAAATTTTTTATTTTCTTTTGCAAGTTGTGTAGGAATATTATTCCACAACTGTCTAATTCTTGGGACAATATTACTTGGAGCATGTTTAGAAAAATCTTGTTCATACGCATCTAATAATCTTTTTTGAATATTGCGGACTTCTGACAAATCTTTTGTTTCTACATAATAATTTACTGCCTCTGGCATTCCACCTATATAATAGTAAAGCCTTAAATTTTCTATTATTTTGGTACTAAATACTTTAATCATATCAAAATCATTACTTTTTAATAATTTCAATAATTCTTTTTCTCCGAATTGCTTCCATAAATTCAAAAAAGCTTAATGGTTTCAAATCTAAGAAATCTACCTTTCCTACCGGAAAAGAAGTTCCTTCGTGTATTGCAACACCTAAAAGCGAACCAGCTGACACTATATGATATTCCCTTGCATTTTCATAAAAATACTTCAATGCCTTTAATGCTTTTGGAGTTTCTTGAATTTCGTCTAATATAATTAAAGTATTTTCTGCCTCTATATTGACTCCAGATTCTATTTTTAGTCCTTGTATTATTCTATCTAAATCAAAATCTTCTTCAAATAATTTATTCATTCTTGAATTATCATCAAAATTTATATATGCACATTTATCGTAATATTTTTTTCCAAATTCTTTCATAAGCCAAGTTTTTCCAACTTGCCTTGCACCTCTAATTATTAAAGGTTTTCTATTAGGTGATTCTTTCCATTTCTTTAATTTTTCTATTTTTTCTCTATACATATAATCACTCTCCTTGCAAATAACTAATTATAGTATAACACTTTTTATCACAAAAATCAAACGACTTTTTGTAAAGTATCCACATTTTTGAAGCGACTTTTGTATAATTTTACATTTCCCCTAAATTATTTCGTTTATGCATAACTAAAGAATTTTTCTCTGAACTTTAAGGAAACGTCCCTAATGTTCAACAAAAAGCTGGAAAAGTAAAACTTTCCCAGTAAAATTGGTGACCCGTACGGGAATCGAACCCATGATTCAGCCTTGAGAGGGCTGCGTCTTAACCGCTTGACCAACGGGCCATTTATTTATTATGTCTCAATGTTTTATATTATAACATATTTTTCTTTAAGAGAAAAGACTTTTTCATAATTTCTTGTAATCTTTCTTCTTGTTTTGTTAAATATAAATAGCCAATTAGTCCCTCATAAGCTGTTGCATACATATAATCTTCTATTTCTGCATTTTTAGGAATATGGTGATTTTTTGTATTTCTTGTTCTTCTTACAATTTCTTTTTCGTCTTCTGTTAGCTCTTCCATAATTTTTCTTAAGATTTTTGCTTGTTCTGATGCTTTAACATATTTTATACTCTCTAAATGTAGCTTGTGTGGTTTTAAGTTTGTTTGTTGAATTAAATTTTCTCTAATATATAGTTCATATACAGCATCTCCTATGTATGCCCATATTAAGGGCGACATCGTATTAATTTCTGTTTCATTTTTATCTTTTAATTCCATTCTTCTTATTATTCCTTTCTCCTTGTACAAATCAGGTTCGAAATATTTAACCATGCAATTATTAAGCTTCTACTCTTTCTAATGTAATTCTTCCTAATTTCCCCATTCTAAAATCATCTAAAATAATGTTGGCCACTTTTTCTTCGTCAATTATTCCACCTGCAACAAGTGCTCCTCTTTTTTTCCCAATTAATTGCATTAATCCAAAGATAGTTATATCTTTCACTTCATCTTCTTTTAATTTATATCTTTCTATCAAATTGGTTTTATAATTCTGAAATAATTCTGTTAAAAGGCTATAAGCAACTTCCTGTTTATTAAGTATTTCATCTTTAATGGTTCCTGTATAAGCCAAATGTAAAGCAGATTTGTCTTCAAATTTTGGCCATAATACTCCTGGTGTATCTAATAATTCGATCTGTTCATCAATACGAATCCACTTTTTTTGTTTTGTTACTCCTGGCTTATTTCCCACTTCTGCAGAGGATTTTCTTGTTATTCTATTAATAAAAGAGGATTTTCCTACATTAGGAATTCCAATTACCATAACTCTGATATTCTTTTTAATTCTTCCTTTTTCTGCTTGTATTGCCAAATCATTCGAACAAATATCTTTTATCGTTTTTAGAACAGTTGCTATCCCCTCTCCAGTATTTGAATTAATTTGCAAGGCTATCTTATTTTTCTTTTGCCAATATTGAATCCATTTTTTTGTTTCTGTTTCTGAGGCTAGGTCACTTTTATTTAACAATAAAATCTTTTTCTTATTTTTTGTTAATTCTTTTATATCTGGATTTTGACTAGATAACGGGATTCGTGCATCTAAAATTTCAACGACAACATCTACTAATTTTAAATCTTCTTCTATTTGTTTTTTTGTTTTTGCCATATGGCCTGGGTACCAGTTTATATTCACAGATGGACAACTTTTTTGTTCTTCATTTTTTTTCACAAAAATCGCCCTCCTTTTTATATATTTAAAATTATTTTCGTTTTTAATTAGTTGATATTATATCATATTTATGATTATTGATAAAGTCTAAAACTTTATTTTCATATTTGAAAATAATTTTAATATCTATATTACTGACGTTAAATCGATTTTTGCTAATTTTATTTCTTACAATTGAAAAAATTTTTTTAATATGTTATATAATAAATATATTATAAAAAAAGAGAGTGATTTTATGAATAATGAAAATACAATAGATAAAATAAACTTTTTTAATGAATTTCATTTTAAAAATAATGCTCCTGGAATTGGCCTACAGCTTTATAAGGGCAACGAATATTTAGGAACATATATGTCTTATAAAGACTGTATATGTGATCTTGCATTTCGTCATTGTGTTGGAGATTTACAAATAATTAAAGAAATTTTTAATTGTTATGGAAAAAATATAGAAGAGCCTTATAAGTATAGAGGAGTTTGTACAGAGATGTTTTGGCCTACAGAAAAAATTAGTTCTTATATTTGTTATAGTAATTCTATGCAAGAACTTCTTGCGAAGATGGAACTACATGAACAAAGAGCAATTTCAAATCCAAAACATTTTGAATTTGGTGTTAAAGGTACAGGTATTCATTTATTTGACAAAGAAAAAAAGCAATACATTTTTTGGATTGGTGGAAATAGTTATAATAATATTGCTGATATTATTTCTCAGGCACACAAAGAAAACAAATTAATTCCATCAGAACTTATTCAAGAAATGGAAGAATTAAATGATAATAAAACAATAGATGTTTTCATATCACATAAAAGCAATCATTTTCTTAAATCTAAAAAAGTATATGATAGTCTAATTAGTACTGGATTTTCATGCTTCTTGTCAGAAATTTCTCTCCCTGCTCTGTCTAATACAGATTATTCTTTTGAAATAGATAATGCACTAGAAAAGGCTAAAAATATTGTTGTTATCGCAACATCCAAAGAAGCTGTATTGTCAGGATGGGTTAAATATGAATGGTCTACTTTTGCAAATGAAAAACGTTCAAATAGAAAAACAGGAAATATTATAACTGTTATTGATGATACAATGGACATTGCTGATTTACCATTATTATTAAGACAATATGAAGTTATAAATTTTGAGCAACTAGATTTATTATCAAATTTTCTAAAAAAATAATATCTATAAAAAGCCCAATTTTATTGCTAATGAATCCTATAATTATTCTTGTCTGCTCTTTCATCTAACTGTCTATCATAATCTTTATTTTTATAAAACCAGTCTGTTAACTTATTACTTCTTGAGCTTGTTCTTGTTCTGTCTAATAATATGTCAATAAAAATTATAGTTGGTAAGATTAATCCTATTGCAGAGATAACTACTTTTGTTATAACTGCCGTATCTGAACTTCCATCTAGTAATTGCACAAAAGGATCATACGCAGACATACCAAAATATATCCAATATGTTAATAAATAGATTATTCCTCCAGGTACACTTCTTTTAAAAATCAAAATAATAGATACAATTGTTAAAAATAGAAGCCCTACTTCCGTTGTAAAATTGTATGGAGTATCTATAAAATCAATACCCATAGAATACATTAAACATACAGCTACTCTGAATCCCCAAAATATAACGGCAA
Source organism: uncultured Clostridia bacterium (assembly GCA_944390445.1). Classification (GTDB taxonomy): domain Bacteria; phylum Bacillota; class Clostridia; order TANB77; family CAG-508; genus CALXRW01. Next base: position 3,290 of record CALXQB010000027.1, on the reverse strand, counting down.
TGAAGGCTAATAACCAACTCATTAAACTTTTCATTCTTAACACCTCTTTTAAATGCTTATAAACAAAAGTAGAGCATGCAAAACACTCCACTTTAAAGTATTTATCATACCCTTCTTGTTCTATTCTTCTTCAAAATTAAATTCATCTTTAAATTTTTCTTTAAAAATTTCAAATACTTTATTTAGCACATCTTCATCATCAACACTAACATATGATTCTTCATCTTCAGAATCTGTATCTTCTACCTTCAAAATAACAACTTCTCCCTCTTCTTCAGAGTCTTCTTCATTCATTGGTAAAAGTACAACATATTCTTCATTTTCATAATCAATTAAATCTAAAAATTCAAACTGTACTTCATTTCCATTTTCATCATTTAAAATAATAGTATTGTCTAATTCTTCGTCAAATTCTGGTGTATTATTATTTTCGTCCATCTTTATTTCTCCTTTCAAATAAAAAATATGGATACAATATATTCTTTAATATTGTAATCAATTTTTCCTTATCATATACTATTGCTTTTCTTTTTTCAAGTTTTTTTCTAATTTTTATTTATTTTTTTTAAAAATATTTCCAATATATATACAGCTGCTAAGGTATCAACAATTTCTTTCTTTTTCTTTTTGTTGATGTCTAAGAAGTTCATTGTTCTATGTGCTTCCACTGTAGTAAGTCTTTCATCAACTGTTTCTATAGTAATTTGATTAAATTTACATTTTAATTTATGTATAAAGTTCTGGGTGAGCTTTGTTCTTTCATTTTCTCCACCATCTAAGTGATAAGGCATACCTATTACAATAATATCAATATTATATTGTTCTATTATTGTTGCCAATTCCTTTAGCACTTGCCTATCACTTACGTTTTCAATTGTTTTTAATCCCTGTGCTGTTATTCCTAGCTCGTCCGAAACTGCTAAACCGAACTCTAGCATCACCATAATCAATACTTAAAATTCTCATTTTATTCTTCTAATCCTATATAGCTTTTTACAAGTTTTTCCAATAATTCATCTCTTTCAATTAGTCGAATTAGATTTCTAGCATCATTATGGCTTGTAATATATGTTGGGTCACCAGACAAAATATATCCAACAATTTGATTAATTGGATTATACCCTTTTTCTACAAGAGCTTGGTAAACTTCTTTCAAAATTTCTCTTGCTCTTATACTCTTATCTTTTTCAATTCTAAAACTCATTGTCTTGTCAATTGCCATAATATACCTCCTTAAATATAATTAATATCATTTTCTTTTTTATCTGCTGTATCTAAATATTCTTCCAATTTTTTTGTTACTTCTTCTAATCCAGTTCCTTTGTAATAAACAGATGTCGCAAAATTCACTTTTGGTTTTATAAAATTTTTTTCATTCTTTTTTGATTTTGTTGTTGCAAATCTTGTTACATCAACCTGTAATTCTTCAATATAATTTTTGATATCTTTAATAAATCCTGTAACTGCTTCTGGTTCTACTCCAGAGAAAACAATTACAAATTTTGGTCCCATATACCTTACGTAAACATATTCTGAGCTGATGCTTGATTTTACAATATTACTTACTTCTACTAAAGTTTTATTTCCAGCTTCTCTACAAATTTCTTTATTAATCTCCTCTAAATTAGTAATTTTAAACATACAAACCGTAGATTTAGGGTATTTATCTATCGTTTGTTTTCCTTTACCATATAGATATTCAGCTGAATACAAACCTGTAAATTTATCAGTTCTTGCAATATTTTCTAGTGTATTTTGATAATTTATAGTTTTTAAAATGGCAATAATATTTTCTCTTACAATTTCTAATATATTCGTATCCAAATTATCAAAAGCATGTGGTTCTCCACTTTCAATAATCCAATAACCTATATAAATATTATCGATATAAAGTGGGAAAAATATTGCAGACTTAGCTCTTTCAAATTCCATTTTCTGATAAGGAAGTCTTTCCCCTTCTTTTTCAACTGTAATATATTTTGGTGCTGTACTTGTAATACTGTCTTTAAATATTTCCTCTGTATGTAAATTTTTTAAAGTATCCCAATGTTTAGAGTCTACATTACATGCCTTAATCATATATTCTGCCCCATTAAATACCACAATTGTTGAATATTTAATATTATATCTTCTTATTAAAATGTCATTAACTTTTTTAATCTTTTCATCAACTGTAATATCTTCACCAACAACATTCATAAAGTCTTGCACAATATTTAAACTTTTTACCTGATCATTTATGTTACTAAAACTTTTTACTTTTTTCGCGATTAGTGCATTATATATTACTAAAGCAAAAATTATGACTACTAAAATTGTTATTGCTCCTATTACCAAAATATTTCACCCCTTATTTTATATCTTTTATCTTAATACTTATTCCTCATTTGCTGTAACGTATTATCCATGTTTGAATTAAATTTAGTTCCACTATATTTATTATAATTTGGTTTACTATAATTTTGTTTTTTGTAAGATGAATATACTGGATATACTAAATTTCCCAATTCTTTTAATGCTTCATTAAATGATTTCGTGTAATCTCTCGTTGAAATATCACAGATTACAATTCCTTCTAAATAATTTCGATATACATCTTCATCAAATGGAATCGTAACATACTTAATTCTATCTTTATTAAATAATTCTGTCATAAATGACATAGCAGGATCATTATAAGATGACATACCACCAATCAATAATTTCTCACTTAAATTTTTCATTTTTTGGTATTTATTAATAACAATTCTTAATTTTTGTTCTTCTAATATACCATTTGTCTTTAAATCTCTTAAAAAAGCAGTAAATGGTTGAATTGTTAATATATCCATGCTTTGTACCATATAAATTTCATCACTATATTTAAAATATTCCTGTGATGTATTAAAGTCTGAATCAATTAAGACTAAACTGTAATGATTTGATAAGGTTTGCAATACTTTAGTAGGTGAAGTTTGATCTACATCTTCCCCCGGTAATGATGTATAAACTGTTAAACTATTATTTACCTGTATTCCTTTTGTATTTCCAGCATCTAATTCTCTCATAGAATTAGATGCAATTTGTCTCAATTGTTCTTCATTTTTTGTGAAAATATAATAAGCATTTTTATTGGTCGTTAAATCTAAAATTGCCGTGTTAATTCCCATAGATGAATACATTAGTCCTAAGTTATTTACCAAAAATGATGTTCCATTTTTGCTTGTTCCAACAAAAATATTAATTTTACTATTACTTCTATTAATAAATGTTTGATTTTTTGTAGTGTTTATATCTTCTGTTGCATTTCC
>CALXQB010000026.1 GCA_944390445.1 uncultured Clostridia bacterium | reverse complement strand
AATGGTTTAAGTGTTGATGGAATTGCTGGTCCCAAAACTCTTGAAGCGATGGGAATTTTTAATTATTCTAATTCATCTGGAGGTAGTAGTACAAGTTCGAGTGATTTAAATCTTCTTAGTCGCTTAATATATGCAGAAGCAAGAGGGGAACCATATACAGGACAAGTTGCAGTGGGAGCAGTTGTTTTAAATCGTGTAAAAAGTTCCTCTTTTCCAAATACTATTTCAGGTGTTATTTATCAGTCAGGAGCTTTCAGCGTAGTAAGTGATGGGCAAATAAACTTGACACCCAATGAAACAGCCAAAAAAGCAGCACAAGATGCCCTGAATGGATGGGATCCATCTTACGGTTCTTTATATTATTTCAATCCTAATACAGCAACTAGTAGTTGGATATGGTCAAGACCCCATACAGTAACGATTGGAAACCATAGATTTTGCAAATAAATTGGAACACAATTTTTGAAGATTGCATATGATATCTTAGAAAACAAAAAGGAGGGATACATAATGCAAGAAGAAAGAAATTGTGGCTGTAGCTGTAACAACGGACCAGTTGGAGGATTATTCAATGGAGGTTGTGGCTGCGGAGATAGTGAAATTCTATTTTTCATCATCATATTCTTATTATTGTTCACAAATTGTGGATGTGGTTGTGGCAGAGGATGTTGCAATTAAAAAGAAAAAGGAGGCTCTTTAAGTTAGAGCCTCTTTTCATACTTACTTTTCATAATAAACAATTGCGCCAAAAGGATTTAATTCTTTTTCCGAACTTTCATTTAAAGAAAAAACAATTTTGGCAGCAGGTACAGATATTTTTTTTGATTGACAGGTCCTATTTAAAATTGCTGTTAACCTTTTATATTCTAAATTCCTATGGATGCTCATAATATCGGATTGAACTTCTATAAACATTTCCCCATTTTTAAGAATATCTTGATTGGAATTTCTTAAAATTCCTAATTGGGTATAATGTTTTTTTAATTCCTCATTTCTTTGTTTCCAAGGATATGGTTTTCTGTTAAATGGGTCTTTATACCCACAAACACCAACTTCAGTTCCTGAAAACACCATAGGAATTCCTCTAATAATATATTGAATTAGGCTAGCTAGTTTTAATTTTTCTTGAGCATATGTTACATTAATTTTATCATGCTCATATTCCCATTCTCTAAAATGATAAGTATCAAAACCATAGTTACTACGCCAAGGACTCTCAATATCCCACACACGACCATTGTAAGGATTTTCATTCATTTTATCACCTACAAGCATCGTAAGAGCTCTAGGAGTATCATGAGAATCTAATAAATTCCACAATAAATTTTGCACATGGTAGGGATATTTGGAAATCCTTCCTTCTGTATATTGAAAATGAGAAGAATTGCCATACCGTACCCATCTAATAATAGCATCTGCACGAGGATAATTCATAACAGTATCAGCCATATCTATGTATAAATAGGGTTGGGTAGAAGAAGTGGCAAATTCCCATCTTTCATTAATAAAAATGACAGAAGGATTAATAGTTTTAGCTTTTTTTAAGATTGTCATCATAAACTCCTTAGGTAGAATTTCTCCTAAATCCAAACGGATACCATCTGCCCCCATACTGATATACTTTTCGATTACATCACATGCATACTCTTGATAATCTTTATCCAATTTATTGCATTGTGGCATATCCCGAAATCCATACCAGTATACAGGGTTTCCCTGATGATTCCATTCGAACCATTTTTTATATTGTTCATTCCCAGCTAATGCTTTTTGAAAAAACTCACTTCGAATTCCCATGTGATTAAATACAAGATCAACGCAAATGAGAATATCTTTAGAATGTGCTTCTTGGCAAAGCATTTTAAAATCATTCCAATTTCCTACATAGGGATCAATTTCTAGCTGGTTTTCTACATCATAATGATGATAAGTATGTGTATGGGAAATAGGACTTAAATAAATGAGATTAAATCCCATACTTTTTATGTCATCAAGAGATTTTATAATTCCTTTTAAATCGCCTCCATAAAAGTATTCGTTCCGAAACACACCATCTTCATCTGGCCACCAATTAGGAATGGAATCTTCCCATTGTTTTATAATTCTACCTTTAATTGGGCTTAATTCATCTCCTCCTCTTAAAAATCTGTCAACAAAAATATGATAACCTGTACGTCCTTCAAAGTGTTGCAAATTGTAAGTATGATTCATAATGAATTCTCCTTTCTTTACTTAAAGTCTGAAGAGCCTATAGGTTACATAAATATACTTTATCAACTTTTATAAGAAATGTCAATTTTCTTATAAAAATTTTTTAAATCTATTGCGTTATTTTTTTTGTTGTAATATACTTATTTTGTAATAATATGCAAAATAAGGTACAAAGGAGGAATAAAAATGCTAAAAAGAGGTATTTATAAACGAATTTTAATGTTTTTATTCATAGTTTTAATAATTTTAGTAATAAATATCCTTTTAGAAAATAAAGTAAATGCACAATATAGAACAAATAATTTAGATACTTTAAATGAAACACAATATCCTGGATATAGAGCTTTAATTGATGAACTAAAGAGACTACATCCAAGTTGGAATTTTACTTTATTATATACAGAACTAAATTGGGCAGATGTAATAGTTAATGAAACGCAAGGTCATTTTGAAAGCCCAAAAAGTTTAATATATTATGATAAAGGTGGACAGTGGGTATGTTCTATTTGTGGAACGAAAACCTATGATAGTGGAAAATGGTACTGTGCATCAGAAGCAGCTGTTGCATATCAAATGGATCCAAGAAATTCCATTAATGATTCTGATATTTTCCAGTTTGAAAGATTAATTTATGTTCCTGGTGCTCAAACAAGAGAAGGAGTTTGGAATATGGTGTCAGGTACATTTATGAATAACGATACATATGTAAATGCCATTATGAAAGCCGCGGAAACTTGGGGAGTAAGTCCATACTTTTTGGTAAGTAGAATGAAACAAGAACAAGGTTCCAATGGGACAGAATTAAGCAATGGAACACATGGAGTTTATAATCATTTTAATGTAGGTGCAAGTGGCAATAGTAGTTCAGAAATTACAAATAATGCTATTAACTATGCAAGAGATCATGGGTGGTATACTATAGAAGCATCTATTGTTGGTGGAACTGAATTTGTACTAAATCAATACATTAATCAAGGACAAGACACATTGTATTTTCAAAAATTTGATGTAGATAGTTCTGATGGAACTTTATATTCAAGGCAATATATGCAGAATATTCAGGCACCACAGACAGAAGGTATGACAGTAAGAAGTAATTATTTAAATAATGGAAAAATAGATTATGGATTTACTTTTGTAATTCCTGTTTATGAAAATATGCCTGCAGAAAGGTGCCCAAGACCTGCATCTGATAAGGTAGTTAGTGTAGACGCTCTTGTTAAAACAAATTCAACAGTTTGTTTCAGAAGTGGAAAAGGGTTAAGTGCAGGTGTTATTACAGAGATTGGAAATGACACACATGTATTAATTATTGAAAGAGCAATGACAACTGTGGATGGCTATTATTGGGATAGAATTATGTTGGATGATGGTAGAATCGGGTATATGTGTGGAGATTACGTAAAGGAAATTGCAACTATTACAACATGCAATGAAGTTGTTTACACAAATAATAGTGTTATATTGAGAAATGCACCAAGAATGACAGGAAGTGCTATTGTATCATCTTTGCAGGCAGGTCAAACAGTTACAAGGATAGACAAGGGAAAATATACATTTGATGGATATACATGGGATAGGATTGTTTTAGAAGATGGAAGAATGGGATTTGTTCCAACAAATTATCTAACAACACAACTACAAGGAAATCAAGTAAGAGTGAATGCAAATGGAGGTTTAGCGTTTAGAGCAGAAAGAAACATGGACAGTCAAATTATAGAATATGTAGCAGAAGGTACGATTGTAACTAGAATTGAAATGGCAACAGAAAAAACAGGAGGTTATTATTTAGATAAAGTAAGATTACCTGATGGAAGAGAAGGATATATGGCAAGAGGAGCATCAGATGGAAGTAAAGTATATTTAGTACCAGTAGATGAACCAACAACACCAGTCACTCCAGACCCAGAACCTGATCCTGAACCAGCAGAACCTAATGACAACTATAAATTAGAGGATGATAAACTAATTTGCGAACCAGATACTAATTTAAATAAAATAAAAGAAACTTACCCTGAAGCAACAGCAACGAATGAGAACTTGGCTACTGGAAGTACAGTAACAATTGAAGGGAAAGAATATGTAGTTATAAAATATGGTGATACAAGTGGAGATGGTTTGGTTGATGCAAGAGATTCTTCTAGAATTCTAAGATATAGTGTGGGAATGTATTCCCTAGAAAATGAGTTTTTACAGGCAGCAGATGTTAGTCATGATGGTGAAGCAGATGCAAGAGATTCATCTAGAATTTTAATGAATAGTATTCACAAATATGAAATAAAAATAAGTGAATGAAAGGAATAGAAATGAAAGTAAAAATTTTAAAAATATTATTATTAACTATTTTAATAATTGCTCTATATAATGTAACTTCTAATGCTGCTATTTCTGCTACATCAAGCACAGTTAATAGTGGTGAAAACGTTTCAATAAGTATTCAATCTAATATACCGGTAATTTCTTACGCGGTTACAGTTGATAATTATGGGGGGTTAACATTAGTAAGTAGCTCTGGAGGAACTGGGGAAGGTACAGGCACAATAACAAATGCAAGTGCAAATGGAATGACAAATTTGGCAATTTTTACTTTTAAAACTCCTTCGGTTTCAACAGATACTACATATTATGTGACATTTAATGCTACAATTATGGAAGATGTAAATTGGAATCCTATTGAAGATTCACCAGCAACAGCAGTTATAACCGTAAAAGCACCATCAACACCACCATCCACTGATCCAGAGCCACCAGTAGTATCAGAACCAAATTTCACAAGTGTAAATCAAACAGTATATGCAACAACAGAAGTGAATGTTAGAAGTAGTTATTCAACAAGTAGTGGTTCAATTGGTTCATTACAAGAAGGAGATAGTGTAACAAGAACAGGCATTGGAGATAATGGATGGAGCAGAGTATCTTATAATGGCTCAACAGGATATATATTTAGCCAATACCTAACAACAACAGCACCTACTGTTGATAATGAGGATGATAACGAAGAAGATAATCCTGTAAAATCAAGTAATAATTATTTAAAATCTCTAACAGTAAATAATGGAACTTTAAGTCCAAACTTTAATCCTAGAACTACTAGTTATACAGTTGTAGTAGAAGATGATTTGGAAGAAATAATTATTTCTGCAGAACCAGAAGATGAAAAAGCAACAGTATCTGGAACTGGAACAATTCAGTTGGAAGAAGGTAATACCACAGCAAGAATAGAAGTAGTGGCTGAAAATGGTTCTACCAATACTTATACAATTCATATTAGAAAAGAATCAGCAGAAGAAATTATACCAGTTGGAATTAAAAGTCTTAAAATACAGGGAGTAACAGTAGATAATAAAACAGAAGATATTTCTTTTATGCCAGATTTTAAGACAGAAATAACAGAATATACTTGTAATGTATCTGATCAGATTACCAAATTACTTATTACAGCAGAACCAAATGAAGAAGGAATGACAATCGAAATATTGGGAAATGAAAATTTACAAATGGGTGAAAATGTAATTACTATTTTAGTAAAATCTGAAGATGGACAAGAAATTTATACTTATCAGATTATTGTTACAAAAGGTGAAGTAGCACCAACTTCACGGTACGGGTTTATTTAATTCTGAACATGGAAATACCATTCGAATTGTAATTTCAATTGCAGCAGTTGTATTATGCATTGCTGGTATCACATTTGGAGTTATTGAATATAAACATAATAAGAAGGATACTTCTAATAGTACAATAGATCATGAAGACTTTATAAAAGACGAAACATATACAACAGAAGAAAAAACAAAAAGGCGAAATGCATCACGAGGAAAACATTCTTAAAATAAAAGACTATCCTAATAAAAGAAATTTTACTTTGGATAGTCTTTTTCAAAAAAGGAGATAAAAAATGATAACTATAAACCATGTAAGCAAATCTTATGTAAAAGGAAAAAAATCAGTAGACAATTTGAACTTAGAAATAAAAAATGGAGAAATATTTGGTTTCCTTGGACCAAATGGGGCAGGAAAAACAACAACAATTAAAATGATTACTGGAATATTAAAACCAGATGAAGGAGAAATCTTATTAGATGGAAAAAATATTGAAAAACATCCAGTAGACGCCAAGAAAACAATTGGTTTTGTCCCAGACAGCCCAGACATGTTTTTAAGATTAACAGGCATTGAATATTTAAACTTTATCGCTGATATGTATGAAGTATCTTCGGAAGATAGAAAAGAACGAATTGAAAAATTGGCTAAACGATTTGAAATAGAAAATGATTTAGGAAGTAGTATGCAAAGTTATTCACATGGAATGAGACAAAAAATAATTGTGATAAGTATGTTATTACATCAACCTAAAAATTGGATTTTAGATGAACCAATGACAGGGTTAGACCCAAAATCCTCTTTCCAATTGAAAGAATTAATGCGAGAACATGCTAAGAAAAATAATACTGTTTTTTTCTCAACGCATGTGTTAGAAGTTGCAGAAAAACTTTGTGACAGGGTTGGAATCATCCATAAAGGGAATCTGATTTTTGTGGGTACTTATGAAGAATTAAAATCAGAAGTTAAAGAGGGAAGTTCTCTCGAAGAAATGTTTTTGGAGTTGACAGAAAATGAATAAAATTTGGGTTTTAACAAAAGTCTTTCTTAAATCATCTTTCCAGTTTGGCACAGAAAATAAAAATACTAGCTCAAGATTGAAAAAAATAGCTGCAAAGATTGGATATGGAATATTAATTTTATATTTAATTGGAATTTTTTCATTTCTTAGTTATCAACTAATTGAAACTTTACGTGCATTTGGACAAGAAACTCTTTTTGTTGGAATTTTCTTGCTTGCTTTACTATTACTAATATCTATACAAACTATTTTTTCAGCAATGAATATATTTTATTTTGCAAAAGATATTGAACAAGTTTTACCTTTACCAATAAAACCGATAGAATTGTTATTAGCTAAATTAAATGTACTTATCATATCAGAATATTTAATTGAATTTATTTTTGGATTATTTCCAATTTTTATATATGGATATATAACTGGAGCTGGAATAATTTATTATATTATAAGTCTTGTTGTACTTTTATTATTACCTATTGTACCAATCCTTTTCATTACTTTGGTGGTAATGGTTATTATGAGATTTTCGAATTTAGTAAAATATAAAGAACGTTTTCAGTTATTCATTAATTTAGCGATTATTTTACTAGCAATTGGTTTGCAATTTTTCTTTACCTCAACTGGTGAAGTTAGCAATCAAGAAATACTTGTTACCATGACGAATGTAAATGGTATGGTAGAAAGTATAGGAAATTATTTTTTAGTTTTAAAACCAGCAATTCATGCCATTATCAATACAAATGAAATTATTCCACTACTTCAATTAATTGCATTTACTTTAATAAGTTTTATTATTTTCATTTGTATTGGGAATAAGATTTATTTTAAAGGTGTCATTGGAAGTAGAGGAACAGCACTTAAAAAGAGAAAAATGAAAGATAAAAATTACCAAGAAAAAGATATTGGATTAAGTTATGTAATAAAAGAATTTAAATTGCTAATAAGAAATCCGATTTATTTTATCCAATGTATTTTACCCGCATTTCTTATGCCGGTACTTTTGTTTTTACCATTTCTAGGAAATGATAATGGAATGGATATTCGCAATATAGCAGGATTATTCAATATACAATCTCCTCTTGGAATCAGTATATTGCTTTCCATAATAAGCCTTTTATATAGTTTGAATTTCATAGCAATTACTGGAATATCTAGAGATGGAGAAAATGCTAAATTTGTAAAACAAATTCCAGTTTCTCTCTATGATCAATATATTTATAAGATTATACCAGCTGTATTTGTTAATTTTATTCCAAGTTTGATTTTAATAGGATTAGTTTACTATTTGTTTCCTGTATCTATAGGATTTATTGTTGTTATATTTTTATTTACTATTTTATTTAGTTTTATTCATTCTATATGGATGTTATGGATTGATTTAAAAAGACCAAAATTAAATTGGAATACAGAATATGCAGTTGTAAAACAAAACATGAATATGCTATTTGAATTTATTTTTTCCTTTATCTGTATTGCAATCTTTTTATTAATCGGATATTTATGTATGACAATAAATGAAATTATTTTTATTCTTATTTTTACATTTATACTTACTATTGCATTATTATTTTCAAATCGATACATTCAAAAAAAACAAGATATATTATTTGACAAAATCAACTAAAATATAATGGGTCGCAATTTTTGTGCGACCCATTATTCATATTAAAAGTTTCTCTTAACTAACTATAAAAAGTTTAAAAATTTCCCATTTGGTTAAAGTTAGAAGTATCTGGATTTAAATAAGAGGCAAATTCTTGATTTCCCATATATCTTGTAAGATTTTTCTCTGATATTCCTGTATTAGCAGACAACTCTCCAATTGTATAAGTATTTTCATTATCTTCGAAATAATTTTTTAATTTTTGTATTTCTAATTTGTCCTTATTACTGCAGTTGATACATAAATCATCTCCAGACATAACAAAATTACCACAACGTATACATCTTTTTACTTCCATTTTGAAGCCTCCTTATTAAAATCAAAATCCTTTTTTTATTGACAATAGTGTATCATATTCTAAATAAAAAGAAAAGGAAAAATGTAAAAAAATATATTATTTTGCAATTGCTTTTACAATAATACGATTTCCATTTTGATTATTACAAGTAATTAATGTAATTTCTTTGTGATTTTCTATAGGTAGGATACAATCTGTATCATTTATAGAGACTTCATAGTTGTCATAGACATAATAAAGTAAAGTATTTCCGCTTAAATCTTGAATTTGAATAACATCATTTATTTCTAGTTCATGTAATCGACTAAAAAATTTTGTATTATCATAATTATGTGCAGCAATACATAAATTACCAAATTCATTTGGCATAGGACCATAAAAACGACAAGGAGATATTTTTAATAATTCATCACTTGTTTCAGAAAAAATAGGATAAGAGATATTTAATTTTTCAATGTTAATGGAGCCAATAATAAACGGTGAAGAAGGAATACGAGAAATAGATGTATCTATATTATTTGAAGTATATAACTGTGAAAGCTGTACAGTATCTAATAATAACTCACCTTTTTTTTCCTCACTTTTCATTACATAAAAGATGTACAGAAAATAAAAAGATGAAATGAAAATGATGATAAGAGATAAAATAAATTGTAGTTTAAAAAATAAAGTTTTTTTATGAAATTTTTTTGTAACAAGAATTTGATTCATATGACACCTGACACAATTTGGATTTTTCAAAGCAATAAAAAATGAAAAAAATTTTCGAAATTTGTTGACAAATTAAAAATATTCAGTATATAATAGTTTTGTAATCAAATGAAGAAATTCATGTAGACTAACTATAATGATAGTATAATTATTATATAAAGAATTATACTATTATTAAAGAATATATTAGTCAGAAGGAGAAGAATTTTATGTTTAATTTAAAAAGAAAAGTATTTGCAATTGTATTAATTTTAGTTTGTTTATTAATATTATCTAGTAATGTATTAGCAACCAATACAAATGATATAGATAATTCTAATAGGCAACAAATTACAATTAATTCTAATACAAGTGGAACAATTAATACCAATACAGAAAACACACAAAATACTAATACAAATAATAATAACAATAATAATGTAAGTACTTATACGAATGATACTACATTACCAGATACTGGTATTGATTATACAATTTTAATAATTATTACTTTATTTGCTATTTCTACTATATTTGCTTATACTAAAATAAAAAAATATAGAATGTAAGATGTATTAAGAAAATATAATGATTTTTTAAAAAAAGTATTGAAAAATACTTTTTTTTTTGTTATAATAAATGAGTTAAAATTGCACGTATATTGAGTTTAAAATAGTGCTTGAAAACTGGAAATATGAATTCAAGTAATTTTAAATGATTAAAAATGTACGGATGTAAAACTAAAAGGAGGATTTTAAATATGGCAGTAGTAGCTATGAAACAATTACTAGAAGCAGGTGTACACTTTGGACACCAAACAAGAAGATGGGATCCAAAAATGGCGGAATACATATTCCAAGCTAGAAATGGAATCCATATTATCGATTTACAAAAAACATCAAAGAAAATCGATGAAGCTTACAAATTTATGAAAGAACAAGCAGAAGAAGGAAAAGAAGTTCTTTTCGTAGGAACAAAAAAACAAGCACAAGAATGCATGAAAGAAGCAGCTATCAAATGCAACATGTATTATGTAGATCAAAGATGGTTAGGAGGAATGCTTACCAACTTTGACACAATTCAAAAAAGAATTAATAGATTAAAATCACTAGAAGCCATGGAAACAGATGGAACATTTGAAAGATTACCTAAAAAAGAAGTTATTAAATTAAAAGCAGAAAGAGAAAAATTGGAAAGAAATTTAGGTGGAATTAAAGAAATGAATAAACTTCCAGGAGTATTGTTCATTGTAGACCCTAAAAAAGAGAGAATTGCTATTTTAGAGGCTAGAAAGTTAAATATTCCAATTGTAGGGTTAATTGATACCAACTGCAATCCTGAAGATGTAGATTACCCAATTCCAGGTAATGACGATGCTATTCGTTCTGTAAAATTGATTGCTGATGTAATGGCTAATGCTATTATTGAAGGAAGACAAGGTGAAACTGTAGAAATGTCCGAAGAAACAGAAAGCCTTGTAGAAGAACAAGCGCCTGCAGATATGGAAGAAGTAGTAGAGGCAGAAGCTGAAAATAGCTCAAACGAATAGAGATAATAAAATTTAAAGGAGGTTTCAAAATGATAACAGCTGAACTTGTAAAGAATTTAAGAGAAAAAACAGGAGCAGGGATGATGGACTGCAAAAAGGTTTTAACAGAAACCAATGGAGATATGGAAAAAGCAGCAGAATTATTAAGAGAAAGAGGAATTGCAAAAGCTGCTAAAAAATCTGATAGAATTGCAGCAGAAGGATTAGTTACCACTTATGTTACAGAAGATGGTAAAGTGGGTGCTGTAGTAGAAGTAAATTCAGAAACTGATTTTGTTGCAAAAAATGATGAATTTAGAACTTTTGTAAAAGACATTGCAGAACAAGTTGCAAAACAAAATCCTAAAGACGTTGCAGATTTGCTAAATGAAAAATCTATCAAAGATAATGCAAAAACAATACAAGAAATTTTAACAGATAAAATCGCAACAATTGGAGAAAATATGTCAATTAGAAGATTTGCAAGATTTGAATCTACTGGAACAGTAGAAAGTTATATTCATGGAGACGGAAAAATTGGTGTTTTAGTTGATTTAAGCAAAGGATCAAAAGAAGTAGGAAAAGATGTATGTATGCAAATTGCAGCAGCTAGACCTGAATATTTATCAAGAGAAAATGTTCCTCAAGAAAAGGTACAAAAAGAAATGGAAATTTTAAAAGCACAAGCTATGAATGAAGGCAAACCAGAACAAATTGCAGAAAAAATGGTACAAGGAAGAATTGGAAAATTTTATTCAGAAATTTGTTTATTAGAACAACCATTTGTAAAAGAACCTGACTTAAAAGTAAATAAAATGCTAGAAGAACATAATGCCGAAGTAGTTAATTTTGTTAGATTCGAAAAAGGTGAAGGACTAGAAAAGAAGGAAGAAAATTTTGCAGAAGAAGTAATGAAACAAATAAAATAAGATAGAATAAACAATTCTAAGGAGGGATTAAATTGGCACAACCAAAAAGAAGATGGTCAAAAGCAAGAACAGGAATGAAAAGATCAACATGGAAATTAGAAAACCAAACTTTATCAACCTGTAAACATTGTCACGAACCAGTACAGCCACATAGGGTATGTCCTAACTGTGGATACTATAACGGAAAAGAAGTAGTTAGTAAAGAAGAAGCTAAAAAATAATAATTTAGATATGTAACTAATTTCCATATATATTTATCTCTTAGGAGACATTATTTTAAAAATGTCTTTTAAAATAAATGTATATGGAAATTTTCTTATTATATCATTTCTTATCTTGCGAAATCATAAAAGATAAGATATAATTTTTACAATGAGAAAGGATAGGGGATTTCTTTATGGAGGATAGTAAAAAAATTAGAATTTTAACAGGAGATAGACCAACAGGGAGATTACATATAGGTCATTATTTTGGCTCTCTAAAAACACGTCTTAAAATGCAAGAAAATGATCAATATGATCCATATATTTTAATAGCAGATGTTCAAGCTTTAACAGATAATTTTAATCAACCAGAAAAAGTAAGAAAAAATGTAAGAGAACTAGTAATTGATTACTTATCTGTTGGAATTGATCCTAAAAAAACAACTATTTATATTCAATCTATGATACCTGAAACAGCTGAATTAACAGTGTTTTATTCTAATTTTGTTACTATAAGTAGACTAGAAAGAAATCCGACAGTAAAGACTGAAATAGCTCAGAAAAAAGAATTATTTGGAGAAAGTGTAACCTATGGTTTTTTAGGATATCCTGTAAGTCAAGCTGCTGATATTACAACTTTTGAAGGCAAATTAGTTCCAGTAGGAGAAGATCAATTACCTTTAATTGAACAATGTAGAGAAATTGTAAGAAAATTTAATAATACCTATGGTGATGTCTTGATAGAACCAGAGGCGGTTTTGTCTAATACGAAAAGAATAAAAGGATTAGACGGAAATGATAAAATGGGAAAATCACTTGGAAATGCTATTTATCTTTCTGACTCAGAAGAAGAAGTTTCCAAAAAAATCATGTCTGCTGTTACAGACCCAAATAGAATTAGAAAAGATGATTTAGGAAATCCTGATGTATGTATGGTTGCTTATTATCATCATTTGTTTGCACCAGAAAAAGAATTAAAGACGATTTGTGAAGAATGTAGAGCTGGGAAAAGGGGTTGTGTAGCTTGCAAAAAACAGTTAATTCAATATGTAAATGAATTTTTGAATCCAATTAGAGCAAAAAGAGAATATTATGAAGCGCATCCAGAGATAATAGATAACATATTATTAGAAGGAACTAGAAAAGCAAGGCTTACAGCAAAAGAAACGATGAAAAAAGTAAAAAAAGCAATGAAATTAGATTATTTTGAATCATAAAGGAGTTTTTATGTTTGTTGATTATACAAAAATAATAATAAAATCTGGAGATGGTGGAAATGGAGCTATCACTTTTAGAAGAGAAAAATATATTCCATCTGGAGGACCCGATGGAGGAGATGGTGGAAAAGGTGGAGATATCTATTTTGAAGTAGACCCAAATAGTAATACTTTAATTGATTTTAGATATCATAAAAAATATAGAGCACAAAATGGTGAAAATGGTAGTGGATCAAATTGTACTGGGAAAAGCGGAGAAGACCTAATTATAAAAGTACCAATAGGAACAGTTGTAAAAGAAGCCTCTACAGGAAAAGTCATAGCAGATTTATCTGAAAAAGGACAAAAAGAATTAATTTTACCAGGTGGAAGAGGTGGAAAAGGAAATTCTCATTTTGCTACTTCTACAAGACAAGCACCACATTTTTCACAGAGTGGAGAAAAAGGGATAGAAGTAGAAGTAATATTAGAGTTAAAATTATTAGCTGATGTTGGATTAATTGGTTATCCAAATGTTGGTAAGTCTACTATTCTATCTGTAGTAACAGCTGCTACACCTAAGATTGCTGATTATCATTTTACAACAATAAACCCAAATTTAGGAGTAGTAAAAACAGATTATGGAGATAGTTTTGTGTTAGCAGATATACCTGGAATTATAGAAGGTGCAAGTGAAGGAGTAGGACTTGGAATTCAATTTCTAAGGCATATTGAAAGGACAAGACTTCTATTACATGTTATTGATGTATCTGGATCAGAGGGAAGAAATCCTGTAGATGATTTTTATAAAATTAATGAGGAATTAAGTAAATATAGCAAACAATTAAGCAAAAGGAAGCAAATTATTGTTGCAAATAAAATTGATGCAATGCAAGATAATTCTTTGTACCAAACATTAGAAAATCTTGCCAAAGAAAAAGGACTAGAAATTTTTAAAATTTCAGCTGTAACAGGTCAAGGACTAAAAGAATTATTCCAAAGAGTAAGCGAAGTATTAAAAACTTTGCCTAAAGAAGAATTGGAAGGTTCTTCTGAAAAGGTAATATATACGTTAAAAGAAGATAGAGAAGAATTTAGTGTTCAAGTAGTAGATGGTGAGTATATAGTTACTGGACCTGCAATCGATAGATTAATGTCTAGAGTAAATATAGAAGATAATGAATCTTTATCCTATTTTCAAAAAGTATTAGAACAAATAGGAGTAAATGCTAAATTAAAACAAATGAATGTAAAAGAAGGAGATACTATTAAATTAAATGATTGGGAATTTGAATGGTATGATTTCTAACAAAAGAAATGGCAATAACGCCATTTTTTTTGTTCTAAATTAGACAAGATGTGAATATATATATCTTAGGCAAAAAGGAGGGATTTCCTATGAATTTAGAAGAAAAGAAGATGGTAAATAACACAACATTTCAAAATTTAGTTTTAGAAAATAGGGAAAAACTAAGTATTTCTGGTGTAATTGATGTTCTAAGTTTTGATGATCAAGTTGTAATTGTCGAAACAGAATTGGGGCTTCTTACGGTAAAAGGAGAAAATATCAGAATTAATAAATTAAGTATAGATACATCTGAAGTAGTAGTAGAAGGTGAAATCAATAATTTAGCATATTCTGAAAAAGAAGTAGAAAAAAAAGGAAGTTTACTTGGAAAAATATTTAAATAAAAGGATTGAGTTATTTTGAATACAAGTATAAATCAATTACATTCTTTTTCCATATTCTTTTTAGTTGGTATAATCATAGCAATATTATTCGATATGTTTAGAATTTTAAGGAAAAGTTTTAAAACTTCAGATTTTGTTACTTATATAGAAGACATCATATTCTGGATACTAACAGGAGGAATTTTGCTATATTCCATTTTCACATTTAATCACGGAGAGTTAAGAAGTTATCTTTTTATTGCTATAGCATTTGGCATTGCTTTCTATATTTTATTGATAAGTAAATTTTTTATCAAAATAAATGTAAAAATCATAATTGCCATAAAAAATGTAATTTTATCTTTTTTACAATTTATTTCAAAACCAATATTAGCACTTCTTAAACTTATAAAAAGATTACTAAAACCAATTACTTTTATTTTTATTAATGTAAAAAATAAATTGTCGAAAAGGAAATTGAAAACAGTAAAAAATAGAAATTAAGAAGGATTTTAAAGAAAAGTGTAGAAATATATTATATATGGTTTCCGTTGAAACTTAAGATAAGATTTGGAGATATTACAGATGAAATCAATAATAAAGAATGGTAAATTATATAAAAAATTACTTATACTTGGAATTGGTATATATGTTATTTGTATTTTTATGAATCAGCAAAAATCTTTGGCAACTTATAAAAACCAAAAAGAATATTATGAAGAATTAATTGCAGAGCAGGAACAAACAAATAAAGAACTTACAGAATTAAAAGAAAATGTAAATTCTAAAGAATATGTTGAAGAAATGGCAAGAGAAAAATTGGATATGTATTTACCAAATGAAAGAGTTTATATTGATATTGGAAAATAAAGACATAAAACGCTATACATTTTGTGTATAGCTTTTTAAACATATAAAGTTTTTTTATTTTCAAAAAATAGTTTAGATAAACATTGTTATTTTTAAAATCTTTTTATTGCATAGGAAAAATCGCTAGATTTTTCCGGTTTTATTCTAAATCATTTCCATAAATTTGATAATAAATAATAATTGGGGGGGCAATTTTATATGAATTTAGATGAACTAAGTCTAGCAGAACTAAAAAACTTGGCAAAAGAAAACACAATTAAAAATTATTCAAAATTAAAAAAAGAAGAGTTAATTGAAACTTTAAAACCTCTTCTTGAAGAAAAAACAGAAGGAAATTCCTACAAACTTACAAATAATGAAGATGAAATTACAGAGGGAATCTTAGAAGTATTACCAGATGGTTATGGTTTTTTAAGAGGAGATAATTACCTTCCTACACCAAAAGATGTTTATGTATCACCAGTCCAGATTAGGAGATTTCGATTAAATACAGGAGATTGGATAAAAGGAATCATTAGAAGTCCAAAAGAGGGAGAAAAATTTCCAGCACTTATTTATGTAGGTGAAGTAAATGGGGAACACCCAGAAAATGCTATGAAACGTAAAAACTTTGATGATCTTATTCCTATATATCCTAATCAAAGGCTAAAATTAGAAACTGTGCCTCAGGAATATACTATGAGATTAATTGATCTTATATCTCCTATTGGGAAAGGGCAAAGAGGAATGATTGTAGCACCTCCTAAAGCTGGTAAAACTACTATATTAAAAAAGATTGCAAATAGCATTGCAATTAACCATCCAGAAATAGAACTTATTGTTCTTCTAATTGATGAAAGACCAGAAGAAGTTACTGATATGAAAAGATCAATTACAGGGGATGTGGTATATTCTACATTTGATGAAGTACCGGAGCATCATGTAAAAGTTGCAGAAATGGTATTAGAAAGAGCTAAAAGACTAACCGAACAGAAAAAAGATGTAGTAATATTATTAGACAGTATTACACGACTAGCAAGAGCGTATAATTTAGTAATTCCTACATCTGGAAGAACACTATCAGGTGGACTTGATCCAAATGCTCTCCATAAACCAAAAAGATTTTTTGGAGCTGCTAGAAATACAGAAGATGCAGGAAGTTTAACAATTTTGGCTACTGCCTTAGTTGAAACAGGAAGCAAAATGGATGATGTTATTTTTGAAGAATTTAAAGGTACAGGAAATATGGAAGTACATTTAGATAGAAAACTTTCAGAAAAAAGAATTTTTCCTGCTATTGATATTAACAAATCTGGAACAAGAAGAGAAGAACTTCTTTTATCTCAAAAAGAATTAGATGTAGTATTTAATTTAAGAAAAGCAATGGCAAATATGCAAATTTCAGAAATGACAGAACAATTAATTAATCAAATTGTTACAACCAAAACAAATGACGAGTTTCTAGATAGAATGAAATATTTTTTTGAAAAGAGAAATAGGATATGAATCCAAAAATAAATAAAAAACACATACGTCAAATCAATCAATATTTAACTGACAATTTATCTTATAATGAACATATAAAAGAAAAGGAGTAGTTAATACTATTCCTTATTATTTTTATAATTTATAACATTGCGCAAAATAAAAGTTTTGTGCATAAAGAAATAGGCAAAACATATAAAACACACAAAAACATCTACTCTTACATCTTCAAGGCTTTTAGCCGTTCTATATATGCTATTTATCCATTTATATATATTTATTTTCTTATTATATTTGTATTATA